>JANYFA010000007.1 GCA_025362895.1 Sphingomonadaceae bacterium | reverse complement strand
GCCCATCCCCGCAACCATGCCAGCACCCGAAATCGCGCCGTTCCCCGCGCCACCGGCAACTGCGACCAGCTCACATCGCCGACCGGCAAACCGGGTCGGAAAAACCCCGGCAGAAAGGCTCATGAATAAGACGGGCTAGATGCTTGCGTCTTGTAAGCGGCTGTAAATCGGCTTGAAGGGGAGCTGCTCATCGTAGGCAGAAGCAGTGATCGGTTGTCACGTGTACGATAAATCAAGCTCGATCGCGTTCGCTTTCAACCGGCAGCCGCGCAGGATCAAACCGTAACCCTGCTGCAGCCCGATGGAATAGCCCAACATGAAGAAACGACTGCATTGGGGGGGGGCGATGCGCTTCTGAATGGCTGAGAATGGCTCTTCCGCGGCCCCTTCGCGTTGATCATTACTCCAGTCCGATCGGCGTCAGCTCAGGAAGGTCGCCAGAAACGCCGGATGGATTGCCCAGCCAAGGAAGCCCGCGAGCCCCATGACGATGCCGAACGCGCCAAACACCCAAGCGACGGCGAGCACGGCGAAAATGTCGACCACCGCCGACACCGCTGCGGCCGATACCGCGATCGACATTAGCGCGTCGGCCGCGTCGAACTGATCGTCGTGGACATTCAGCGCGTCGTATTTCGCCTCGAACGCTATTGCCTTCGCCCGAAGTGTCGGTGATTCGGCCTTATATTTGGCGATTTCTTTCGCAAGTTCGGCGGCGCGCGCGTCGGCTTTCGGACCGGCACCGACCAATTGGAGTTCGGCAGCGGCGCTCTCGTCGATGTGGAACTTCGTCCGTGTTGCCTGATACTCGCCCCAGGTGTCGACGGCATCGGCTTTCGACTGCGTCATTGCCTGAACGATATTGCCGTCCTTGATGTTACAGAGGCCAAGACACACCGACAGCACAACGACGGTGACGGCGACCATGCGGTTGAGCCGCTTGTTCGCGCCTTCTGTCGGCAGATCGTCGGTGTTCATTATCCCTCACGCCGTTGCGGCGGCTCAAACTGCGTGGCCAGCACCGTGAAGTCGGGGCTAGGGTCGAGCACGTCAAGCGCCTGAGCGACTTTCACGCTTCAATAGGACCCTTGGACAAGCCGAGTGTAAATGGCCTGAATCTGCGTTCATCAAAACAGAGGTCTATCAACAAATTTGAAGAGAGCCTCGTCACAATAGGGCTCAGCTTTTGGTTATTCTGCAGTCCAGCCGCCATCGACGACGATGCTTGTTCCGGTCATGAGTGCCGCGGCGTCCGATGCGAGAAACACGACCGCACCCATCAAATCTTCGAGCGTGCCGAGGCGTCCGAGCTTGATCTTGGCGAGCACCGACGCCTTGAACGCCGGATCGTCAAAATAGGGGCGTGTCAGAGGCGTCTCGATGAAGGTCGGCGCGATTGTATTTGAACGGATGCCGTGTTCGGCGAGATCGAGCGCGAATGCCTTCGACATGCCTTCAAGCGCCCATTTCGACGCGCAGTAAAGGCTACGATTGGGTCCGCCGACGTGGCCCATTTGGCTGCCGATGTGAATTAGGCTGCCGGACTTGCCCTCCGCCACCAGCCGCGCCGCGCACGCCTGCGCGACGAAGAACGTCGCTTTGACATTGAGGTCAACCACCGCGTCGTAGTCGCCTTCGGTCACCACCAGCATCGACTTGGGCCGGTTCGTCCCGGCATTGTTGACGAGGATGTCGAAGGCCGGGCGGCCGGCAAAGAACGCCGCGACCTCGGCGAGGTTCGAGACGTCAAGCCGTTCCGCCAGCGCCGTCCCGCTCTCGGAGACGATTGCCGCTGCTGCTGCTTCGATCTCATCGACCGAGCGCGCGATCAGCGTTACCGCCGCCCCCGCATCGGCGAGCGCGGCGGCAAGCGCAAGGCCGATGCCACGCCCTGCGCCGGTGACGATCGCCCGGCGGCCATCGAGGCGGAAACTCGGCGTGCGCGGCAGGGTGATCGCGGTCATTGGGGCTTACCTTTGCTTCGCGGCGATCCCGCGCGTGTCAGGCCAGTGCCTCGACCTTGCCGGCATAGGGCACCTCGCGATGGCCATAGCGGCGGACGCGGATGTTCGCCTGTTCGCCGTGGCCGGCAAAGCCTTCGAGCGCGCACAACCGGCTGCAATAACCGCCGATCATCGCCGATGCCTCGTCGGTCAGCACCCGCTGATAGGTGCAGGTCTTGAGGAATTTGCCGACCCACAGGCCGCCGGTGTAGCGTGCCGCCTTCTTCGTCGGCAGCGTGTGGTTGGTGCCGATGACCTTGTGGCCGAAGCTGACGTTGGTTCGCGCGCCGAGGAACAGCGCGCCGTAATTCTTCATGTGCTGCAGGAAATAATCGGGGTCGCGGGTCATCACCTGAACGTGCTCGCTGGCGATCTCGTCGACCGTGATCGCGCATTGGGGCGGCGGGCGCATTGCGGCTGGAACACGGAATCTAAGTGCGCTTTTCATCGCGATGCTGACGAGCCTGCCCGACGCGACGATGCGCGTCGAGCATGTCTGCTGGTCGGACGAAACCGATGGCCTGATCGTCGCAGTGCGCTGGGTGCTCGAAGGCACGACTCGCCCCGGCGGGCTGCTTGGCGACGTTCCCGCCGGGCGCGGCGTCGCGGTCATGGGCATGACGCACATGCGCTTTGCCGGCCCGTTGGTGGTCGAGGAGTGGACGATATTCGACGAGGTCGCGGTGCTCGCGCAGGCGTATCGCGGCTAGACGCTGCCGACGGGCGATCGAGCCGTATGTTCTTTCGATCCCCTCACCTCGATCTCAATTCATCCCAGCCTCGCTTCGAAGCGCACGAGCACCGGCACGAATGAAGCTATGGTCGGACGCGAGCAGAAATAGGCTCGCGCCCTTTGCCCGCCACTCCGGCACGTCGGAGGGGCGCGAGAGAAACATGCCCGATGCCCGACCGGAGCGGCGGCATGCGGCGACGATATGATCAACCGCCGTGACCACACGCGGATCGTCGGGCGAGGCGCAACCAAGGGAAATCGTCAGGTCGATCCGCCCGACGAACACAGCATCTACGCCTTCGACGGCGGCAATCGCGTCGATGGTATCGAGCGCTTCAGCATCCTCGATCTGAGCGATGACGGCGGTTCGCCTAGCGCTCGCGACGAGGTGATCGCCGATCCCGACCAAGCCATAACCGGCGGCGCGCGTCGATCCCGCATAGCCGCGTCCGCCGGGACCATAATGCGCGTGACGGGCAAGCTGGCGGGCTTCGTCCACCGTGCGTATGTGCGGGACGACGACCCCGTCGGCGCCGCAGTCGAGCGCGTTCAACAGTTCATGCGGTGCGCCGCTCGCCGGCCTGACCAAAGCTGGAATACCCCCGGCCCGCGCGGCCATCAGGCACAAGTCGATCGTCGTCCGGCCGAACGGCGCATGTTCGGTATCGATGCACAGGCAATCGAGCCCACCCGTGGCCAACACCTCGACCACATGCGGATGCGGCGTCTTGATAAATGTGCCGAGCAAGGGTTTCCCCGTTGTCAGGTCCTGCTTAAAAGACAAAGCCTTAGCCTCTTTTAAATACTTTGATAAAACGTCTAGTCCGGAACGCCCTAAAGTTGATTGATCAGCCGTTCTCCGCGTGCGAATCGCGCGACGTTTTCGCCGAATAGTGTGAAGATGCGCTGGCCGGTTCGAGGCGAACTCCACGCGATGTGCGGCGTGATGCGGACATTTGGTGCGGTCCATAGCGGGTGGCCGGGCGGAAGCGGCTCCGGATCGGTTACATCGAGGCTGGCGAAGCCGACGCGCCCGGCTTTAAGCGCCGCGATGAGTGCGGCGGTATCGATCAGCCCGCCGCGCGCGATATTGACAATATGAACCCCGGACTTGACGCGCGACAAGGCATCGGTACCGATCATCCCGCTGGTTGCCGCCGTCAGCGGTGCGGCGATAACGAGGTGGTCCGATCGGCGCAGCAAATCCTCGAAGCTGACCAACTCGATACCATCGATCGCAGCTTGGCTGCGGCGATGGGCGACGACCGTCATATTGAACGCGGTTGCCAGCGCGGCGACCCGCGATCCGATTTCGCCGACACCAAGCAATCCGAGGGTCCGGCCATCGAGAGTCCCGAGAGGGCGGGCGACGACCATCGCCTGCGGCGTCCATACGCCGTCGGTGACGACCATCTCGGGCAGCCGTTTTTCAACCATCAACATCGCGGCGAGCACGAACTCGGCGATTGCCGGGGCACTGGTTCCGGCGGACGATGCAACGACTGGCCCGTCGCCCAGCCACTCGGGATAGCCGTCGCTGCCCGATGACGCGAGTTGGACGAATTTGACACGACCCGGCCATCCGGTGGGACGCGGCACGTGGTGCGCCGTCGGGTCGGTCGCGCTGTGTAGCGCGAATACGACGTCGACATCGGTCGGCAGGTCCCACCGCCGCGTCAGGTTGATCGTC
This sequence comes from Sphingomonadaceae bacterium, assembly GCA_025362895.1. Classification (GTDB taxonomy): domain Bacteria; phylum Pseudomonadota; class Alphaproteobacteria; order Sphingomonadales; family Sphingomonadaceae; genus Polymorphobacter_B. Next base: position 5,146 of record JANYFA010000007.1, on the reverse strand, counting down.
CGTGCTTCGGCGACCGCCGGGTGCGCCGCGACCAGCCCGCCCGCCGCTTCGCCGAGGTGGTGCGCGACGATTAGGCCCGTGACGGAGGAAGCGGTGCTGGTCATGGCATGCTCCATGCGCCGTCGACGCCTCCGCTTCAACCGCCAAACGGGTTCAGAACTGCAGCTGCTTTACGTTCCAGACCGCCATCAAGCATGACTTTGTTCAGCGCGCGGTGGCCAACATCGGCAAGCCGCCCTTCGGCCGCAGTGTGATCCGGTGTTCGGGCATCACGGCGGTCCCCGCGAGCAGGTCGACGCGAAGTCGCCCGACAATCGTCGCTAGCGACACGACAGCCTGCTGGAGCGCGAAGCTAGCGCCGATGCAGATCCGCGGCCCGGCCCCGAACGGCAGGTACGCGAAGCGGTCGATCGCCGGCGCGCCCGGCAGGAAGCGGGTCGGATCGAAGACCTCGGGCCGCTCCCATAATTTGCGGTGACGATGGAGGACCCACGGCGCATACACGACGGTCGAGCGCGCCGGGATGGCAACATTGCGGAGCCTATCGGCAGAGACCGCCATCCGCTGGATAAGCGGCGCGGTGGGATAAAGGCGTAGCGTCTCGTCGATCACCGCTCGGGTCCAGACGAGATGTGGCAGATCATCGGCCACGACGTCGCGCGCACCGACGACCGCGTCGACCTCGGCCTCGATTCGCTCACGCGCCATATGGTCCTGCGACAACAAATAGAGTGCCCAGGTGAGCGCACTCGACGTGGTCTCCGTGCCGGCGCCCAGGAACGTGAGCACATTATCGCGAACGATCGCCCGCGACAGCCCTTCGCCGGTCTCGGCATCGCGCGCTTCGAACAGCAAGGTCAGTAGGTCGCGCGGTGCCGCCCCCGGTTTATCCGCGAGAAGGGCGTGACGATCTGCGACGATCCGCTCCACCAGTGCTTCAAAGAATCGCGTCACAGGGCGCGTCCGCAACCGGCGGATACGCGGCACCCACGCGGGTGCGCCGAACAGATCTAGCGGATCGATCGCGCCCATCGCAGCGAAATAGGCCTGTGCCTCATGGACAGCCGCACGGTCGCGGGTCAGGGCACCTGAAAAGATCGACCGATCGAGACCGTCGAGAGTCAGCCGGGTCATTTCGCGATCGACCTGGACGACTCGTCGCGGCCCGCGTGTCACCCAGCGATCGACAAGAGCCGTCGCCGCCGCCGCCATGCCCGGCGCGAAGCCGCCAACACTACGCGGCGTAAACAGCGCGGCGAGCGCACGGCGTTGGGTCTTCCACGCTGCACCGTCAGCCGTGAACAGCCCTTCGCCAAGTGTCGGTTTAAGAACACGAAGCTGAAGATCGTCCTTAACGTAGTTCACCGCTCGATCGATCATGAATGAGCGGATTGCCGCAGGATCACTGACGATGGTGATATGGCCTAAAAGTGATTGTCCGCTGAGAACCCATTCGTCGAAATGGCGGCTGGTCCACATCCCGAGTGGATCGCTCAGCAACATACGCGCGCCGGCAAGACGCGATAGCGGCCGGGCTAGGGGAATGGGTGCGGGCGGTACGAAGCCACTCATAAGTACGGGACATAGGCGCAAGGCGCTCAAGCGCACAGAACGCAGAACGTTCTGCGGCAATATGTCGGCGTTAACCCATCTTTTAGTTTCTTAAAGGAACATTTATGGCTAATGTGAATTAGTTAGTTGTTGAAGTTGCGTAAGGTTTATTTGTGATTAGAGCCAAAGTTCTGGCGATGTGTGTCTGCCCTGCCGCGGTCGTGCCGCCGACGATTCTTGCTGTCAGCCCCCCTGCGCGCCACGCTTTCGCGCATGTGCTGCATCATGCCGCCAACCGTCTCGATCATAAGGCGCCGCATGGCGAGCAGCGACTTGCGTCAGCGTTGCCGTGTGCGCCTTCGATTGTCGCGGGAGGCACGGGGCTGCCGGTCACCGGCGGCGATGTAATTGGTGGCACGGGCGCGGCCCTAGCTTCTTCGCCTCCAGCGGACACGCCGTCGATATTTGCCGCGAACGATAGCGCTAATCGATTTGGATATGGCGTTGGGGGCTATGGTGGAGGAATCGGTGCCTACGGTGGCGGGAGTGGCTATAGCGGCGGCGGAGCCGGCGACGGACGCCAACCGCCAATCCAGTTAACGCATCAAGTACTTGTGCCACCAGCGGTGAGCGGAGCCCCTGAACCTGCGGCGTGGATGTTCCTGGTAGTTGGTTTTGGCCTCATTGGCGCGATCGGGCGGCGCCGACCGCCTGTGAGCGCCCGGAGGTAAGCGCTGCCGATGCCCTTTTGGCATTAGGCTGATTTGTTTCAGCAGACTCGCCGCACAGCCCTGTTCGGTGTAGAGGGCACTCAGCACACCGGCGCTTGAAGGATAACGTGTTGGTTTCGACTCAACCGTGCCCCTTGGTAATGCGAAGCATGCCATATTTCGACCCAATCAGGTTTTCCTGATGTTTGCTAATGCCTCGGCCATCGATCTTGCGCGGGCGCAATTTGCTTTCACCGTCTCATTTCACTTTATCTTTCCCGCCTTCTCGATCGGGCTCGCAAGCTACCTCGCCGTGCTCGAGGGGCTGTGGTTGCGGACCGGGCGCGAAGTTTATCTGACGTTATTCAAATACTGGCTGAAAATATTTGCCATTGCCTTTGGTATGGGTGTCGTGTCGGGCATAGTCATGGCGTACCAGTTCGGGACAAATTGGGCGGTCTTTTCCGACAAGGCGGGGCCGGTGATCGGCCCTCTGATGGCGTATGAGGTTTTGACCGCCTTCTTCCTCGAGGCGGGCTTTCTGGGTGTCATGCTGTTTGGCATGGAGCGCGTCGGGCGCGCGTTGCATTTTACTGCGACATTGGCCGTTGCGGCGGGGACGTTCATCTCGGCGTTCTGGATTATCGTCGTGAATTCGTGGATGCAGACGCCGCAAGGTTACGGCGTCAACACGAACGGGCAGTTCATTCCGCTGGATTGGTGGGCGGTGATCTTCAACCCGTCGATGCCGTATCGCGTCGTCCACACTGTTCTTGGGGCGTATCTGACGGTTGCGTTCGTCGTCGGCGGCGTCGGCGCGTGGCATCTTCTGCGCGAGCGCCACCATCGCGAAGGCCCGAGCGAGGGCACGCGGGTGATGTTCTCGATGGCGATGTGGATGGCGGCGATCGTCGCACCGCTGCAAATTGTTGCCGGACATACGCAGGGCACGAATACTCTCGCCTATCAGCCGGCCAAGATCGCCGCGATGGAGGGCAACTACCGGAGTTACCCAAACGGCGCGCCGCTAACGCTGGTGGGCATTCCAGATCAGGTGAATGGCGTCATGCGCCACGCCGTCGAACTGCCAAACCTTGGCTCGCTCGTCCTCAAGGGCGATCTGCATGCGCCGATCGCGGGCCTTGACGCCTTTCCCCGACGCGACTGGGCTCCGGTGGGTATCGTTTTTTGGACCTTCCGGATCATGGTTGGGATTGGCGTCGGTATGGCCGCCCTGGGGGCATGGAGTCTGCTCGCGCGAGCGACCGGCAATCTCCACCGCTGGCCGTGGCTCCATCGCTTCGCCGTTCTGATGGGGCCGACCGGCTTTGTCGCCGTCATCGCTGGCTGGGCGACGACCGAAAGTGGGCGGCAGCCTTTCACTGTCTTCCACTTGCTCCGAACGGAGCAGTCGGTCTCGCCCTTGCAAGCTCCGGCGGTGGCCTCGTCGCTCATCGCCTTCGTCATCGTTTACTTCGTCGTTTTTGGCACCGGCACATGGTTCATTCTCAAGCTGATGGGCCATTCGCCGCATCCGGGGGAAAGCGGCCCGGCACGCGGCGATATGACACGAACGGCGGGGATCACGCCCGCACTATTGTTTGATCATTCGATCCCGACGGCGGCGGAATAGTGGTGAATATCGACCTTACCGTCGTCTGGGCTGGGATCATCGCCTTCGCGGTATTCGCCTATGTCGCGATGGACGGCTTCGACCTCGGTATCGGTATCCTGTTCCCATGGATCGCCAAGGGAGCCGCGCGCAGTGCGGCGATCAACTCGATTGCGCCGGTTTGGGATGGTAACGAGACGTGGCTGGTGCTCGGCGGTGGCGGGTTGCTCGCGGCGTTCCCCCTCGCGTATGCCGTCATCATGCCGGCTGTCTACGTGCCGATCATCGCGATGTTGCTCGGGCTGGTGTTTCGTGGCGTCGCGTTCGAGTTTCGGACGCGGACGGGCCGGCTGTGGCTATGGGATGTCGCGTTTGCGTTCGGATCGACGCTGGCATCGTTCGCGCAGGGCGTCACGCTCGGTGCAATCCTGCAGGGCATTGTCGTCACGGGCCGCAGCTACGGCGGCGGCTGGTGGGATTGGCTTACCCCGTTCAGCTTGCTGACCGGAACTGCAGTCGTCATCGGCTACGGCCTGCTCGGCGCGTGCTGGTTGATATACCGAACCGAGGGGCTGCTGCAGGAACGGTGTTTCCGTCTCGCGCCGTGGCTCGGCGCTGCCACATTGGGCGCGGTTGTCGCCGTCAGCGCCGCAACGCCGTTTCTCAGTTACCATTATTACACCCGCTGGCTGCACGCGCCGGGTCTCTACCTGACCGCGCCGGTGCCGATCCTCGTCGGGATCTCGGCGGTGTTATTCGTTCGCAGCCTGTCGCGTCGCGCGGAACTCGCCCCATTCCTGTTGACGCTTGGTGTTTTCCTGCTCAGCTTCATCGGCCTCGGCAACAGCATGTTTCCGTATCTGGTGCCGCCGTCGATCACCATCTGGGACGCCGCTGCGCCGCCCGCCAGCCAAGTGTTCATGCTGGTTGGTGTCAGCATCATGGTGCCGATTATCCTAGCCTATACCGGCTATGCCTATTGGGTGTTCCGCGGCAAGGTCGGCCACGAGGGCTACCATTGAAAACCCTGCCGCCGGGCCTCAAGCGCTGGCTATGGTTCGTCGCACTGTGGGCAGCCGGTGTCGCGACCGTCGGCGTCGTCTCTCTCATCCTGCGTGCTTGGATCGGCACACACTAGCCCGTCTTATTCATGAGCCTTTCTGCCGGGGTTTTTCCGACCCGGTTTGCCGGTCGGCGATGTGAGCTGGTCGCAGTTGCCGGTGGCGCGGGGAACGGCGCGATTTCGGGTGCTGGCATGGTTGCGGGGATGGGC
>JANYFA010000037.1 GCA_025362895.1 Sphingomonadaceae bacterium | reverse complement strand
GGCGAGCCGCCGGTCGCCGTTAGGCGTGCGGCCACGACCCGCGCGATGCGCCGGCGGGACATGGACCCGACCGCGCCGAACCCGGCGATCATAAACGCCCAGCTTGCCGGTTCGGGGACGGTGCCGGTCGTATAGTCGTGGTAGTGGCTCGGCAGGTTGGCCGCCGTCAGCTGGATTGTTTCCGCGCCGAATTTATCGCCCGGCTGGAGGCCGCTGCGATACGTGCCAATGCCACCAATAATTGCGCGGCCGCGCAGGTGGGGCAGCGCGAAGTTGGAGACGTCGTTGCCGCCATAGGATGTGCAGAGAATCGAGAACAAGGCGACGCTCGAATAAAGATTGATCAGTGATCCGTCGGCAAAGGCCCAGCCTGTCGGCGCGACCGTGCCGGCATAGGCGACGACCTCGCCGATATAATTTCGCTCCGCATCGAAGCCGGCGCCGCGGTCCGGAAACGCACCGTCGCTGATATCGATGATGTAGTTGAGACCCAGCGACGGCTGCCGATTGTCGATTGAGACATCCGCACACCCGACACTGCCGGTCGAACCAGCGGGGAGGGTGTCATCATGCGCCGGCAGGTTGCCGAGCGTGAGGATGGTCGGGGCATTGCTGCCGAAGGTGTCACCGAGCGCGCCGGGGTCAGTCCGGCTCCGCTGCCGGCCCCGACGATCGTCCGTCCGCGCAGGTCGGGCAGGCCGATCGTGGTGATCCCGTCGCCGCCGAAGCGGCTGCCGATGACCCCGGCGAGGAACGGTGCGTCGCTCGCGCTGACGACCTCGCCGTCCGCTGGGCGCCAGCCGCGGGGCACGTAGTCTCCGGCGAAGGCACGTATGGTGCCGATCTCAACGGTCGCGCCGGACCCCGGATAATAGCCGCCAGTGGCGATCAGCCACGTCATCGCGAGTGACGGTTCGGCGTGGGTGACCGGGTCGCCGCTGCCGACGACCGACGTCGTCCCGCCGCCGGGCAGGGTGTGGTCGTGCGACGGCAACTGCGCGACGAAGAGCGTCGTGCTCGCCGATCCCGCGACGGTGGCGACGCCATAATTGCCGGTCGCGCCCTGACCGTCCGACGAGCTCGCCCCGACGATCGTCGCGCCGCGCAGATCGGGCAGGTTGAAGCCGGTGGGGCCAAGGGTGCCGTACCGCGTGCCGATGACGGCAAACGCCCCCGTGAAAGCCGTTCTCGAGACGTATTCGCCGTCGGCGTTGCCGCCAACGGCGTAGTTGCCAGCGAATTGGCGAACCTGCCGATCGGGTAAAAGGTCGCGTTATCGACGAGGCCGCTGCTCGACGACCCGGCATAGATACCATTGGGATTGAAGATGTTTGTCAGCGCCAGCACCGGCTGATAGTTACTGAACGCGGCGTTCGCCCCGGTGTCCCCTGTATGGTTCGTCGCGGCAAGCGCGGCACCGTCGATCAAAGGTGTCGCCAATATCGCAGTTAAGATGGCCAAGTTGCGCATGTCTATGTTCCCCAAATGAAGCGCGACGATGTACAATAACCTCGCGATTGGGGGGAGTTCTGGGACAATGGGGGGCAGCGCCGCATGTGCGGAGGCAAGCGTCGGAGAACGTTGCGGCGCATTCCGGTGCGTACCGATGCATGAGGCGCCGACGAGCGATCACGTGCCTGCCATGCGACTTACATTACCCCCGCAGCCACCCTCGCGACGTCAGCCGCTCGACGGGTGCGAAGCGCGTCTTATAGTCCATCTGCGGTCGCCCAGCGATCCAGTAGCCGAGGTAGACGTACGGCAGCTTTGCTCGTTGCGCGCGGACAATGTGATCGAGGATGATGAAGGTGCCGAGGCTGCAGCGTGCTCCCATGGGGTCGAAGAAGCTGTAGACCATGCTTAAGCCGTCGGTCTGCTTGTCGGTGACGCACGCGCCAACCAGCGCGCCCCTCCCGTCGGGGTGGGGCTCGCGATATTCGACGACGACGGTGTCGACCGGGGTCTGTTCGACCATGTCGGCGAAGTCGTAGGCATCCATCGCCGCCATGCCGCCCTCGGGGTGACGCGCCATCAGGTAACGCCGCATCAGGTCGTACTGCTCCTCGGTCGACCACGGCGCGCACGCGGCGACGTCGAGGTCGGCGTGGCGCTTCAACAGTCGCCTCTGCGACGTGCTCGGGACAAAATCGTCAACGGCAACGCGGACCGAGATACACGCCGCGCAGCCGTCGCAACTTGGGCGGTAAACGACGTTCTGGCTGCGGCGGAACCCGATGCGGCTGAGCGCCTCGGTCATCAAGCCCGCGTTCGATCCCTTGATCTCGGCGAACACCTTCCGCTCAAGCCGCCCGGGAATATACGGGCACGGCGCGGGAGCGGTGACGAAGAAGCGTGGGAAGCGGAAGCTCTGGTCGGTCACGCCTCTATATGCGGCACCGCGGACGGGAACGGTAGAGGCTTGAACGCTTAAGGTGGGAACGGGGCGCGCTAATCCAATTCCACCGGCCGCACGTCGTACCCGCCCGCCCGCAGCGCCTCGACAAGCCGGTCGAGATGGTCGCGGTCGCGCGTCTCGCACTCGATTTCGGTGATCAGCCCCTTTGCCGGAAGGGTCGTGAAGATGCGCTGGTGATAGATTTCGAGGATGTTGACCTGGAGCCGGTCAAAAATCCGCATGACCTCGAACAATTGACCGGGCCGATCCTTGAGGCGGATCCGCAGCCGTGCCAGCCGCCCCGACCGTGCGAGGTCGCGGAGCAGGACGTTCGCCAGCAGCCGCGTATCGATGTTGCCGCCGCACAGGACGAGGCCAATCGTCCGCCCGCGAAACGTCTGCGGATTGGCAAGAACCGCCGCGAGGCCCGCGGCACCGGCTCCCTCGACGACGGTCTTCTCGATCGTCAGCAGCAGCGATACCGCGCGTTCGAGATCGCGCTCACCCACGAGCAGGATGTCGTCGACCAGCGCCTTGACGACCTGATAGGTGAGGACGCCGGGCGTCTGGACGGCAATGCCTTCGGCGAGCGTGTCACCGTCGCAGCGTGCGACCTCGCCGTGGGTCTTGGCCCACATCGACGGGTATAGCTCGGCCTGGACACCGATGACCTTGATCGCTGGATTGATCGCCTTCGCCGCCGTCGCCATGCCGCTGATCAGTCCGCCGCCACCGATCGGGACGACGAGCATGTCGATCGCCGGGACCTCGTCGAGCATCTCGAGCGCGACCGTTCCCTGGCCGGCCATGATCCGCGCGTCGTCGTACGGCGGGACGTAGAGCAGCCCGCGCTCGGCCTCGACGATGTGCGCGTGGATCACGGCGTCGTCGAACGTCTCGCCGTGGAGAATGACGGTCGCGCCGTGCCCCTCGGTCTGGCGCACCTTCACCGCCGGGGCAAAGCGCGGCATGACGATCGTCACCGGGATGCCGAGCCGCTTGGCGTGGTATGCCAGGCCCTGCGCGTGGTTGCCCGCCGATGCTGCGATGACGCCGCGCCCGCGCTGGGCAGCGTCGAGGCTGAGCAGCTTGTTGAGGGCGCCGCGTTCCTTGTAGGCGGCGGTGAATTGCAGGTTTTCGAACTTGAGCCAGATTTCTGCCCCCGTCATCTCAGACAGCGTGCGGCTGTGGAGGCAGGGCGTGCGAACGACTTGCCCGGCGATGGCGTCGCGCGCGGCCAGAACGTCGGCGAAGTCGATCGGCAGCGGATCGAGGGTGGCGTTAGCGGTCATGCCCGTGCGCTTAATGCCCCACGTCCGCCGTGACCAGCGGTGACGGGACGATTAGCGCGATGGACATCTAGGCCGCCGTCGTTACCACGCGGCACATGAGCAGCATCACCTTCATCGGCCTCGGCGTCATGGGCTATCCCATGGCCGGGCACCTCGCCCGCGCCGGGCACGCCGTCACCGTGTTCAACCGCACACCCGCGAAGGCGGCTGCGTGGGTCGCCGAATACGGCGGGGCACGCGCGGCGACGCCGGCCCTCGCCGCTCGTGACGCCGACGTCGTGCTGACGTGCGTTGGCAACGACGACGATCTGCGGCAGGTCACGCTCGGCCCCGACGGCGCGCTCGCGGCGATGCGCGCCGGGGCGTTGTTCGTCGATCATACGACAGTGTCGGCGAGCATCGCGCGCGAGCTGGCGGCGTTTCGCGACGACCTGCTGGTGCTCGACGCCCCGGTGTCGGGCGGACAAGCGGGGGCGGTCAACGGCGCGCTGACGATCATGTGCGGCGGCGCCCCGCTCGCGTTCGCCGCCGCCGAGCCGGTGCTCGCGGCCTACGCGAAGCGGATCGGGCTGATGGGCCCGGCGGGGAGCGGCCAGCTGACGAAGATGGTTAACCAGATCGCGATCGCCGGGGTCCTCGAGGGGCTGGCCGAGGCGATCCACTTCGCCCTTGCCGCCGGGCTGGATGCGACGAGCGTGTTCGATGTCATCGGCAAGGGCGCGGCGCAATCGTGGCAGATGGACAACCGCGCGGGGACGATGGCGAAGGGCGAATACGACTTCGGCTTCGCGGTCGACTGGATGCGGAAGGATTTGGGGCTGGTCCTCGATGAGGCGAAGCGGTTGGACATTTCGCTGCCGGCGACGGCGCTGGTCGATCAGTTTTATGGCGATGTGCAAGCGATGGGCGGGCGGCGGCAGGACACGAGCGCGCTACTGCGACGGTTCCGTTCGTTATAACCCCCCCCCTTCTGAAGGGGAGAGAAGACCAACGGTTGGTAGTTTTTCCTACACCTTGGTATTCGTTCATTTTCCAGTCATCGGCGTCGGGTGGCCGTTCTGGCTAAGCTATTGTGATAGCTAGTCAGGGGCCACTTGGCACGCTCCCTGCAATACCCTTTTGCATGAGGCTTCGGATGATCCGGTGCTTCGGGAGCCAGGGAGTCACACCATGTTCACCACTTTCAATTCGACCGCCGCCCGCGCCGTTCTCGGCACCGTTGGTACCGCGCTGTGCGCTGGCATCTGCCTCGACGCCGCGACCGCCCCGGCCGCTGCCGAGCCGGTTCGCGCGACGACGGTCAGCTACGCCGACCTCAACCTTGGCAGCGCCGCCGGACGGCTGACGCTCGATCGCCGGATCACTGCCGCCGCGCGGACGGTCTGCGCGAGCAG
>JANYFA010000033.1 GCA_025362895.1 Sphingomonadaceae bacterium | reverse complement strand
CTGCGGTTTCGACGAATGCACACCCTGCAGAAATTCAGTGCGGTCCACGCCTCGGTCCACAACCATTTCAACCACGAACGTCACCTCGTCAGCCGGCAAGACTACAAGGCCCAAGGCTCCGCAGCCCTTGCCGAGTGGCGGACAGTCATGGGCTAACGGCGCGGCGGTTTGAGGATTCCCGCGTCCACCGGAGATGAGCTGCAGTTAGACTGACAGCACCTGCTCATGCTCCCGAGCCATTATGCAACAAAGCCACTCGGCACCGGAACGTTGAAATAGGAAGCATTATGACTTGGGCTCAGCTTGCCACATGGAAAGCGAATATCAGGCTCGCAATCGTTATAAGCGTCGCGCTGCCAGCTGCTGCATCTGCTATCGCCCAAGCGCCGCCCGCGGCTGATGGCCCGGTCGAGCAGCTCAAGCCCGGCGGCTTTCTCTGGGCTCCCGGAGTGGCTCCGCTCGGCCCGGTAACGATGATCATCAGCCTCAAGACCCAGCGCGCCTACGTCTATCGCAACGGTGTGCCGATCGGCGTATCGACCGTCTCGACCGGCAGGCGCGGTCATGCGACACCGACCGGCGTGTTCACCATCCTGCAGAAGCAGGTCGAGCATAGGTCGAACCTGTACAGCGACGCGCCGATGCCGTTCATGCAGCGGCTGACGTGGAGCGGGATCGCGATGCACGCGGGGCATCTGCCCGGCTATCCGGCGTCGCACGGCTGTGTCCGCCTGCCGCGCGAGTTCGCCGAGAAGCTCTACGCGATTACGAAGCTCGGCCTGACGGTGGTCATCACCGGCGATGCGCTTGTCCCTGAGGTCGTCACGACTCCGGGCGTCCTCGCGGCCGCGCCCGACGACGCGCATTCTGCGCCCGCGAGCTATCGCTGGACGCCCGAGCGTTCGCCGGCCGGGCCGGTATCGATCGTCGTCAGCGGCCGCGACCGCCGGCTGATCGTCTTGCGCAACGGCGTCGAGATCGGCTCGGCTGAGATCCTGATAGACGGGCCAGTCGTCGCCACCGAAGCCTTTACGCTGCGCGCCATCGACGAGGGCGGCTTCCACTGGCTGCGCTTGCCGCTGCCTGCACAAACCGCTGCCGCAGCCGGCGACATGACCGCCGACGAGCGCGCCCGCGCGCACCTTCCGGAAGCGTTCCGCCGCGACTTGGATACGATACTGACACCCGGCGCTACGCTGCTGATCACCCGCGACTCGCTCGCCAGCAGCGGTACGGGTAAACGTCTGACCGTGCTCGATAGCACGCGCAAATAGGTCGCGATCGGTGGTAAATGAGATAGTGACGGGAATGACCATGTTATTGTCGCGCCGATTATTGCTTGGTGCCGGTACCGCGATTGGGTGTGCTGTGCTCACATCGCCCGCGTTCGCGACACCGGTCCGAGATGGGCTTTCGCCCGGTCTTGCGGCGGACGCGCGCGCGGCGCTGGCGCGGCATCGGGATCGGCTCGAGCACGTCGATCGCATTGGCATCGTCGATTTTACCCAGCCGTCACGCATACCGCGCCTGCATGTGCTCAACCTCGACGACGGGACGACGGCAAGTCACCTGGTCGCCCATGGCCGCGGCTCCGATCCGGCGCACAGCGGGTGGGTCACGCGGCTGTCGAACGAGCCGGGGTCGTACGCCTCGTCGGCCGGAGCGTACGTCACCCGCGACCTCTACGTCGGCGGCCACGGCCGCTCGATGCGGCTGGCAGGGCTCGATCACGACAACAGCAACGCCGAAACACGCGCGCTGGTCGTCCACGCCGCTTGGTACGTATCCCCCGAGATGGCGCGCGACACCGGCAAGCTCGGGCGCAGCGAGGGCTGTTTCGCGGTGGCGACCGGCAGCCTTGACACGGTACTGGACCGGCTCGGCCCGGGCCGGCTGATTTTCGCCAGCGGGATCAGCAGCTCCTAATACGGTGGTACGACCAAGTGCTTGGACAACAGCAGTGAGCAATCCTGCTATCGCCGCCGCTAGGTGTTTAGTCCCGGCATCTGGTGGATCTGGTCGACGATGAACCGTTCGGGCTCTGCAGTCCAGATTTTGGCGAGATATTCGTAAGGCGTGAGGCCGCTGAGAGTCTTGAGCCGACGGGCGAAGTTGTAGGCGGCCATGAATTCGGCGAGGTGCACCCGAAGCTGTTCATGGTTGTCGTAATGGAAGCGTTTGACGGTTGCTTCCTTGATGGTGCGGTTCGTCCGCTCGACCTGGCCGTTGGTCCAGGGGTGGTTTGGCTTGGTGAGCCGATGCTCGATGTCATTCGCCTCACAGATCATGTCGAAGCGCAGCCGCTCTGGCGCGACCAGGCGGTGTTGCGATTGCGCGGCTGCTCGGCGAACTGGATGCCGTTGTCGGTCAGGATTGTGTGGATCTTGGAGGGTATGGCCGGCGATCTCGGCCCCCGATGGTGTCTTGCCGGTGCGCAGCAGCATCGCTACCGGCCGCCCGGTCGCGGTGTCGTAGACATGGAGGGGCAGGAAGCAGCGTTCCCCGTAGTGACCATTCCAGAACGACAGCTGCTGGCCGCCGTGGACGACATCGACCGTCTCGTCGATGTCGAGCGTCACCGCCGCCGGCGGGACCGGGTAGCTGGCGCAGTAGAGATCGACCAT
>JANYFA010000107.1 GCA_025362895.1 Sphingomonadaceae bacterium | reverse complement strand
TCGTCAGATTACCGAGCTCAAAGTCCGTGCTGCAATCCTCAATCGGTTCTCCGAAATAGGAACACCGGTGACCGTCCGCCTCTCATAACATCTTCAAGTAAAAGCGCGGTTATGCTCTCGCGACGTTATGCAACAAAGCCCTTCTGGACCCTAAGTAGCGAATGCCGACGTTCTCCGGCTGTAGTTCGCTCTCATGAACCTATTCCAGTTGAGCATCCGACAGCATGGCTCGTGAAATCGCCGCCGCAAGCTCATGCGCCTGGAACGGCTTCGAAATTGTGGGTGTGTGCTTCCACTTGTCGTCCAACCCGGCGGAGCCATAACCCGTGCAAAAGACGAACGGTATGTGGCGATCCTCGAGGATCTTTGCGAGAGAATAGGATTTCTCGCCCTTAAGATTGACGTCGACAATCGCGATGTCGATTGGCAGCTCGGTAACGAGCTTCGTCGCACGATCCAATCGGCCGACAATGGCAAGCACCTCATGACCGAGGCTGGCAAGCACGTCCTCCACAAACATGGCGACCATCGCCTCGTCTTCGATCACGAGCACTTTGAGACTTGCCTGGCCGAGGGTCACAGTACTGACCGAACAGCAATCAGCTTACTCATTGCTTTCCCGACTCAAGCGGGCTCTTGATGATTGAAACGACGCCTTCGGGTCGGTACTCGATGCTGGCCTCACCGTCGAGATCGTAAGCGAGGCTACGCTCGATCAAGCGTGAGCCAAAGCCCTTGTGCAAGGGCGGGTCAACGCGGGGGCCTCCTTCCTCAGTCCACGTCAAGTGCAGTTCACCCGATCCGTTGTGGGGCGCAATAAACCACGCGATCCGAGCCCGGCCCGCCTCGTTGGACAGGGCTCCGTACTTGACGGCGTTGGTCGCGAGTTCATGCAGAGCCATTGACAAGGCCAGGGCCTGCTTGGGAGAAAGCCAGACGTTGGAGCCATCGATAATGAAGCGCTCACTTGCGCCCTGGAAGGGCCCCACGGCGCGATCAACCACATCCGCCAAATCGGCGCCTTCCCAACTTTGCTTGGTAAGCACATCATGGGCGCGAGCCAAAGCGGCAAGCCTTGAATTGAAGAGGTTACAGCCCTCCGCGCTGTTTTGCCCTTCGCGGAACGTCTGAGCCGCTATCGCTTGCACGGTCGCCAGCGAGTTCTTCACCCGATGATTGAGTTCGTTGATGAGCAGCGCTTGTTGGTGGGCTGCTTTGAGACGAACGCGCTCCAAGTTCAGACTGGAACCGACTTCGGCGATGAGTTCGCGCGCCGAGAAAGGCTTTACGATGTAGCTATCCGCACCTGCCTCCAAGCCTTCGATCCTTGCTTCTTCACCGGCGCGGGCGGACAGCATGATAAACGGCACATTGCGGAGTTCGGGATCGGCGCGGATTTCGCGCAGCAGCCCGAAGCCATCGAGGCGCGGCATCATGACGTCGGCCAGCACCAGATCAGGTTTTCGCGCGCGGGCGGCATCGAGGGCAGCCTGCCCATCGTGGACTAGTTCAACCGCCCAACGGTCTCCGAGGAGCCTGTGAATATATGCCCGCATATCCGCATTGTCGTCGGCGACCAGCAAGCGCTGGCGCGAGGCATCGATTGCGACAACCTCAATCCGGTCAACAGAACTTTCGTAAATCCCGGGGCCGTCCTCCGACAGCCAGTGCAGCGCCTCTCTCACATAGGCTTCGGCCTTCGTGGCGGTGGATGCCTGCGTTCGGTCCTCGTCAATGCAATCCGCAGGCAAATGTGCCGTGCCGAACGGAATGCGGACCGTGAAGGTGCTTCCCGCACCTAGGACGCTTTCGGCTTCAACCGTCCCACCATGCAGTTTGACCAATTCGCGAACCAGCGCCAAGCCGATGCCTGTACCTTCATGACTGCGTCCCTCGGAACCCTCGATACGGTGGAACCGGTCGAAAATCTGCGGCAGCTCGCTATCGGCTATTCCCGTGCCGGTGTCCTCGATACGAAGAACCGCGCCACGGGACTCGCCGCGGACGCTTATCTTAATGCCGCCATCAAGTGTAAACTTGAAGGCGTTGGAAACGAGATTGAGAACAATCTTTTCCCACATTTCGGCATCGACGAATACCGCATCAGGCAGGGGCAGAGCGTCGATCTCGAGATAGAGGCCGGCCCTCTCGCAAATTGAACGAAAGTTGCTAGCCAGGTCACGCGTGAAGCTAGCCAGATCGGTCGCCTGGTAGAACGCTTGAACTCTGCCAGCCTCGACCCGCGAAAAGTCCAGCAGCGAATTTACCAGCTTTTGCAATCGCAGGCTGTTGCGTTGCACCATGGCCAAGCGTTCCCGCTGTTGATCGCCTAGCGGGTTTTGAGTGTCGCCCAGCGCCTCGTCGAGAGGGCCCAACATTAAGGTCAACGGCGTGCGGAATTCATGGCTAACGTTGGCAAAAAACCGTGTCTTCGCGACGTCCAGTTGGGCTAGCTCCTCGCGCTGGCGGGCAATCTCGCGCTCGTGAGCCTTCTTCTCAGTGATGTCGCGTCCCTCGGCGCAGATGAACACCACCACGCCGTGCTCGTCCTTCACCGGGGAGAGTGAAGCGTCGATGATGATGGTCTCCGCGCCACTGGCCCGGCCATAGATCTCCGAGTCCCAACGGACGAACTCGCCCGCGGCGGCGCGGAGGACCGCGAGACGGTTAGTTTCGCTGATTTCGGGCGACACTTGCCACCAGAAGGTCTTCCAGAACGGCAGACCGGCCACATCCTCGAGCTTGAGACCGATGCCATCCAGCGCGACCCTGTTGATCTCGAGAACTGTGCCTTCAGCATCCAATAGCCCGACGAACTGAGCCATGGAGTCAAAGGCTATGCGCGCATATCTTTGGCGATCCTCGCCACGGTCGTCACCGGTCTTCGCAAGGACGGGTTTCGGATTGATTCTCATCGCAATGGCTCCGCCATGTCGGCAGCAGCCGGATGGTAAATTGAATTATCAAGAAACGCCTGCTTCCGCAAACACCCTCATGTCTCGGGAAAAGCTTTAAGGAATCGAGCGCGAGCGGCAACGAGCTTTCGCGCTTGTGCGAGACGATGCTACTCGCCCGTCTCTAGTTAGGAGGCACGAGCCGTTAAGGCCATGTCGGCGGTTCTGGAACGTCTTATGCTCTCGAAGGAAGCAAGCGGCTGACGGAGGTGCTCTTGGAAGTCACGGGTGTCCAATTAGCCATTATGGACGGGGCTTGGTGTCACGAGAGAGTGGCATTGCTCAACTTAGTGAATCCCACCTGGCAACGGCGGCTTTCAGGATCACAGACCCACCGGCAGAAAGACCGTCATTGGCGCGTAGCTGCCGCGTTGCAGGCGGCCAACGAATGTCCGCTTGTCTCGGGAAGCTGCTCTAAAGCGGCCATTCCGGTTTCCACCAACTTTCCCGACTGGACTTCGTTCGCCCGAAGAGCGTTGGTCATCTTGTGAGTCGCGGGCAGTAGGTCGCCGTCGACGCCGCCCCGATCGGCTGATCGTCGGGGCTTCGGGTCGTGGGAGCCGGCGCAATGGCGTGCTGGTCCCGGGAGACCGAACCATGACGACCGAGAACGATACCGCGACTGCGGCCAAGCCGCCCCGCGCCCGCCGCGCGAAGACGCCCGCATCGGCATCGGTGCCGGTTGCGCCTGCTTCCTTGGCGACGAGCAAGTCGGACACCGTGATCAAGCTGCTGCTGCGGGCGAAGGGGGCGACCCCGCTCGAGCTGATCGCGGCGACCGACTGGCAGGCGCACAGTGTCCGCGCCTTCCTCTCGGGGCTGCGCAAGAAGGGGCGCACGATCGTCCGCGAGGCGCGCAAGGGCGGCGAGTTCGCATACCGCATCGTCGTCGCGCTCCCGCCTGCCGCTGCACACCCTGCCGAAAGTCAGCTGGGGTCTACCATGGGTGACGCCACGTCGAACGACACGGCGCGAGCCTGACATGGCGAGCCTCGCCGATGAACTCGCGGCGCTGGCGACGATGTCGCCGGCGCAGCTGCGCGCCGAGTGGCGGCGCGTCTACCGCCGGTCCCCGCCGCGGCTGACTCCGGATCTGCTGGCGCGCGGGATCGCCTACCGGCTGCAGGAGCGCAGCGGGGGCAGCCTGCCGGCGGCGATCGTGTGCCGGCTCGACCAGGTCGCGCGGCGGCTGGCGTCGGGCGACGATCCGGCGGTGAAGCCGGCGGGCCGCCTCAAGCCCGGCACCCGGCTGGTCCGCCGCTGGAACGGCACGACCTACAGCGTGCTCGTCACCGACACCGGCTTCATCCTCGGCGACCGCGGCTTTACTTCGCTCAGCCACGTCGCCGAAGCGATCACCGGTGCGCACTGGTCGGGGCCGCGGTTCTTCGGGGTCAGAGCGACCGCGGCGCTGACCGGCGCTGCGGCGGCATCGGCGGGCCGGCGGGCAGCAGCGGCACTAGCGATAACCGCGGCGGTCGTGTCATGATCCCGACGAAGATC
Source organism: Sphingomonadaceae bacterium (assembly GCA_025362895.1). Lineage (GTDB taxonomy): Bacteria > Pseudomonadota > Alphaproteobacteria > Sphingomonadales > Sphingomonadaceae > Polymorphobacter_B. The sequence goes on along the minus strand of JANYFA010000107.1, from coordinate 8 downwards.
ATCCGCTG
>JANYFA010000048.1 GCA_025362895.1 Sphingomonadaceae bacterium | reverse complement strand
GTCGACGTCCGGATGCTCCATCGCGCGCCGTTCGGCGATCCGCTCATGCTCCGGGTCGGCAACATGGGCGTCGCGCTGCGCCGTAGCCTCGCGGCGATGGTCGTCGTCGAACGGATGGCTGGCTCATGAATGCGCCGGTCGTCGTTGCGCCGGTCGTCGCGCTGGTGGGTAACCCCAATGCCGGCAAGACGAGCCTGTTCAATGCGCTGACCGGATCGCGGCAGAAGGTCGGCAACTATCCCGGCGTCACGGTCGAACGGAAGCTCGGGCGGATCGTCCTTCCCGACGGGAGGACGGTGCGTCTGATCGACCTGCCGGGAACCTACAGCCTGACGCCGCGCTCGCCCGACGAGGCAGTAACTCGCGATGTCGTCCTTGGCATGCAAGCCGGAGAGGCGCGGCCCGACGTCATCCTGGCGGTGGTCGACGCGACGAACCTGCGGAATCACCTTCGCTTCGTCCTCGAACTGCGGCGGCTCGGACTGCCGATGGTCGTCGCGCTCAACATGGCTGATCTCGCCGCGCGCGACGGGACGACGATCGATGTCGCGCGGCTGAGCAGCATCCTCGGGGTGCCCGTCGTCCCGACTGTCGCGGTGCGGCGACGTGGGCTGAACGAAATCGGCGCGGCGCTCGCGCGCCTGTTGACCGGCGCGCTCCATCCGCCCGCCGATGCCACCGCCGACCTCGTCCTCCTCCAGCGCGAGGCCCGCGCCATCGCGGCGACGGTGACGACGCAGCACGGCATGGCGCGGGCGTGGTCGGCGCGGCTCGACGCGGTCGTCCTCCATCCGGTGGCCGGGCCAATCGTTCTGGCGGCGTTGCTGTTCCTGATGTTCCAGGCAGTATTTGCCTGGGCCAAGGTGCCGATGGACGCGCTTGCCGCTGCCGTCGACGCGCTCGGGCGAATGCTGACGACGGTGCTGCCGCCGGGCGATCTGCGGTCGCTGCTCATCGACGGGGTACTCCACGGCGTCGGCTCGGTGGTGGTGTTCCTGCCGCAGATCCTCATCCTGTTTTTCTTCATCCTGTGCCTCGAACAGTCGGGCTATATGACCCGCGCCGCGTTCCTGATGGACCGGCTGATGGCGCGCGTCGGGTTGAACGGGCGCGCGTTCATCCCGCTGATCTCGTCGTTCGCCTGCGCGATCCCCGGCATCATGGCGACGCGAACGATCGCCGAGCCGCGCGACCGGCTGACGACCATCCTGATCGCCCCGCTGATGACGTGTTCGGCCCGGCTGCCGGTTTATGCCGTTGTGATCGCCGCCTTCATCCCCGACCGCCCGCTACTCGGCATCATCGGGTTGCAGGGGCTGGTGATGTTCGCGCTGTACGGCTTCGGTGTCGTCGGTGCGCTGGTGGCGGCGTGGGCGCTGCGACGGACGGTAACGCGCGGGCCGACGCCGACCTTCCTGATGGAGATGCCGAAATACCAATGGCCCGCCCCGCGCGATATCGGCATCGGCCTGTATCAGAAAGGGTGGGCGTTTCTGGCCCGCGCCGGCGGGATCATCCTCATTTCGGCGGTCGCGCTATGGGCGCTGGCGACGTGGCCGAAGCCGCCCGCAAATGCGACGCGCCCGGCGATCGAGTATTCGGTCGCTGGCCACATCGGCGCGACGCTCGAGCCGGTCTTCCGCCCGATCGGCTTCAACAAGGAGATCGCGCTTGCTCTCGTCCCCGGCATGGCGGCGCGCGAGGTCGCGATCAGCGCGCTCGGCACGGTTTATTCCTTGGACGCCAACGCCGAGCATCCGCAGGGGCTGGTGCAGCGCCTCCGCACCGCGTGGACGCTGCCGACCGCGCTGGCATTTCTCGCCTGGTATGTCTTTGCGCCCCAATGCCTGTCGACGCTCGCGGTGACGCGGCGTGAAACCGGCGGGTGGAAATGGCCGGGGTTCATGTTCGCGTATCTGTTCGTCATGGCCTATGCCGGGGCGGGCGCCACCTATTGGCTGGCCAAGGCTATGATATAGCGCGCTGGCCGGGAATAGGGCGTCAGTCGGCGAGACCGACGATGACGATCAGCGCCGCGAACAGCGCGAGCGTGACCACCGACGCGATCGACAAGACCATCGTCCGCCACAACGCCCCGAACCAGCCGAGGCGGTAGGCCCCCTTCAGCTGCGCGAACATATGCACGGGGGCGGCGAAGATCAGCGCGGCCGCGATGCCGCCGGTGATGTTCGTGTCGCCATTCGCCTGATGCGTTCCTGAAGTCGGATCGAACTTGGCGAGCAGCGCGATGACGATGAACAGCAGCGACATGAACGACAGCGAATAAAGCGAAAAGACGACGTGATCGTAGGTGTGGACGCCGCGCCGGAAGACGAACATCAGCCACACGACCGGCAGCGACAACGGGATCAGCAGGAAGCTCAGCTTGTACGCCTTCTGCTCGATCCGGTAGAGCGCGAAGTCCGGGTTCTGCAACGCCTCGCGGACGTGCGCCTCGACCGCCGGCCCGCCGAAGCCAACCGTAATCTTGCCGGAGCGGGCCCCCTCGGCAAGCTGGTCCTGCCACCGTCCCGACGCCTTGTCGGCCGGAACCGGTGCAGCTTCGGCGCGGGCGAGCGCGCCTTGCGCCGTGGCGAGCGCCGCCTCCTTCGCGGCAAGCCGCCCACCGAGGATGCCCGCCTCGCCGGGGCGGTTGTCGGGCGTGGCCTCGACTCGCGCCAGCCGCTCGCGTGCGCCCCGTACGTCGGCGGTCGCCTCGGCCACGCTCGTCCGTGCATCGGCGACGGATGGCCCCCCGGCGTCGTTTAGGGCTTTGTTGATATCGGGCCCGCCGATCGTGCCGAAGACGAAGAACATCAGAAACACGCTGAACAGGAACAGCGCCAGCGGCGCGATATACCCGGCGCGCTTGCCGTAGACATAGTCGCGCGTCAGCCGTCCGGGGCGGAAGAACAGGCGCGGCAACGTTTTCCACGCCTTGCTGTCGAAATGCCAGATGCCGTGGAGGAATTCCTCGAAAATGTGGCCGACGCTGCGGTGGACGTGCGCCGATTGCCCGCACGTCGCGCAGAACGCCCCCGTCAGGATGGTGCCGCAGTTCGCGCACGCGCCATGGGCGATGCCGTGGGGATCGCGTGGCTCGGCCACCGGGCGGCGGCAGGCACCGCGTGCGCGCGGACCATCGATCGCCGACGCGGCAAGGCCCGCCGTCGTCAGCTGGCCCAATGCCTCGATCTCGCCCCCCATGTTACGCTCCACCCGCATGACGCCCGCCCGTCGCCGTCATTCTGGCGTAAGACAGTCGCCATTTCAAGCAGCGGGCGCTACCACGGGACTCGACGAGTCGGTGGCGATCCGCCATATCCCCGTTCTGTTCTACAAAAGGAGATTCCATGGCCGGGGTCAACAAGGTCATTCTGGTCGGAAATCTGGGTAAGGACCCCGAGAGCCGCAGCTTCGCCAACGGCGGATCGGTCGTCAGCTTCACGCTGGCGACGAGCGAGACGTGGCGCGACAAGGCGACCAACGAACGCAAGGAAAAGACCGAGTGGCATAACGTCGTGATCTACAACGAGAACCTCGGCAAGGTCGCGAGCCAGTATTTGAAAAAGGGCAGCAAGGTCTATCTCGAGGGCGCGATCCAGTCGCGCAAGTTTCAGGATAACACTGGCAACGAGCGCTCCATCAGCGAAGTCGTCCTCCAGCGCTTCCGCGGCGAACTGACCCTGCTCGACGGGCGGGATGGCGGCGGCGGCGGATCGCGCGACGGCGGGGACGCGGGTTATGACCGCGGCGGCAGCACCAGCGGCGGCGGGTTCGGCGGCGGCGTCAGTAGCGGCGCGAAGAAGCCCGCGTTCGGCGGCGGCAGCGGCGGCGCGTTCGACGACCTCGACGACGACGTTCCGTTCTGACGCGGCGGCGCGGGTATCAGCCCGGCGCCCCTATCCCCCCTGCGCCTCGCGCGGGATCGTCGTGATGGTGTAATGAATGCGAACCCACGTTCCGACCTCGAACTTTTGGCCGAGACGGACGGGCTTGACCTTGAATTGCCACCCGGCCTGGCGGATCGCGCGCGACAGGCCGGTGCCCGATGGCGTCTCGCCGATCTCCTGGCAATCCTCGACGCCGAAGCCCGCGATCGTCCGGCACATGATGTCGGCGGTCGCGACCGGGGGCAGGTGGCGGGGCAGATAGGGCTGGATCTCGGCGTCGCGCGGCTCGCGGTACCACGCCGCCGCATACAGCGCCTCGCCGTGCGGCCCGCTGCCGATGCCGGGGCCGAGGCCGTCAGCGTCCCCGGTGCCGCTTCCCGCGCTGCCGTCGGCGACCGCGACGCCTTTGTGCGATGGCAGCTTCGAAATATCGATCGCGTCGAACAGCTCGGTCTTGAACAAGGCGGCCTTTGCATCCCGCTGCGGCGGGACGTCGACGATCGGCTTCGGCGCCTTGATCAGGTTGGGGGACGCGGCGCGGCGGGGTGTCGCTTTGGCTTTCGGCTTGGGCGCGGCGGCGGGCAGCGTGATCAGGCGGACGACGGTCGGCGGCGGCTCAACCGCGTGACGCGCCGACCGCGCGAACAGCAGTGCGAGCACCAGCGCCAGATGGATCAGCACGATGAGCAGCAATGCGGCGGCGCGCCCCGTCAGCCGCTCGCGCGGCCACGGTCGCGGCACGGGGAAAGCAACGTCGGCCATCGCCCAGCGCCTAGCCGCTGGGGCGGACGGCGACAACGGCTACGCGCGGCTTTTGCGGCAGAACGCCGCGCTCGTACCGCCTCATGCGGTGCGCCGTTGCCACAGTCGGCATTAGATCGTGATGAACCGAAGAATAAGATTTGCAGTCTCGCGACCCAGCCGATAACCAACGCAGGAAAGCCCGTAAGTGGCTCGTATCCAAAGGGGAGGACTATATGCGCCTACGTTCGGTTCTGCTGGCGTCGTGCATCATGGCGACCGCCGGTTCCTCGGCCTGGGCCGCCGCCGCTGCCCCCGCCGCCCCCGACGCGACCGCGACAAGTTCGCCGCGCAACGTCGATGAGATCGTCGTCACCGCGCAAAAGCGTGAGCAGAACCTGCAGAACGTCCCGATCGTCGTCACCGTCGTCACCGCGCAGCAGCTGCAGGACGCCGGCGTCAAGGACATCAAGGACCTCACCATCCTCACCCCCGGCTTGATGGTCACGTCGACCTCGTCGGAAACATCGACTACCGCGCGCATCCGCGGCGTCGGCACCGTCGGCGACAACCTCGGCCTCGAATCGTCGGTTGGTGTCGTCATCGACGGCGTCTATCGCCCGCGCAACGGCGTCGGCTTCGGCGACCTTGGCGAAATGTCGCGGGTCGAGGTGCTGAAGGGTCCGCAGGGGACATTGTTCGGCAAGAACACGACGGCGGGCGTCATCAACGTCGTCACCGCCAAGCCGACGTTCAAGCTCGGGGTCGACCTCGAGGCGACCGTCACCAACTACGACGGCTATGGCGGGTCGGCGGCGATCAACGTCCCGCTCGTCGACGACAAACTCGCCGTCCGCGTCTTCTTCGCCGATCGCGAACGCCGCGGGTTTCAGTCGGTCCTGACGGGTGCCGGGCCCCGGACGCGGACCGACGACGGTAACCGCAATTTCTACACCATCCGCGCCCAGGCGCTGTGGGAGCCGACGTCGAACGTCGAAGTCCTGTTCATCGCCGATCACACCAAGCGGCAGGAAGCGTGCTGCGCCGCCGTCCAGATCCTCGAGGCGGGCACGACGCAGAACATCCTCCACGCGCTCGATCCGATCAACGGCGGCGTTGCAACGGTCGTCGACCCGTTCAACCGCGTCACCTATTCGAACCGCGACACGCCGCAGAACATCGACGAAACCGGCTTCTCGGGGCAGATCGACTGGACGACGCCGTGGCTCGGCGACGCCAAGCTGACATCAATCACCGCCTATCGCCATTGGAAGCGGACCGGCTTCACCGATCCCGACTACACGTCGGTCGACATCCTTCAGTACGATCCGAATCGGCAGTACTCGACGTTCAACCAGTTCAGCGAGGAACTTCGCCTTGCCGGCCGTGTCGGCAAACTCGATTGGCTCGTCGGCGCGTTCTACGCCGGCGAAGATCTCTCAGCGAACACCAGCCTCGTCTACGGGAAGCAGTTCGAGCAGTATGCCGATGCGCTGTTCGGTGGCCGGCTGGGCTTGGTTACCGGGCGCGCGCTGGGAACGACGTTTATCGCCGGTCAGGGCCAGAACGACACTTACAATCAGCGTGAGCGCAGCCTTGCAGTGTTCACCAACAACAACTTTCACGTCACGGACAAGTTCGAAATCACCGTCGGCGCGCGCTACACCGACGAACTCAAGCGCTTGACGTCGCTGTACGACAACACCGACGGCGGCATCGGCTGCACGACGGCACTCGCGCGTGCGGCCATCCCGGCGTTGACCGCGCTGATCGGAGGGACCTCGTCGCTGACCTGCGGTACGTTCCAAAATCCCAATTTCAACGCGCTGCGCAACGTGCAGCGTAAAGCCGAGCAGAAGGTCACCGGGACGGTCAAGGCCGACTATCGCGTCAGCAGCGAACTGCTCGTTTACGGGTCGTATGCCCGCGGCTATAAGGCGGGCGGGTTCAACCTCGACCGCACCGTGTTGTGCGCCTTCACCATCAATGCGGCGTGCACCCAGCGATTCCAGCCGAACCTCGACACCAGCTTCAAGCCGGAGACGGTCGACAGCTATGAAATCGGGTTCAAGTCGACGCTGCTTGATCGCAAGCTGCTGTTCAACGCTACGGCCTTTTATCAGGAATATCAGAACTTCCAGCTCAACACGTTCAACGGGCTGGTGTTCACCGTCATCTCGGTTCCCAAGGTCACGACCAAGGGTGCCGACGTCGACTTCGTGTGGTTCGCGGGCGACGGCCTGACGATCAACGGCGGCGTCACCTATGCCGATACCAAGTACGGCAACGATATCGCTCCCGCGCTGGGTGCGACAGGCAAGTGCACTTCGCTGCCATTCGGCAACGCCGCGACGACCGGAACGCCAGCGGGCTGCTCGCTGCTGCCCGGTAGCCGTCTCAGTCTTGCTCCCTTGTGGTCGGCAACGCTGGGGGCGTCGTACAGCCACAAGCTCGGCGAGCACATGATGGGTCGCGCCTCGGTCGATGCCAAGTACAACAGCGAGTATAACACCGGCTCCGACCTCAACCCGACGAAGCTGCAAAAGGCGTTCACCGTCGTCAACGCCCGCGTCAGCATTGCCCCGGTCAGCGAGGCGCTCAGCCTCGAGCTGTTCGCGCAGAACCTGTTCAACCAGAACTACATCCAGGTCGCGTTCGATGCGACGGCGCAGTCGAAGACCTACAACGCCTTCCTCGGTTCGCCGCGCACCTTCGGTGCCACGGTTCGGGCGAAGTTCTAACGGTCGCGGGCTCCACGCGCGAGCGGGGAGCCGGGTCCGGCCGGGCCGGCGCGGCTTCCCGCCACGCGGTTCAGCGTTTCTCGCCGATCGAGCGGCTGATCGGCTGAGGCTAAATCAGGCCGGTCGAAGACGCCGCCCGCGCGCTACCGTGCGCCGCCCGTATGTTCGCGATGTATCGGACCCGGAGCGCGATAATCTCGACGCGGCCGCGACCGCGCCGATGTGAGCTAGCCGCCCCACGGCAAATCACTTATGGCATGCACACCGGCACCGCGAAGTGATCACGCAGCGCCTAACCGAGGCGGTTAATACAGCCCCTGTATTTCCAGCGGCAAGCGCAGCGCGGGCGGGTGAAGGAGCAGGCTTCGTTCGGGATCGCCCGCCTCCTGCGCCCGCAACCGGGCATATTTGGCGTCGGCGGCGGCGACGATCGACGCCCGGTCGCGCAGGATCGTCGGGCGCAGGAAGACGAACAAGGTCCGTTTCACCCGCTCGGTCTGCCGTGATTTGAACAGGTTACCGAGAACTGGAATGTCGCCGAGCACTGGGACCTGGCTCTTGACCGTCGTCCGGTCGTCGGAAATCAGCCCGCCGAGGACGATCGTATCGCCGTTATCGGCCAGCACCGTCGTTTGGATCGAGCGGCGGTTGGTGATCAGGTCGGCCGCTCCGGTGACCGCGCCCACCAGCGACGACACCTCCTGGCTGACCTCGAGCCGGATCGAGTCGCCTTCATGGATGCGCGGGACGACCCGCAGGGTCAGCCCGACGTCCTGCCGCTCGATAGTTGTGAATGGAGTCAGGGTGTTACCGGCGGTGCCGTAGCTGCCGGTGCGGAAGGGGACGTTCTGGCCGACGACGATTTCGGCGGGTTCGTTGTCGAGGGTGGTGATCGATGGTGTCGACAGCAGATTGGCCTTCGATGACGAGCCGAGTGCCTGCACCAGAACGCTGAAGTTGCCCACGCTGCCCCCGGCGATCGACAGGCCGGTGCTCAGCGCCGCTCCGGTTCCCGGCAGCAGCGCCGACACGATCGAACCAAGGGATAGCCCGCTGTTTGTAAACGATGTTCCGCCGCTGACGCCGCCGATCACCGCCGCCTTGCCGGCACCGAACTGGACGCCGAGTTGTTCGGCGACGTCGCTCGTCACTTCGGCGATCGCCGCCTCGATCAAGACCTGCGGGCGGCGGACGTCGAGCTGATCGATCAGCCCGGCGATCGTCGCGATCACCGCCGGAGTGCCGCGCACGACGATGGCGTTGAGCTCGGGAGCCGGCTGGATCGACAGGTCGTCGGTCTGGACGCCGGCCGCCGCGCCAGTGCCGCTCGCCGCGTCAGTGGCGGTCGGCAGTACGGGGCCGCCATTCTGGGCCAAACCGTTGATACTGTTCGCCAGCCCGCTCGATCCGGTTCCCGTTGTCCCCGCCCCCAGGGTCGACCGCGCCCGCGACAGCGACCGGGCGACCGCGTTACTCGCGGCCGCTGACTGGCCGGTCAGGCCGCGCAGTACGTTGGTGATGCTTTCGGCATCGGCGAAGTTTAACCGGAACACCCGCGTCGTCGGCGTCGCGCCGCCGGCCTTGTCGAGCAACGCCGCCATCCGCCGCGCCGCCGCCAGCGCCCGCGCGTCGCCACGAACCAGAACGGTGTTCGAACGCTCATCGACGGCAACCTTCGGCGACCCCGGCGTCGTCCCATCCCCCAAAATCCGCGTCACCGCCGCGCCCACGTCCTTCGCGCTCGCATAGCGCAGCGACAGGCTCTCGAACGCCGACCCGCCGCCGCCGTCGATCTGCGCGGCAAGGCGCTCGATTCGGCGGACATTCTCGGCATAATCTGTGACGACAATCGCGTTGGGGCTGACGAGAGCCTCGACGCTGCCGAACGATGCGACCAACGGTCGGAACACGCGCACCGCAGCGTCGGACGGGAGATTGCGCAACGGGATGACCCGGGACACGATATCGGCGGCGCGGGCGGCGTTCGGCCCGGCGGCGGCGATCGCCCCGCCCTGGATCGCGGCCGCCTGCGGGATGATCCGCCATGCCGCGCCCGAATGGACGGCGGCAAAGCCGTAAACCCGCAGCACCGACCGGAACAGGTCCCACACGCCGTCGGGTGACAACGGTTCGGCCGACACGACGTTGACCGTCCCCTTGACGGCGGGATCGAGGATGAGGGTGCGACCGGTGATCCGCGACACTTGCTCGGCGACCTGGGCGATCTCGACGTCGCGCATGTTGACGATGACGTCGCTGATCCGCGCGCGCGGCACGGGAACAGCCGCCTGCGCGGTCACGGCGGCCGACGAAAGCGCAACCGCGAGCGCGATGATGAAATGGTTCTGCGTCACGCCTATCCCCTAGTGTAACGGAAACGACAGGGCGAGGTGCTTGCCATCGCGGACAACGTCGACCCGGATCCGTCCAGCGACGACGGCGTCGTTGAACAGCTTGCGATCGCGCACCGGGTCGCCGACCGCTTCGCCGTTGACCTTTTCGACGATATCGCCCGGCTGTAGTCCGGCGCGGCGCAGATCGTCGGACGGGGCGGCGCCGACGCGGTACCCGTCGGGACCGGCGGTCGCGCCGAGGCTGCCCAACAGGCTGACCGGGTCCTGCGCCCGCGCGCGATATTGCTCGATCGGCCCGGCAGTGGTGGTCGTGGGGGCGACGGGGGTCAACGGCGGCACGCCTGCGACAGGCACCGCCGCCGCCCCGGATTTAACCGGAAGCGCCAGTGTTTCGACGTGGCCGTTGACGCGCAGAACGACGAGGTCGAACTCGACCGCATCGAGGATCGCCCCGCCGGGCAAGGTCGCGCCGACGCCGAAGCCCTTTGCCGGTCCGTTTGCCGCCGAGATGAGCGCGATTGACGCCGCGGCGGGGCGAGCGAGGAGAACACCGCGCAACTGGAGGCCAAGGGCCGTCGGATCGCCGGTCACCCCCGGGACCGGCGCCGGATGCCCGAACGGCGCCAAGTGCTTGAGCGGGCCAAAGTCGACCGGCGGTGCGACGGGGGCGGCAACGGCGGCGCTAACCGCGCGTCGCCCGTCGTCGCGGCCCAGCACGCGCCACGTCACGGGTCCCGCTGCGACGGCAACCGAGACGATGACGGCCAGTGCGAGCGCATCGACAACGCGGTTGCCATCGACGCGGATCATTGCGGTGCGGCCAGCGCGACGCTGTCGCGGAACCCATGGCGCGAGGCGCTGGTCCCGCCGCTGGTTGCGGTCACCGTCACGGCGGCAATGTCGGGATCGTCGCTACCGCGCGCGACGACGGCGGGTGACCACGCACGGCCAAGTAAGATCGTCGGCGGCGGAGCAAGCCCGACGCGCGTTTCGGTCAGCGCATTGTCGGCGGCCCATCCACCGGCGACGCGGCGTTCGAGCCCGCCGATGAGGTCGACATGGCCTTCCGTCGCGCGAACCAGGCCGGTCGCGGCGATCGCCAGCACCGCCATCGCGACGAGCGTTTCGATCAACGTGAAACCAGCGTCGGCGGGAACCGTCACGCCGGACTCTTCGCTATAGCCACGTTGGCGCGAACGCCGTCGAAGGCCACCCGCCACGCCGTCGCCCCGTGCGCGACGACCAGATCGAACGGGCGAGACGCATCGAGGGCGAGCGGCAGCGCCACCCCAACGGCACCGCGCAGCTCGACGTCCGCCGCCAATTCGTGCCGCGCTTCACCCGTGACGGTGTAGCCGCGCGGGTCGGCAACGATCGCCGCTGCACCGCCGGTCGCGATCGAGCGGTCGGTTGCCGCCCCGATCGCTGTTGCGAGCTGCCGTGCCTCGACCTCGACCGGATCGCCCCGCCGAGGGCCGAGCGTCAGCAGCGTCGCCCCGGTGGCGATGGCAATAATCGCGAGAACGACGAGCATTTCGAGCAGCGTAAGCCCGGCATCATCAACGGTCGGACGGCGCCCCACGCCCCCCGACGAACGGCAGGCGAGCCTTCGCGCGGTCAATGGCCGGTGTCGTGCAGATCGGCGTCGACCCCGTCGCCGCCGGGCTTGCCGTCGCGACCGAGCGACAACAGGTCAAAACCGGCACCGTTCGATCCCGGCGTGCGGTAGACATAGGGGTGGCCCCACGGATCGGTCGGCGGCTGCGGCAGGTACGCATCGGCGGGGTAGGTTGCCGGCACCGGCGCGGTGGTCGGCTTGGTCGCGAGCGCGGCGAGACCCTGCTCGGTGGTTGGGTAATTCCCGTTATCGAGCCGGTAGATTTTGAGCGCGGCCCCGATCGATTTCATGTCGGCCTGCGCCACCGTGACCCGCGCCTGATCGGGGCGGCCGATAACGCTCGGCACGATCAGCGCGGCGACGAGCGCGATGATCGCCAGGACGACGATCATCTCGATCAGCGTCAGCCCGGCTTCGTGGTCGGCAACGCGAATGTGCGCGGCATCGCGGCGGGCCATGGCGCGCGACCGCAACTGTCTCGGGCCTTTCACTGAAATTGTCAGCGCGTCCATGCCGTCTTATAAGTCAGTGTCGACAAATAGCCATTGGGCCGACGGACGAAAACGACCAAAGTGAGGCTGATGCCGCTGGATTCGCCAACTTCGATCGTCCCCGCTGTTGCGGCGACGTGTGGCGCGTGGCGGCTTGAGGGTGAGACGCTCGTGATGGTCGAGCGATGGGATGTTGGCGCGACTATCGTCCTTGTTCCGACCGAGGCTGTGCTTCTGCTCGCGGTCGGCCTGCCGATGGCGAGTGCGAGCCAGCGCCGCGCCGCGCTGCCGTTCGCCATCGAAGACCGCATCGCCGACCCGCTCGACGCAGTTCACATCGTCCTTGGTCAAATGATCGGGCCGCAGACGTATCTCGTCGCCGTCGTGCGGCACGAGACGATCGCGGGGTGGGTCGCTATCCTCGCGGAGGCCGGGCTGGGTCATGCGCGCATCGTGCCCGATGCGCTTGTCCTTCCGGTTGCCCCGGTGGGCAGTTGGAACATCATGGGCGACGGCGAACGGATCGTTGTTCGCACCGATGCAGGGACCGGATTTGCGGTGCCGGCAGCGCGGTTTCTGGCGTTATGGGCGGCGGGCGGGTCGCTCCCCTGTGCGGTATTCGGCGCGCCGATCAGCCTCGACCTGCCAATGGCGACGGTTGCCGAAACGACGGTCGATCTCGCGCGCCACGGTACCCCGGCGGTTGATCTGCGCGCTGGCTCCTATGCGGCACCGGCGCGCGCTTTGCCGCGCGTGTTCCGCCGGGCGGCGGCGGTCGTTGCGCTTGGCCTCCTCGCGCATACCGCCATCCTCGCGACCGACGCGCATGTCCTTGGCAACCAGGCGGCGGCGCGGCGGACGGAGACCGAAGCGCTGCTGCGCGCAACGCTGCCCGGTACGCCGCTGTCCGCCGATCTCGACCGGCTGCTGCCCGGCGGTGGGGGCGGGCGGCTGTTACCGCTGCTGGCGCGCGTCGCCGTGGCGCTCGATCCCGTCGGCGGGCTGGCGTGGACCAAGCTCGGCTGGTCGGCGGCGGATAATAGCCTGACGCTGGGGGTGGAGGCGGGTGACATCGGCGGATTGCAACGCGCTCAGGCTGCGCTCACTGCGGCGGGGCTCGCGCCCGTTAGCGGCGCGGTAACCGCCGGTCAGGGCAGCGCCGTCGGCGACCTGATCGTTCGCGCGGGCGTGACATGAGGTTCGATGTCGCGATGCGACCGGCGGGTCGCCTGCGTGGGCAAGCAAGCGGATTTGCGGCCGCGCAGGCGGAGCGAAGCACGGTGCTGCGGGCGGCAGCGGCCCAGTGGTGGGAAGACCGGACAGCGCGCGAACGTTGGTTGCTCGGGGTGCTGGCGGCGGTGGCGATCGTCGTCGGCCTCGACCGGCTCGTCTGGCATCCGCTCGACACGGCGCGAACGACGGCGCTCACCGAAATTGCCCGTGATGACCGGATCGCGGCGCAGCTCCGCGTCGCGGGGCCTGACGTGGCGCGGATCGCTGCGGCGCGGACGGGGACATTGTCGACGCTGGTCACCGACCGCGCGGCGAAGGCGGGCCTGACGATCGCCCGGATCGAGCCGCAGGGGGCCAATGTTGCGGTCAGCCTCGACGGGGTGGGCTTTGACGCGCTGGTCGACTGGCTCGCCGCCCTCGACCGCGACGCGGGCGTGTCGGTTGTCGATCTGAAGGTCGATCGCCGTCCCGACCCCGGCATCGTCAATGCGGAAGCGACGTTGACCGAGCGATGATCGACGATCTCGCCATTCCCCCAGTACCTGCACCGGCTCCGCCGGCACCGGCCACACCGGCTGCGCCGCTACCCTATGCCTTTGCGCGGCGTCACGGCGTCGTCGTCGACGCCTGCGGGCAGGCCAGCTACCGGGCGGGCATTGCGCTCGAGGCGTTGGTCGAAGTGCAGCGGCGGTGCGGCGACGGTGTCGTCTTCGCGACAGTCGACGAGGCGACGTTCGAGGCCCGGATGCGCGTTCTGTACCGCGACAGCGCGACCGACGCCGCCGATCTCGCTGCCAGCGGGACCGACCTCGCCGCGCTCGCCGACAGTGCCGCTGCGGTCGACGATCTGCTCGACAACCGCGATGATTCGCCCGTCATCCGCCTGATCAACGCGCTGTTGCTCGAAGCCGTTCGGGCGCGCGCGTCGGACATTCATGTCGAGACCCAGGATAAACGCTGCGTCGTCCGCTTTCGGATCGACGGACGCTTGCGCGATGTCGTCGAACCGGCGCGGGCGCTGGCACCGTTGCTGACGAGCCGGATCAAGGTCATGGCGCGCCTCGATATCGCCGAAAAGCGTGTGCCGCAGGATGGGCGGGTTTCATTGCGCGTCGGTGGGCACGAGATCGATGTCCGGGTCTCGACACTCCCGGCGCAGCACGGCGAGCGGGTTGTCTTGCGCCTCCTCGATCGCGACACGGTCGATCTCGACGTCGCCAAACTCGGCATGAGCAGCCGCGATCGGGCAGTGTTCACGGGAATGCTCACGCGGCCGAACGGGATGATCCTTGTCACCGGGCCGACCGGGTCGGGCAAGACGACTACACTGTACGCCGCGCTCAGCGCCCTCAACGACCGCCAGCGCAACATCATGACGGTCGAGGACCCGATCGAATATGAACTCGACGGGATCGGCCAGATGCAGGTTAACCCACGGATAGATTTGACTTTCGCACGCGGCTTGCGGGCGATCCTCCGGCAGGACCCGGACGTCATCATGGTCGGCGAAATCCGTGATTATGAAACCGCCGAGATGGCGGTGCGGTCGAGCATGACCGGCCATTTCGTCCTGTCGACGCTCCACACCAACAGCGCCGTCGGCAGCATCACCCGGCTGGTCGACATGGGGGTCGAACGCTACCTGCTCGCGCCGATGCTGACCGGACTCGTCGCGCAACGCCTCGTCCGCGCGCTGTGCCCTGCGTGCCGCGCCCCCGGTATCGCGACCGCTCTCGACAGCGACCTGACCGGTGGCGCGGTGGGGGTGGGCAGCGTGTTGTTCCGCGCCGTCGGTTGCGCGGAATGCGGCCACGAAGGCTTTCGCGGGCGCCACGCAATTTATGAAATCGTCGCAGTCGACGCCAATTTGCGCGCGCTGATCCACGAAGGCGCGGCGGAGGCCGATCTTGTCCGCGCCGCGCGCGCGGCCGGGCCGGGGCTCGCCGATGACGGCGCGGCAAAGGTCGCGAGCGGCGTGACCACGGTCGAGGAACTTGCCCGCGTCGTTCGCGATGACGGGTAAACGCTGATGGCGGCGTTCACTTACCGCGCCGTCGACAGCCTCGGTCAGGCGCAGCGCGGGGTGATCGAGGCGTCGAGCCCGCTTGCCGCGCGCCGCAGCCTGCGCGACCGCAACCTCGTGCCTATCGCCGTCGCCGCCACCGCCGGGGATGCCCCCGCCGGGCGCTTGCCGCAACGTCGCGCCCGCGTCGGGGCGAAGGCGCTCGCGGTCGTCACGCGCCAGTTGGCGACGCTCGTCGGCACCGATATCCGTATCGAGGAGGCGCTCCGCCTTGTCGCCGCCGGAGCCTCTCCGGCGATCGCCGAACTGTTGTTGAATGTGCGCGGCGGGATCCTCGACGGGCGGAGCTTCGCGGCGGCGCTGGGCGAGCATCCGGCGGCGTTTCCCGAATTTTACCGCGCGTCGGTCGCCGCCGGTGAAACGTCGGGGCGTCTCGATAAGGTGCTTGCCCATCTCGCCGACTTTGTGGAAAAGCGCCAGCGCGCTGCGAGCCGGTTGCAGCTCGCGCTGCTCTACCCGGCCCTGCTGGCGGGCGTGTCGTTGACGATGATGACGTTGCTGTTGATTTACGTCGTGCCAGACATCGTCCGCGTCTTCGTTTCGCGCGGCGCTGCCCTCCCGCTGCTGACGCGACTTTTGATCGGACTTAGCGGCTTTGTCACCACCTACGGCGTTGTCGTGGCCTTGGCCGCCGTCGCCGTGGGCCTCGTCGCGCGGCGCTGGCTCGCGGTGGCGGCGAACCGGCTTCGCTGCGACCGGCTGCTCGCGACGACGCGCCCGTTTGCCGCCATCAGCCGCCAGGTCAACGCCGCGCGTTTCGCCGGGAGCCTAGCGACGCTCGTCGAAAGCGACGTGCCGCTCGTCGACGCGATCCCGACCGCCGCCGCTGTGACGCCAAACCGCTACATCCGCGCTCAGGCGGTCGACGTCGCGGCGCGCGTCCGCGAAGGGACCACGCTCAACCGGGCGATGACCGAGGCCGGCGTGTTCCCACCGATGCTCATCGCCATCGTGGCGAGCGGCGAGGCGAGCGGGCGGCTGGGTCCGGTGCTGACCCGCGCGGCGGCCGACCTGCAGCGTGACCTCGATACAACGATTGCCGCGCTGATGGGGTTGATCGAACCCGCCGTGCTGCTGGTGATGGGCGGGATCGTGCTGCTGATGGTCCTGTCGATCCTGCTGCCGATCATCAGCCTTAATAATCTGGCGGGAATGTGATGGGTTCAGAGTGCGAACTCGAGGTCGCCGACCCGTCCCGGCCCCGGCAGAACCGTGGCGCCGATGGGGGTCAAATGAAGGTGCACGAAACCTCCGGCGAGGGCGACCGTCGCGAGCGGCGTCGTCCGGTCGGTCCACGTCGTCACGCGCCCAGTCGCCCCGCTGAAGACAGCGATCAGGCGCGGCACGGAACGAGCCGACGCGCCGATGCGGGCGCAGCTACCGGGCAACGTCGTCACGGTGCCGGTCACGTCGCTGGCGGCGACGCGGGCCAGATCGACATCAAGCATCACCGCACAGTCGGCGGCGAGCGCGGGGACGACAGCAGTCAGTTGCGCCCAGCTGGCGCGACCCCGCACCGCCGTCAGCGTCGTCCCGCCAAACGGTCGCCAGTGCGCGGTGCCGGTCAGCACCGTCGCCGGGCCGTCGAGGCTGACGCGCGCGCCCAGGCTGGCGGACGCGATCGATTCAGGCAGCGATGCGTCCCAGCGCGCCACCGCCCCGCCGAAGGTAGCACTGCCATGCCACACCGTTCCCGCCGCGTCGCTGCCACCCGGCGCAATCATCCGCGCTGGCAACGTCGCGACGAGGGCGAGCGCATAGGCCATGAGACCGGCGCCCACCGCGATTGCGGTCGCCCGGGGGCGGCGCGATGATCCGTCGTCGAACGATACTTCAGTCGGGGTTGATGGGGCTGGCATCGGCGGGTCTCCCATGGCCGGTCGCGGCGCGGACCAAGTCCGACGTCCGGTTGCTCGCGGCGCTGCTGGTACCGCTCACCGGCCCGGGCACCGACGTCGGCCGCAGCTTGCACCACGCCGCCGACCTCGCGCAACCGGCGAGTGCCGATGTCAAAACGCCTGTTGTCGCCTTCGACACCGGCACGACGCCCGATGGCGCGCGGGTGGCAGCGGCGGCGGCGGTCGCGCGCGGGGCCGCTGTCATCATCGGGCCGCTGTATGGACCGCAGATCGCCGGGGTGGTCACGGCGGGAGGCGGTATCCCCGTCGTCGCGTTGGCGAGCGACGACAGTGCCGCGGCCGGGGCGTTCGTCCTCGGTATCACCCCGCGCCAGGCGACGGCGGCGATCCTCGGCTATGCCCGCTCGCGTGGTGTCCGGCGGGTCGCGGTCGATGCGGGGACCACGGCCTGGGACCGGGCGGCGGCGGCGGCGGCGGTACTCGCGGCGCGCGACCTCGGACTGTCACTTGTCGGTGCCGACGACGCGACGCCGGATGCCGTGTTCATCCCGGGCGACGCCGACGCTTTCGTTGCCGCGGCGCGGCGGATGAGCGGGAGCGGCGTCCAGCTTTTGGGCACCCATCAGGCGTTAACGCTTTCGGGGGCGGGCCTTGCCGCGATCGACGGCGCGTGGCTCGCCGCCCCCGACCCTGACGGCTTCGGCGATTTCGCGCGACGCTTCGAGGCGGCGTTCGGCAATGCTCCAGGGCTGGTTGCCGGGCTGGTGTACGACGCCGTCCGTATCGCCGCGACGCTGCGCGCCACCGGGCATCTCGACCGCGACGGGCTGACCGGGTCGGCGGGCTTCCCCGGCGTGACCGGCGCGGTGCGCTTCCACGCCGGCGGGCGGGCGACGCGCGAACTGGCGATCCTCGTCGCCAACAGCGCGGGCTTTCGCACCGCCGCGCACAGTGAAGGCTGACCTGCCGTCGCGGTGAGGGGGGCGAAGCAATGACAATCGCGCGACCGGTGCTAGGGTGCACTCGGGGCCGATAGGGGGACAGAATTCGTGAACACGGCGGCCATCGCGAAAAAGACGCAGATCGTTGTCGTCGGCGGCGGCGCGGGCGGGCTGGAACTGGTCGCCAAGCTGGGCCGTGCGCTCGGCAAGGTTGATTACGACATCATCCTCGTCGACAAGGCGCAAACGCATATCTGGAAGCCGCTGCTCCACGAAGTCGCGGCGGGGTCGTTGGACGCCAATCTCGACGAAGTCGGTTATCGCGGCCACGCTCAGCGTTGGGGTTACCGTTTTTTCGACGGTTCCCTCGAAGCGATCGACCGCGACGCGCGCCAGATCGTCATCGCGCCGATCGTCGAGGACGACCGCGAGATCGTCGGTCGCCACCGGATCCGCTACGATTATCTCGTTCTGGCCGTCGGGTCGGTGTCGAACGATTTCGGTACACCGGGAGTGCGGGAACACTGTATCTTCCTCGACGAACGCGCCGAAGCCGACCGGTTCCGTCGCAAATTGCTCAACCAGTGCCTGCGCGTGTCGCGCGCGATGGCCGCCGATCCGGCATCCGACGCGACGGTCGACATCGTCATCGTCGGCGGCGGCGCCACCGGCGTCGAGCTTGCGGCCGAACTCCATATGTCGGCGGCGAGCCTCGCGATGTACGGGCTCGAGGTGTTCGACGCCACGCGGCTGCGAACGGTCCTCGTTGAAGCCGGGCCGCGCATCCTGCCCGCACTCCCCGAAAGACTGGCGGCGGCGGCGAAGACCGAATTGGAGGCGATTGGCGTCCGCGTCTTCACCGACGAGATGGTCATTGAAGCGAGCGCCGACGGCATCACGACCAAACGCGGCGACGTCATTGCCGCCGACCTCATGGTCTGGGCGGCGGGCGTCAAGGGAGCGCCGTTCATGGCCGATATCGGCGATCTGGAGACGACGCGCGGCAATCAGCTCGTCGTCCGCCCCACGCTCCAGACGACGCGCGACGACCGCATCTTCGCGATCGGCGACTGCGCGAGCTATGTCCCCCCGGGCGGCGCCCGCCCCGTCCCGCCGCGCGCCCAGACGGCGCACCAGATGGCCGATATCGCTTTTCACAATATCCGCGCGCTGATCGCCGGGCGCGCGCTCAAGCCGTTCACGTACCAGGATCACGGCAGCCTCGTCAGCCTTGCGCGCTACGCGACCGTCGGCAGCCTGATGGGCAACCTCGTCGGCGGTAAGATGGCGGTCGAGGGGCGGCTGGCCCGCTTCGTCTATATGTCGCTCTATCGAATGCACCTGATCGCGATCCACGGCTGGTGGAAGGGTGTGTCGATGATCCTCGTCGGCCACGTCAACCAGGTCGTCCGTCCGAAGCTCAAGCTGCACTGATGGCTATCGACCGCCAGCCGACCCTGACCAGCGCCGCCGTCCATCTTCGTCCGCTGCGGGCTGGCGACTGGAACGCGCTCTTTGCGGTCGCGTCGGACCGCCTCATCTGGGCGATCCACCCGGCGCACGACCGGTGGCAGGAGGGCGTGTTCCGCGCGTATTTCGCCGAGGCTCTGGCAAGCGGTGGCGCGCTCGTCGCCGTCGATCCGGGGACCGGGGCCGTCATCGGCGCGTCGCGTTACGATTCCGCCCGCGCCGGGCCGGGCGAGATCGAGATCGGCTGGACCTTCCTCGCCCGCAGCCACTGGGGCGGCGCGACCAACGGCGCGATGAAGGCGCTGATGATCGGCCATGCGCTGAGCGGGTACGACCGCGTCATCTTCCTGATCGGCGAGGCCAACCTGCGGTCGCGGCGCGCTGTCGAGAAGGTCGGGGCGGTCCTGACCGGCCGGGTCGACGAGGCGATCATGGCCGGGCAAACGGTCCGCCACGTCGTTTATGCCATCGACCGCGCGGGCTTCGCGGCGGGGCCGTTATCGCCTGCGATGACGAACGGCTGAGCGGCGTAAACGCCCGCGCGCGATCAGCGCCGACGGTCAGGCAACGTCACTCCCGGCGAAGTCATTGCCGTATCAGGTCGGCGACGACATGCCGTTGCTCGATCGGCGGCAGGTGGCCGCACGCCGGAATGATGTGCAGCGTCGCCGCCGGTATCGCGTCGCTGATTTCTCGCGCGCAGGCCACGGCGGTCATCAAGTCATTGGCCCCGACGACCACGATCGTCGGAACCGCGATGGTGGCCAAGACGGGACGCAGATCATGCCGCGCGATCACCGCCTCGTTCTGCCGGACGTAGGCGGCGGCACCGACGCGCAAGGTCATCGCCAGCAACGCCTGTCAAACGTGCGCCGCGGCGTCGTGAACCATATAGCCGATTACCGGGGCCGCCAGCGCGGCAAGGTCGGTCGCGCCGAACATCGCTGCGTTGGTCGCTCGTCGCTGAGTAACCGCTTCGAGTGTGTCGGGGCTGGCATTCGAGTCGCATATCATCAAGCGACTTACCCGCTCTGGGCCATCCGCATGATCTCCAGGGCCACCATGCCGCCCATCGACACCCCCGCGAGCGCGAAACGCGGCGGCGCGGCGGCGAGGATACGCGCCGCCATGGCTGACAGGCTGTCGTCGGACAATGTGTCCCCGATCCAACAGTCCGCGTCGATGCCCGGCGCGTCGATCGTTGACTGCCAGACAGCCGCGTCGCTGCCCAAACCGGGGATCATCACGACGGTTTCCATAGTTCCTCCCAGTGCCACGATATGGCCTAGCCCGCTCGTGTCCGCGAACATAGTCATCTGTTCGCTGGCGACCGCTCGCCGCCGCCCGTCCCGTCCTCGGCGCATCGGTTGGCGCCCGTTCCGTATCGTCGTTGTTTTTCTACTCCCGGAACTCGGCCATCTCCGGGATTCGCGTGAAGGCGATCTTCGGCCCCGAGCTTCGCGTTGCCCCGCGTGCGTCGTGCCCGACGGTCACCGCGTCGCGCCCGAAGCGCGTGTTCATCCGGTCGATCGCCGTCGACAGGGCGAGGCGGCGGCGTTCTGTCGCCGGAGTGACCGCGACGCCGCCACCTTCTTTGGCGTCGAACAGGGCGAGCTGGGTTTCGGCGGCGTCGGTCAATTCCATGAACGTCACCGCGACCTGGCGGTAGCGCGCGTCGGGGAGTTCCGCGCGCATCCGCGTCCACAGCCCGTTCAGCACGTCGAGCAGGGTGAAGCTGTCGTGCGCGGCGACCAGTTTCGCGCCGTGTGACCAGCGCCCGCCCGGCAGTGTCGCCATCCGTCCGCTCCACGCGGGGGCGGTGCCGCGGGTTATGGCGACCTCACCGGGGCGGCCCTCGCCCTTGACCGACAGGACGACGAAAGCGGTGCGGCATTCCATCCGCCGCAGCCGCGTCGCCGCCTTCAGGCACAGCCGCCGCGCGACGAGGCGCGCGCGGTCGGGCGTGCGGGTTTCGGGGCCAAGAACCTGGCTGTGGCCGATCGTCCGCCGCTGCGTTGCCAACTCCGGCAGGTCGATGCCCTTGAGCAGCCAGTGGAGACGCTCACCCCAAACGCTGCCCCACACGGCCCGCGCCTCGCGCGGGGTCAGCGACAGGATGCGGTCCATCGTCACCACCCCGGCGGCGGCCAGTCGCCGTTCCATGTTGCGCCCGACGCCGGGGATGTCGTTCGGCTGAAGCGCGCGGAGCCGTGCCTCGCGGCAGGCGTCGTCGAGCACCGTCAAACCGTCGGGCTTCTCCATGTCGGCGGCCATCTTGGCGAGCAAGCGGTTCGGCGCGACGCCGATCGACGAGCGCAGCTCGGTCCCGACGTTGGCCGCAATCCCCGCCTTGATCCGCCGCGCCAGCACCCGCACCTCGGCGCCGCCGTTTTCATTGTCGCACAGGCGGCACGCGACCTCGTCGATCGAGCAGACGGCGGTGACGGGAACGTGGCGCTCGATTTCGGCGATGATCGCGTGGTGGAAGCGGACATAATCCTCGTGCCGCGCCAGGACGACGACCAGGTCGCGACACATCGCCCTCGCCTGCCAGATCGGGGTGCCGGTGCGAATGCCGAACGCCTTCGCTTCATAGCTCGCGGCGATGGCGCTGGTGGCGTCGGTATCGACCGGGGCGATGGCCACCGGTCGTCCCCGGAGTGCGGGGTCGAGCTGCTGCGCGACGCTCGCGAAATAACTGTTGAGGTCGAGATAAAGCCAACGAAGGGGGAGCGACTCGGCCATCCTACCCAAGTAGCATAAACGGAACGAAACAAGAACTGCGGTCGGCGGGTCAGTGTCCGCCGATCTCGCTTTCGGCGTCGAGCTTGGCCGTCGCGATCATCCGTCGGCGGCACCGCGCCGCTTCGGCCTTGGTCGCGAGGTCGACGTTGCCACCGACGCCCTCGCCACACTTGCGGTCAGCGGTGGCGTTGGCATGGCGGATGGCGGCGATCATCCGGGGATCGCGCGCCATTTCCTCGGCGCTGATCGGCGCCGGCGCGGCGGGCGGCGCGGCGGCGGGTGGGAGGTCATTGGTCTGGACAGTAGCGATCACGGCGGCGGCGAATAAGGCAAGGTTCAGCATAAGGTCCCCGGTCACGATCCCCCCTCGGACCGCTGCGAAAGGCTAAGCGGGGATTTGGTGCGCCGCAACATCATATTTCGTCCAGGCCGCGCGCGTGTGCCACACCACGCCGCTACATCCTCCGTCAGAAACCGCTGTCCTACACGTCCCTTACTGACCTAGGTTATGCCGATGGATGGCTCATCTTCTTCTGCACCCGCGCGGGTCGCGTCCGGCAACGGTCGTCTGGCAAACGATATCGTCGGCGTTTGCGGTACCGCCGTTTAACGTGACCGTGTGAACAATGTAAACTTAGGTGGCGGGCGATGACCGGACCGCTTCCCGCGCCGCCCGCAATCGCGGTGATAGACGCTTCCGCCCTCCACGGACGGTCGTTACGCTTTTACGATTTCGCGATGGCCGCGTTCGTCGTCATTCTGATCTGCTCGAATCTGATCGGCGCGGGCAAGCCGGCCGTGATGACGCTGCCGGTCTGGGGCGAGGTCAAGTTCGGCGCCGGCATCTTGTTCTTCCCGCTCAGCTACGTCCTCGGCGACGTCCTTGCCGAGGTGTACGGCTTCGCCCGCGCCCGCCGCTGCGTGTGGGCGGGGTTCGCCGCGTCGATCTTCGCGGCGGGCATGAGCTGGGTCGTCGTCACCCTGCCACCCGCCGCCGACTGGGCGGGGCAGTCGGCGCTGGCGGAGGTATTCGGCCAGGTGCCCCGCATTTTCCTCGCGTCGATCGCCGCCTTCTGGGCGGGCGAGATCGCCAACGCCGCCGTCCTGTCGCGGATGAAGGTGTGGACGCAGGGGCGGATGCTGTGGACGCGGACGATCGGCTCGACGGTGGTCGGGCAGGGGGTCGACAGCCTGATCTTCTACCCGCTCGCCTTCCTCGGGGTATGGGAGACGAGCCTCGTGGTGCAGGTATTGCTGACGAACTACGCGCTCAAGGTTCTGTGGGAGGTGATCCTGACGCCGGTCACTTATCGCATCGTCGCGTGGTTCAAGCGCGCGGAGGGCATCGACGTGTTCGACCGCGGGGTCGGGTACGACCCGTTCACGACGGCGGTCTAGCCCCGTTTTACGAAAGCGCCGCGACCAGCCCTTCGAACATCCGCCGCCCGTCGCTGCCGCCGAGATCGTCGTCGATCAGGCGTTCGGGGTGGGGCATCAGGCCGAGCACGTTGCCGCCAGCGTTAACGATGCCGGCGATGTCGCGCGCCGACCCGTTGACCGGCTCGGCGTAGCGGAAGACGACGCGGCCTTCGCCCTCGAGCCGGTCGAGCGTGGCGTCATCGGCGGTGAAGTTGCCGTCGTGGTGGGCGACGGGAATGCGGATCGTCCCGCCGGTGTCATAGCGCGCGCTGAACGCAGTCCGGCTGTTCTCGACCCGCAGCAGGACGTCGCGGCAGACGAAGTCGAGCCCCGCGTTCCGCATCAGCGCGCCGGGGAGGAGCCCTGCCTCGGTCAGGACCTGAAAGCCGTTGCACACGCCGAGCACCGCCCGCCCGTCGTTCGCGGCGGCGACGACGGCGGCCATCACCGGCGACCGCGCGCTCATCGCGCCGGAGCGGAGATAATCGCCGTAGCTGAACCCGCCGGGCAGGGCGATCAGGTCGAGGCCTTCCGGCAGATGGGTGTCGCGATGCCATACCATCAGCGGGGTGACGCCGGTGATCTCGCGCAGCGCGACAGCGAGGTCGCGGTCGCAGTTCGATCCGGGGAAAACGATGACGGCGCTTTTCATCGCCGCGCTGCCGCCGTCCGCGACTTCCCGCGCGTCTTCGTCCGCGAGTTCCCGCGCGTCACGCCAGCTCGATCCGGTAGGTCTCGATCACCGGATTGGCGAGCAGCGCGCCACACATCGCGGCGACCTCGGCCTCGGTCGTACCGTCGGCGAGGTCGAGTTCGATCACCTTGCCCTGCCGCACCCCGTTCACCCCGGCAAAGCCAAGGCCGCCGAGCGCATTGTGGATCGCCCGCCCCTGCGGATCGAGAACGCCGGGCTTCAGGGTTACGGTAACGCGGGCTTTCATGCGCGCGGTGTAGGGACGGACGCGGCAACCGGCAAGGGTTGCGCTACTTTCCCCGCGACTTGCGGTGTTCGTCAAGGTCGAGGACCGTGGACACGACGCCTTCGGGCAACAGTCCCAGCCGTCGCGCGACTTCCTGATACGCCTCGACCTCGCCGCCGAGGTCCTGGCGGAAACGGTCCTTGTCCATCTTCTCGTTGGTCTTCATGTCCCACAGGCGGCAGCCATCGGGGCTGATCTCGTCCGCCAAAATGATGCGGCTGAATTCCTGATCGAACAGGCGGCCGAACTCGAGTTTGAAGTCGATCAGCCGGATGCCGACGCCGGCAAACAGCCCGGCCATGAAGTCGTTGATGCGGATCGCCATGTCGGCGATATCGTGCATCTCGTCCTGGCTCGCCCAGCCGAACGCGCTGATATGTTCATCGGTGATGAGCGGGTCGCCGAGCGCGTCGTCCTTATAATAATATTCGAGGATGGTGCGCGGCAGGGCGGTGCCCTCCTCCAGCCCGAAGCGTTTCGCCAACGACCCAGCGACGACGTTGCGGACGACAACCTCGATCGGCACGATCTCGACCTGGCGGACAAGCTGCTCGCGCATGTTCAGGCGGCGGATGAAGTGCGTGGGAATGCCGATCGTGCCGAGCAGGGTGAACAGATGCTCGGAAATGCGGTTGTTAAGGACGCCCTTGCCGCTGATCGTGCCCTTCTTCTGGGCGTTGAACGCGGTCGCATCGTCCTTGAAATACTGGATGATCGTGCCGGGTTCAGGACCCTCGTACAGGATCTTGGCCTTGCCCTCGTAGATCTGGCGGCGACGGGACATGGGCTTCGTCCTCCTGGGCTCGTCGGCGAAACCCGCGCGCCGCTGCGTGGGCCTGCCCAAATGAAAGCGCCCCGGCGCGGGCGGAATCGCGCGCGACCGGGGCTTATCGATAACATAGCGTGGCGACGCGCGACTGACAATGCGCGGAGGCGCGAAGCGTTAAGAAGCGGAGACGGGTTATCGACTCAGCCGGGGTTCTTGCCCTCCGCCTTATTCTCCAGCACCTTGCCGGTCTTCGCGTCGATGCCGACCTCAAACTTCTTTTTGGCGGCGTCGCTGATGTCGAACGAATAGCGCAGGCCACTGCCGCCCTTTTCCTTCTCGAGTTCGCTGTCGGTGATCGTCCCGGGGCGGGCCTTGAGCGCCGTCGCGGTCGCCGCCGCCAGCGTGACCTTGGTCAGCGGGATGAGTTCGGCACCCTTGAAGACTGCCGTCGCATCGGAGGCGATGCCCTCGGCGGTCAAGGCAACAGCACAGCAGGCAATAAGGAACGTCCGCATGATCGTTGCTCTTTTTGGGGAAAATCCCATGTTGATCAATATACGTGCGCAAAGATGAGTAGGGACCATCTCCCGTTGAACGCCGTGGTGCGCGCCGCTATCTAACAGCGACATTCGAGAAGGATCGCAGCGCCCATGACGACATTCGACGAGCGCGAGACCGAGTTCGAGGCGAAGTTTGCCCATGACGCCGACACCGAGTTCCGCATCGTCGCCCGCGCCAACAAGCTGTTCGGACATTGGGCGGCGGGTAAGCTCGGGCTGACCCCCGAAGCGGGCGACGATTATGCCCGCGCCGTCGTCCACGCCGAGTTCGAGAAGACAGGCCATGCGGGGGTGTTCGACAAGGTCATGGCCGATCTCGACGCGCGCGGCTTGGGCGTCGCCGCCGCCGACGTTCGCGCGGCGATGGCGGCGACCCTCGCCGAGGCGCGTCATCAGATCATGGACGTTTAGACGTGTCCCTCGTGCGGAGCGTATACTAATGCCGATGGCAGCGGCGGACATCGAATCGGCGATCGTCGCGGCGCTGCCGGATGCTGTCGTCACGATCA
This sequence comes from Sphingomonadaceae bacterium, assembly GCA_025362895.1. Taxonomy (GTDB): domain Bacteria; phylum Pseudomonadota; class Alphaproteobacteria; order Sphingomonadales; family Sphingomonadaceae; genus Polymorphobacter_B. The sequence continues at coordinate 21,591 of JANYFA010000048.1, read as the reverse complement.
CCGATCTTGCCGGGGACGGCGATCATTATGCCGCGCGCGTCGTGTCGGCGGCGTTCGCCGGTCTGCCCCGCGTCCGTCAGCATCAGCTTGTTTATAACGCCCTTGGCGGCCGAATGGGCGGCGTTCTCCACGCACTCCAGCTGACCACCGCCGCCCTTTAAGGAGTTCTTCCCCATGAGCGACATTCATTCCAAGATCGCGGCCCTTGTCGGCGGCACCGACGTTGTCCTGTTCATGAAGGGAACCCCGCTGTTCCCACAGTGTGGCTTCTCGTCGAGCGCGATCCAGATCCTCGAGCGCCTCGGTGTCGATTACGAAACGGTCGACGTCCTCGCCGACCCCGAGGTCCGCTCGGGCATAAAGGCGTACAGCGACTGGCCGACGGTGCCGCAGCTCTACGTCAAGGGCGAATTCGTCGGCGGCTCCGATATCATGATGGAGATGTTCCAGTCGGGCGAGCTGACGACGATGGTTGCCGAAAAGGGCGTCGCTCGCGCCGCCTGAGTGCGCCGCGTGAAGCCGCTTTCCTTCGCCGACCTGTGGCACGAGACGCTGGCGGACACCCGCGCTTTGCTGCCGCTGGCATGGCCGGTCGCAGCGGCGTTCGTCTTGCTGCCGCAGGTCGCAATCGATCGGTTCGGCCCGCCGCTGCCGATGGTCAAGATCACGACCGCACGGGTCCCGGCCACGTCGGCAGCGTCGCCGAAAAAGTCCGTACCGCCGGTTTCCCCTGCCGCGCGACCGCTGTTTCCGCAATTCCCGCCGAACGTCCTTCTCATCGACCTTCTCCTCCCCGCGCTGATCGGGTTGATCGCGCAGGGAACGGTCATCCGCCTCGCGCTCGACCGGCGACGGCGGCTGGCGCGGTCGGTCGGGGAGGCATTAGCCACCGCCGCGCGGGCGTGGCCGCTGCTCGTGGTGATGCTGGGTTTCGCCGCCGTGCCGATCGGGTTCGGCCTGCTGGCGTTTGTTCTGCCCGGCCTGTACCTCGCCGGGCGGCTGGCACCGGCGACGGCGCTGGTGCTCGACGGCGTCGGTCCGGTTGCGGCGCTCGAACGTAGCTGGGCACTGACCATCGGCAACGGCTGGCGCGTGATCGGCTTCACGCTGGTGTTTTTCGGCTGGTTCATCATCGTCTCGGCGGCCACCGGCGCCGTCGGGGCGGGAGCGGCGGCGACGCTCAAGGCGGCGGGCGCGGGCGGCGTCGGTGAAATCATCGCCGCGAGCCTCGACGGCGCGGTCGCCGCCCTAGCAGCGGTCTTCAACGCGGTCGCCCTGGCGACGATCTACCGCCACCTCACGCGGTAACGCGGCGCTTCAATCCCAGCGGGCGAGCGGCGGCAGGCTCATCAGGATCGCGTCGACGTTGCCGCCGGTCTTGAGGCCAAAGGTAGTCCCTCGGTCGTATACCAGGTTGAACTCGGCGTAGAGGCCACGGTAACGGAGCTGGGCGATGCGCTCCGCCTCGGTGAAGGGGTCGGCCATGTGCCGCCGCACCAGCGCGGGAAACACGTCGAGCAACGTCCGCCCGACATCCTGCGTGAACGCGAGGTTCGCGGCGAAATCGCCCTCGAGGTGGTCGTAGAAAATGCCGCCGACGCCGCGATGGCGATTGCGGTGGGGCACGAAGAAATACTCGTCGCACCACTTCGAATAGCGGTCCCAGTAATCCGCCCCATGCAGTTCGCAGGTGGCGCGAAAACGGTCCTTGAACTCGGTGGTATCGGCATCGACCGGCAGCGCCGGGTTGAGGTCGGCCCCGCCGCCGAACCAGCGCTTCGTCGTGACGAGGAAGCGCGTGTTCATATGGACGGCGGGGACGTGCGGGTTGGCCATGTGCGCCACGAGGCTGATGCCCGTCGCGAAGAAGCGCGGGTCCTCGCCGGCACCGTTGATCGATGCGGCGAATTCGGGCGCGAAGGTACCGAACACCGTGGAGGTATTGACCCCGACCTTCTCGAACACGCGGCCCTTCATCACCCCCATGACCCCGCCGCCGCCGGGCGCACCGGAGGGGTCAGGGCGCTCCCACGGGGTGTAGGTGAAGCGCCCGGGAGGGGCGTCACCGGGGCCGTCGTCCTCAAGACGTTCGAAGGCAGCGCAAAGCTGGTCGCGCAGCGACTGGAACCACGTCTGGGCGGCGATCTGTTCGGCGTCGAAGGCGGGAAAGGAGGTCATCCTTCGTCTCTAGCCAACCCCCGCCGCGGGTGGAAGCCAGTCCGGCAAGGACCGGGACGCCAACCGCGGATCGTTCTGCCGGGGACCTTTCGGTCGATCGCAAAAAAACCTGTCCTACACGTCGCCGATGCGCATGCCTCCTCGGCATGACCGCCCCTCGACCCCGCTTCGCGACGCCGACCCGCTTCGGCGGCCATTACCGGGAAGCGGCGGGGGGTGGCGTAGTGCCAACTTCATCAACTTTGTCAGGCGCGCCTGACACTTCCTACACCGCGACTCGGGGCCGGTGGCGCGTTCCCAAGGGCCAAGACGTCACGACGGTATCCGCGCGCGGCCTGTCCATGCGTGCGGGATCATATAAGGATAGCTTTATGCCTTGCTCGCGCAGGTCCAGCCGGGTAGGTGCGGCGCATCTTATCCGGAGCATGTTCATGGCCACGCAACTGCGCGACAATCTGCACGATCACGTCGTCGCAGACCTTTCCCTTGCCGATTTCGGCCGCCGTGAGATCGACATCGCCGAGACCGAGATGCCCGGCCTGATGGCGCTGCGGACCGAATTCGGCACGACCAAGCCGCTCACCGGTGCGCGCATTACCGGCTCGCTCCACATGACGATCCAGACCGCCGTCCTGATCGAGACGCTCACCGCGCTCGGCGCCGAGGTCCGCTGGGCGACGTGCAACATCTATTCGACGCAGGACCACGCCGCCGCCGCGATCGCCGCGAGCGGCGTGCCGGTGTTCGCGATCAAGGGCGAGAGCCTCGCCGACTATTGGGATTATGTCGGGCGCATCTTCGACTGGGGCGACACGACCTGCAACATGATCCTCGACGACGGCGGCGACGCGACGATGTTCGCGCTGTGGGGGGCGAAGCTCGAAGCCGGGCAGACGCTGCCCGAGCCCGAGAATGAGGAAGAGGTCGAAATGCAGCGCGCGCTCAAGGCGTTCGTCGCCGCGCGCCCCGGCTACCTCACCGAGACGGTCAAGCACATCAAGGGCGTCAGCGAGGAAACGACCACCGGCGTCCACCGGCTGTACGCAATCGCCAAGAAGGGCGAGCTGCCGTTCCCCGCGATCAACGTCAACGACAGCGTCACCAAGAGCAAGTTCGACAATCTTTACGGCTGTAAGGAAAGCCTAGTCGACGCGATCCGCCGCGGGACCGACGTCATGCTCGCCGGCAAGGTCGCGACCGTCGCGGGCTTCGGCGATGTCGGCAAGGGTTCGGCGCAGTCGCTGCGGAACGGCGGTGCGCGCGTGCTGGTGACCGAGGTCGACCCGATCTGCGCGCTCCAGGCGGCAATGGAAGGCTTCGAGGTCGTGACGATGGAGGAGGCGGTCACCCGCGCCGACATCTTCGTGACCGCGACGGGCAACGCCGACGTCATCACCGCCGAGCATATGGCGGGCATGAAGAACATGGCAATCGTGTGCAATATCGGGCACTTCGACAGCGAAATTCAAATTTCTGCGCTGTCGAACTACAAGTGGACCGAGGTCAAGCCGCAGGTCGATCTGGTCGAATTTCCTGACGGCAAGGCGATCATCATCCTGTCGAAGGGGCGGCTAGTCAATCTCGGCAACGCCACCGGCCACCCGAGCTTCGTGATGAGCGCAAGCTTCACCAACCAGACGCTCGCTCAGATCGAGCTGTTCACCCGGCCCGAACAGTATGGCAACGACGTCTATGTCCTGCCCAAGCACCTCGACGAGAAGGTTGCCAGCCTCCATCTCGCCAAGCTGGGGGTTAAGCTGACGACGCTGACGCCGAAGCAGGCGGATTACATCGGCGTTCCGCAAGCAGGACCGTTCAAGCCCGATCATTACCGGTATTAAGAGCGGCGTCGGGTGATCGTCGACGAGACGGCGCTGGCCGAGTTGGCGAGCGCCTTGTCCGCCGTACTCCGCCCCGGTGACGTGATCGCCTTGTCGGGTGACCTGGGTGCCGGCAAAACAACGTTCACTCGCGCGGTGCTGCGCGGCCTCGGCTGGGCAGGCGAAGTGCCGTCACCCAGCTTCACACTGGTCCAGACCTACCCGACCGAGCCGCCGGTGTGGCACGTCGATCTCTACCGGCTCGGGTCGGCGGACGAGGTCGACGGCCTTGGCCTCGACGAAGCGTGGGACGTCGCCGTCGCCATCATCGAATGGCCGGAGCGGATGGGCGATGGATTGCCCGCCGATGCGTTGCGCCTGCGCCTCGATTGGGCGGGCGACGCGACGCGGACCTTGACTTGGGCGGTGCCGCCGTCTTGGGAAGGGCGATGGCCGCCGCCCGACCCGCTCCCGCCGCTGCCGCCGCAGTCGCAACACCGATGATCCCGCCCCCGGGCACGGATACCTTCCTCGCGCGCTATGGCTGGGCGGGCGCACGGGTCGAGCCGCTGGCGGGGGACGCCTCGTTTCGCCGCTACTTCCGCGTTCACGACGGCGACCGCACCGCCGTGTTGATGGACGCGCCACCGGCCGACGAAGACAGCCGTCCGTTCCTCAGCGTCGGCGCGATGCTCGACGGCCTCGGCTTCTCGGTCCCCCGCCCGCTCGGCATCGACCTCGACGCGGGATTGATCTTGCTCGACGACTTCGGTGATGCCCGGGCAACGGTGGTCCTCGCCGCCGAGCCGTCACGCGAACACGCGACCTATAAAGCGGCGATCGACCTCCTCGCCGCACTGCATCGTCATCCTGCGCCGCCGCTGCGACCATATGATGAGGCCGAACTGCTGCGCGAGGTGCGGTTGCTCCCCGAATGGTATCTGCCCGCTGTCGGTCTCACGGAGGCCTCCGGTTACGACGCCGCGTGGCGCACGACATGGGGCGCGGTCGTGGCGCAGACGGCGGGAGCCCCGGTGCTGACGCTGCGCGACTTTCACGCCGACAATCTGATGCTCCTCGACCGCCCCGGCGTGCGCGGCCTTGGATTGCTGGACTTCCAGGACGCACTCGCCGGTCACCCCGCCTACGACCTCGTTTCGCTGCTTCAGGATGCCCGCCGTGATGTCCCGCCCGACCTAGAAGCGGATATGATTGCCCGCTACCTCAATGCGTCCGGGATCACCGACAGCGCCCGTTTCCGCGCCGCCTATGAAGTGCTGGGGGCGCAGCGCAATACCAAGATCATCGGCATCTTCACCCGGCTGCGCGACCGCGACGGGCGCACCGGCTATGTCGAGCGCCTACCCCGGATGTGGCGGCTACTCGAAGGCAATCTCCGCCACCCCGCCCTTGCGCCCGTCGCGGCCTGGTTCAAGGCTCACGTTCCCCCCGCCGCGCGCGCCGGGTGCTGGGCATGACCCGCTTCGCCGCCCCGCTTGCGCTGCGCCCCGAACTGGACGCGACGGTGCCGCAGGCAGCGATGGTGCTCGCGGCGGGCCTTGGCAAGCGCATGCGCCCGTTGACTGCGACGCGCCCGAAACCGCTCGTCGAGGTGGCGGGGACGACGCTGCTCGACCGCGCGCTCGACCATCTCGCCGCCGCGGGAATCGCGAACGCGGTGGTCAACGTCCATTATTTCGCCGAGCAGGTCGAAGCGCATGTCGCGACACGGACGGTGCCGTCGGTGACCGTGTCCGACGAGCGGGCGCAGTTGCTCGAAACCGGGGGCGGGGTCGCCAACGCGCTGCCGCTGCTCGACGCCGACCCGTTTTACGTCGTTAACAGCGATAATCTATGGGTCGACGGGTCGATCGACACCCTCCATCTCCTCGCGCAGCGGTGGGACGCCGCGACGATGGACGCGCTGCTGCTGGTCGTTCCACTGGCGCGGGCGAGCGGATACGACGGGCGCGGCGATTTCTATATGAACCCGGTCGGCGCGCTGCGGCGGCGGGTCGAACACCGTGTCGCTCCCTATGTCTTCACCGGGGTCCAACTTCTCGCCAAGCGGTTGTTCGACGGAGAGGCGGTTGCGCCGTTCTCGCTCAACCGCGTGTACAACAAGGCGCTCGTGTCTGGGCGGCTGTTCGGGGTCGTTCATGGCGGGCTGTGGTTCCACGTCGGAACCCCGGCCGCGGTCGGCGAGACCGAGATACTGCTCGCCGCCGGGTGAACCCGACCGTCTTCACCATCCCCGCGCACGTGGCGTTCGTCGATGCGCTCGCGGCGGGACTCCTCGAGCGGACGGCGGCGAGACCGCTGGCGCTGGCGCGGACGACGGTGCTGCTACCCAACCGCCGCGCAGTGCGCGCGCTGACCGATGCCTTTGTCCGCGCGTCAGGAAGCGGGCTGCTGCTGCCCCGGCTGGTTCCAGTCGGTGATGTCGACGATGGACTGGGCGGTCTCGCCGACCTCGCGCACGCGCCGACCATCGACCCGACCAAACGGCGTCTTCTCCTTGCCCAGCTTGTCCGACGGTGGCGCGAGATGAGCGCGATCGAAGCCTTGCGCCTCGCCGATCAGCTTGCCGCCGCACTCGACGCGCTGGCGTTCGAGGAGGTCGACCCGGCGGGAATCCGCGATTTCGTGCCGCACGACCTGGCTCACCATTGGGAGAAGACGCTCGCCTTCATGGGGGTGATGATCGACCTGTGGCCCCCCTTGCTTGCCGCGAATGGTGAGGTCGATCCGGCGATCGCCGCGCGGCATCGGCTCGACGCTCTCACGCAAGGGTGGGCGGAGGCACCGCCGCAAGGCGACATTGTCGCCGCCGGTTTTGCCGCCGCCGCGCCGCCGGTCGCGCGGCTGTTGCGGACGGTGGCACGGTTGCCGCACGGGGTGGTCGTCGTCCCCGGCCTCGACACCGGAATGAGCGCGGCGGCGTGGGATGCGATCCGTTGCCGCCACAACGATCCCGATCACGCGGGCCGCGAGAGCGAGGAACATCCGCAATTCACCCTCAAATGCTTGCTCGACGCGATCGGTGTCGCCCGGGGTGAGGTCGTCGACTGGGGTTACGCCGGACGCGCCGATGGTCCGCCCGCACGGTCGGCGATCGTCGCTGAGGCGATGGCGCCGGCGGCGTTCACCGGCGATTGGCGGCGCACGCCCGATCCGGCGCCGTTCGAGCAAGTCCGCACCGTCGTCGCGGCGAACCCCGCCGAGGAGGCGCAGGTCGTTGCCCTCGCGCTGCGCCGCGCGCTCGATACGCCGGGGCTGACAGCGGCGCTCGTCACCCCCGATCGCGGCCTCGCGCGGCGGATCGCGGCGCATTGTCGGCGTTGGGGGATCGCGGTCGACGATTCGGCGGGGACGCCGCTCAAGGTGACCCCGCCGGGGGCGCTGTTCCTTGGCCTCGTCGAGGCGGCGGCGCGCGGGTTTGGTGCCGTATCGTTGCTTGGCCTTCTCAAGCATCCACTCGTTCGCACGGGTGATGAACGGATCGACTGGCTGGCGGCGGTGCGTCGACTCGATCTCGCGCTGCGCGGTGTCCGTCCCGCGCCCGGTCTCGACGGCATCGCCGCCCGGGTCAACGATGAAGATCCCGCCCTGCTGCCGTGGTGGGAGGACGTCGCCGCGCTCCTCGACCCGCTCGAACGCTGCTTCGCGCAGACGGCTGTCGCGTTAGCCGAACTTATCGCCACGTTGCGCAATGCGACGGCGGCGCTATGCGGCGATGCCGCGTGGCGTGGTCCGGCGGGGCGCGCGCTGGGCGAGGTGGTCGCCGCGCTCGAGACGCATGGCCACCATCTCGATCCGTTCGCCCCCGCCGACGCCCCGGCGCTTGTCGCGGCGTTTCTGGGCGAGACGCCGGTGCGGCTGCCGTACGGTGGCCATCCGCGCCTCGCGATTTACGGCTCGCTCGAAGCCCGGCTGCAACGCGCCGACCTGACCATCCTGAGCGGCCTTAACGAAGGCGTATGGCCGAGCCGCCCTGTGCCCGACCCATGGCTCGCACCGAAGCTGCGGAGCCACCTCGCGCTCCCTGGCCTCGAGCGGCGGATCGGGCTAGCGGCGCATGATTTCGTCAGCGCGCTCGGCGGCCCCGCCGTTCTCCTGACCCGCGCCCGCCGGGACGACAGCGCCCCCGCCGTTCCGTCGCGCTTCTGGCTGCGCCTGCATGCGCGGACGGGTGACGCGATCCGGCCCGATGATGACCTGCTCGCTGCCGCGCGCGGGCTTGATGCGGCAACGAATGTGACCCCGGCGTCGCGCCCCGCGCCCGCGCCTCCGGCGGCCCTGCGCCCGCGCGCGCTGTCGGTGACGGCGGCCGAGCGGCTCAAGACCGACCCTTACGCCTTTTACGCCGGGACGATGCTGCGGTTGCGCCCGCTCAACCCGCTCGACGAGGATCCGAGCGCCGCCGACAAGGGCACCGCCGTCCACGCCATTCTCGAGGCGTGGGTCAAACAGGGCGACGCCGACCCCGCCACGCTGCCGCGCTTCACCGAGGCCGAACTGTTGCGCTGGGCGGGGCATCCGCTGATGCGGGCGCTGTGGGCTCCGCGCGTTCGCCGGGCGATGGCGTGGGTCACCGAGGCGGTGGCCGCGTGGGACGCCGAGGGCTGGACCCCGCTTGCCGCCGAGGCGAAGGGAACGCTGACGCTGGCCAACGGGATCAAGCTGACCGGCACCGCCGACCGGGTCGACCGGCGCGGCGACGGGATGCTGGCGATCGTCGACTACAAAACCGGTGTCGTCCCAAGTCACGCGCAGGTCGCCGGGGGCTTTGCGCTCCAGCTCGGCTTGCTCGGCTGGCTGGCGGCGGCCGGCGCGCTGAACGGTGTCGATGCGGCCGAGGTCGCGGCATTGCGCTTCTGGAAGCTCGGTGGCGGCACGACGCCGGGCAAGGCAACCGACCCGCTGCTCCACGCCCGCCAGCCGTTCGCGACCGTCGCCGAACACGTCGCCGCGACGCAGGCGGCGTTCTTCGCCCTGTGCGACACGATGCTGCTCGATGCGAACCCCTTTGTCGCCAAGGCGCACCCCGATTACGCGCGCGGAACCGACTATGATCAGCTCGCCCGCGTACTCGAATGGCTCGGGCGACCATGACCCCGCTCAAGGCGCTGCTCCCCGAACAGGCCGAAGGCGCGCTGCCAACCGGTAGCGCGTGGATGTCGGCGTCGGCAGGGACCGGCAAGACGCAGGTGCTGACCGCGCGCATTCTGCGCCTGCTGCTGTCGGGGGCACCCCCCGAGCGTATCCTCGCCCTGACCTTCACCAAGGCAGGGGCGACCGAGATGCAGGAACGCCTGTTCACCCGCCTCGCTGACTGGGTTGCCGCCGATGATGCCGTCCTGCGGTCCGACCTCGACGCGATCCGCGCCGACACCGGCCCTGAGACGCTACTCCTCGCCCGCCAGCTGTTCGCGCGCACCCTCGATGCGCGCGGGGGGCTTCAGGTCCAGACGATCCACGGCTTCGCCCAGTCGCTGTTGGCCAGCTTCCCGGTCGAGGCGGGCATCGCGCCCGGGTTCGCCGCCCTCGACGATCGCTCGGCGGCCGCATTGCGCGGTCAGGTGCTCGCCGAAGTCATCGACGCCGCGAGCGACGATGCCACCTTCATCGACGACATCGGCACGATGAGCATCGCCAGCGGCGAGACGCGGCTTGCAGCAATCGCCGCGACGCTGATCGCGCATTATCCAGCGATCAAGGCCTTGGGGGCGGAAGCCGGGTTCGAGCCGAAGCTGCGCCGTGCCTTTGGCCTGCCGACGGCGGGCACGGCGGACGACGTGCTCGGCGACGCGGTGGCTGCGCTGGATGATGCCGCCCTGCACGCGCTCGCGCTGATTCACGGGCGCAGCGGCAACGCGACCGCGCTGACCCGCGCCGACGTCCTCCTCGGCTGGCTCGGCTGCTCACCCGCGAACCGCGTCGCGCATTTCGATGACCTGTGCGGCGTCTTTCATACCCAGACGGGCGAGCCGCTCAAAATTCTCGTCTTCGGCGGCAAGAAGGCCGATCCCGCCGATGTCGCTCTCGCCGAGACGTTGTGCGAGGCGGTCAGCGCCGTCGCCGCGCTGCGCCGGGCGCTGAACGCTGTCACGGTGGCCGCGCGCCACTTGCGCGTCGGCGCGCGGCTCGGGGCCGCCTATGCCGACCACAAGCACCGTGCCGGAGTGATCGATTACGACGATATGATCGCTCGCGCTGCGGCGTTGCTGACCGCCGAGGTTGGGGCGGCGGCGTGGGTCCGGTTCAAGCTCGACTCGCGGATCGACCATCTCCTCGTCGACGAAGCGCAGGACACGAACGCCGCGCAATGGGACATCGTCGGCGCGCTCACCGACGAGTTTTTCGCCGGGGCGGGGGCGCGGGACGTCCAGCGCACGCTGTTCGTCGTCGGTGATTTCAAACAGGCGATCTTCAGCTTCCAGGGGTCCGACCCGACGATCTTCCGCGACCGGCGAACGCATTTCCGCGACCTCGCGCGCGACGCGGTGCACGACTGGCGCGACCCCGCCTTGACCCGGTCGTTCCGCTCGGTCCCAGCGGTCCTCGAACTGGTCGATGCCGTTGTCGACGATCTTGGCCACGCTGCGTTCGGCATGGACGAGGCGATCGCGACGCATATTCCGCACCGCGCCGACCTGACCGGGCGCGTCACCGTGTGGCCGCCGCTCGCCCCCGACGCCGGGGACGACGTGGTGGATGATGACGCCCCGTGGTTGCCCCCGGCACAGGTGCGGATGGCTTATAAGCTCGCGCGCCAGATCGCTGCGTGGCTCGACCCGGCCACCGCGCTAGACCTTCCGGCGCGAGGCCGCCGCGTGCGCCCGGAAGATATATTGGTCCTCGTCCGTAACCGGGGTGAATTCGTCGGGGCGCTCGTCGCCGCGCTCCACGATCTGCGCGTGCCGGTGGCGGGCGTCGACCGGCTGCGACTGACCGCGCCGCTCGCGGTGCAGGATTGCCTCGCTCTCGTCCGCTTCGCGCTCCAGCCCGACGACGACCTGACGACCGCCGCGCTGCTCACCTCGCCGTTCATCGGGCTGAGCGAGGACGAGCTGTTCGCCCTCGCGCACGCGCGGCGCGGTACCTTGTGGTCGGCGGTGCGCGACGCGGGCGGAGCGGCGGCGGACACGTTGCGCGCCGTCCTCGCGCTCGCCGATTTCGCCGCGCCCTATGAATTCCTCGAACACATCCTGTCGGGACCGCTGGGTGGCCGCGCCAAGCTCCTCGCGCGTCTCGGTGAAGAAGCGCGCGATCAGATCGCTGCCCTTTTGGGGCAGGCGCTCGCGTTCGAGGCGGCGAACGCGCCGTCGCTCCAGGGCTTTCTCGCGTGGATCGCCGACGACATCGACCTCAAGCGTGATCCCGACGCGCCAGTCGATGCCGTTCGCATCATGACCGTCCACGGCGCTAAGGGCTTGCAGGCCCCGGTCGTCGTCCTCGCCGACGCCACTCGTCCGCTGTCGCGCGACGATGCGGCGCACGTCATGCTGTCGCTCGATGATACTGCGCCGGTCCCGGTGTTCCCGGGTGGCAAGGCGGGCCGGCTCGGGCTGGTCGCCGACGAAGCCGACGCACTCGCCGCCGCCAGGCGCGCTGAACACTGGCGGCTGATGTACGTCGCGCTGACCCGGGCCGAGGACCTGTTGTTCGTCGGCGGCGCGCTGGGCGTCAACGACAAGGGCATCGCGCCCGAAGGTAGCTGGCACGCCGCGGTCGAGCGCGCGATGATCAAGACGTGGGATATGGCCGTCGAGGACGACCCGGAGTGGGGAGCGGTCCGCATCCATCGTGCGGGAACCAAGGCCGAGACCGACCCCCCCCACCGCGCCGCGCCGCTCGCCGCTGCCGTCCCCGATTGGGCGCGGACCCCGGCGCCTGTGGAGGCGCGTCCGCCGCGTCCGCTCAGCCCGTCGGCGATTGCCGCCGACGATGTCGCGCACGCTCCCCCCGGACCGGCGGCGGCGGCCGCAGCGCGGCGGGGGCAATTGCTTCACACCCTGTTCGAACGCCTGCCCGATGTTGCCGCGGCCGACCGTACGGCGGCAGCAACGGCGTGGCTGGCGCGTGCCGCTGCCGACCTCGACGCGGGTGCACGCGACCGTATCGCGACGACCGCGTTGGGTATCATCGCGGATCTCGCCTTCGCCGATGTGTTCGGCCCCGACAGCCTCGCCGAGGCCCCGATCGCCGCGACTGTCGGCGATATCGTCATCGCCGGCACGGTCGACCGGCTGCTGGTTACCGCGACCCGTGTCTACGTGGTCGACTTCAAGACAGGGGCGAGCGTTCCGGCGACCGCTGCCGAGGTTGCGCCGTATCATCTCAAGCAGATGGCCGCCTATGTCGCTGCGCTTCGCGTGATCTTCCCCGGGAGGCAGGTCGAGGCGGCGTTGCTGTACACCCATGCGGCGCGGCTGATCGAATTGTCCGACACTGTCCTTGCGGCGAACGCACCGGATTGAACGCGCCAAAGAAAGGCTTTGCGTGGCGGGCGTTGCGAGGCGGGGAGGGAGCGATTACAGTCCGTCCTCGACGCCATTCTCGTTTTTGCGGGGAAGACGAAAGAAGGAATTACTTATGCCCGCCAAGCACGTCACCGACGCCTCGTTTACCGCCGACGTTCTCGAGTCGGGTCGCCCCGTCCTCGTCGATTTCTGGGCCGAATGGTGCGGGCCGTGCCGTCAGATCGGACCGGCGCTGGAGGAGATCAACGACGAACTGAGCGGTGTCGATATCGTTAAGCTCAACATCGACGATAATCCCGACGCGCCGACGAAGTACGGCGTCCGTGGCATCCCGACGATGATCCTGTTCAAGGACGGCAAGCAGGTTGCGACCAAGGTCGGGGCCGCGCCGAAGTCGCACCTCAAGGCGTGGCTGGAAAGTGAGTTGGGCGACGCGGCGACAGCCGCCGCCTGAGCTAAACCCCCAGCGCGGCGGGCGGGTCGCCGCGCGCCGCCCAGATGCACGCGGCGAGGATGATCACCGCCCCCAGCCACACGGCGACCCGCACCGATTCGCCGAACACCAGCCAGCCGAACAGCGCCGCCCACGGGAGCGCCGTGAATTCGAGTATGCCGAGCCGCTGGACCTCTACCTGGGCATAGGCGCGGCTCAACATCTGGATGCCGATATTGCCGAATGCGCCGGCGGCGATGAACCACGGCCAGTCGACGGCGTGGGGCACCGGCTGGCCGATCGCGAACGGGCTTAGCAACAGCATCGGCACCAGCGTCCCCGACAGCGTCAGCCGCGTCGCGCCGTCGGCAGCGGCCCGCGCGCGCATGGCAATTGCGGCGAGGGAATAGGTCAGCGACGCCGTCAGGATCGCCGCCAGCGCCGGCAGCCGGTCTCCCGAAAATGACGGGGCCCCCTGCACGGTCACGACGACCCCCGCCAGCCCGAGAACGCCCGCCGCGAGCACCCGCGGGCGCATCGCCTCGCCCAGAAATAGCTGCGCGAGCGGCGGGATCATCAGCGGCGCGGTGAACGACAGGGTGATCGCTTCAGCGAGGGTCAGTGTATGGATCGCAAAGAAGAACAATGCGGCGGTGACCGCGATCAGCACCCCGCGCAGGGCGTGCCCCCGCGCCATCGCTGCGGTGAACGGCGGCGCGCCCTGCGCCCACCATACCAGCGCGGCGATCGCCGTTCCGGCGACATAGCGCCCGAAAGTGACGAACAGCACGGCATAGGCAAAGGTCAGATGCTTGACCGCCGCATCGAGCGCACACAGTGCGGCGATGCCGACAGCGGCGTGGAGATAGGGCAGCCGCGACATGGCGGGTGTCAGCGCCCCAGCGCGAGATCGATCGCAAAGCCCAGCCACATCGCGAGCAGCACTGCGCACGAAGCGATATAGACCAGGAATCTCAGGCGAACGACGTTCGCGCCGGTGTGGATGACGCTATGGACGCTTCGCAGCGCGACATAGACCCACGCCAGCGCGACCTCGACCGTTCCGCCGTGGCGAGTGACAAGCAGCAGCGGGACCAGCGCAAAGAACAGCACGGGCATCTCGAACAGATTGGCGAGGTTGTTCGCGGGCAGGTCGATGGGCGCGAAATACCGCCGCGCTGCGTCGCCGCTCGCAAGGTCATCGCGCTTCGGCGGGTTGGCGGCGATGTGGCGGACGCGCGCCAGCGGAATCTGGACCCACACGGCAAAAATCAGTCCGACGAGCGCGAACACCGGCCACAGGATCGCAGTTGTCATGGGTCAGCTCCGATAGTCGGCGTTGATGCTGATGTAGCCGTGGGTCAGGTCGCAAGTCCACACCGTCGCCCGCCCTGGCCCGAGGTGAAGGTCGATGCCGATCTCGATGTCGTCACCGCCCAGATGCCGCGCGACCGGGGCCTCGTCATAGTCGGCGACGACCGCGCCGCTCGCCGCCACCGTCGTCGCGCCGAAGCGGATATCGAGTTTGTCGCGGTCGGCGGCCTCGCCTGCCTTGCCGACCGCCATGACGACGCGGCCCCAGTTCGCGTCCCCCCCGGCGATCGCGGTTTTGACCAGCGGCGAGTTGGCGATCGACAGCGCGATGACCTTCGCCGCGCGGTCGTCCTCGGCCCCGGCGACTTCGACCGTGATAAACTTGGTCGCCCCCTCGCCGTCGCGGACGACCAGCTTGGCGAGCTTGGCGCAAACATCAGCGAGTGCGGCCGCGAAAGCGTCGGCCCCCGGCGAACCGACCGTTACCAGCGGCACGTTCCCCGCAGCACCGGTGGCGAAGGCAAGGACGGTGTCCGACGTCGAGGTGTCGCTGTCGACGGTGATCGCGTTGAAGCTGCTCGCGGTCGCGGCGGACAGCATCGCCTGAAGCAATGGCGCAGCGACCGCCGCGTCGGTGAAGATGAACCCCAGCATCGTCGCCATGTCAGGGGCGATCATCCCCGATCCCTTGACGATGCCGTGGATCGTCACGCGGACCCCGCCGACGATCGCCGCAGCGGTCGCGCCCTTGGCAAATGTGTCGGTCGTCCCGATCGCGGCAGTGGCATCGGCGAACGACGCCTGGCCCAGCGCCGCATGAGCGGCGGCCACCCCTGCGGTGGCCTTCGTCACGGGGAGGGGGACGCCGATGACCCCGGTAGAGGCAACGAATACGTCGTGGGGCGTGCAGCCGATGATCGCCGCGACCGCCGCGACCTGGGCCGCGCTGGCGTCACGCCCCGCCGATCCGGTGAAGGCATTCGAGTTACCGGCGTTGACCATCAGCGCGCGCGCCTGTCCCCGGGCCAGCGCGGCGCGGCACCAGTCGACCTCGGGCGATGGGCATTTCGACCGCGTCAGGACGCCTGCCACCGTCGTTCCCGGGGCGAGCTCGACCAGCGCGACATCGCTACGCGTCCACGGCTTGTACCCCGCCGTCGCGGTGCCGATCCGTACTCCGGCGATCGGCGCCATAGCTGGGAACGGGCGGGCGAGGGGGGAGGTGCTTGACATAACACGACCGCTTTGGTGACGTTGCGCGAAGGAGACAAGGCCGATGTTGATGCTGGCACTGGCACTCGCGGCAATGCCCCAACTGATCGGGGCGAAGCTGCCCGGCGATCTTGGTGCGTTTTCCGTGCTATATTCCGAAACGCGCCCGGCGCGGACGCGGCTTAACCTGACGGTCGACGCGAGCGGACAGCCGGTGCGATGCGACGTTGTCATGTCCGACGGGATGGGCCGGCTCGACAGGACCGCGTGCGATCTGCTGATGCACCGCGCTCACTTTTCCCCGGCGCGCGATTCTGCCGGGGCTCCCGTCACCGCCGTGGTCCGACAGGATTTTACAGTCAACCGCGAGCTTGGGGTCCGGCGCGTCGGTGGTCCCGCCGAAACCGCGCGCGAGGTCGATTTTGCGCTGTCCGTCGATCACTTGCCGCAGCCTGGTGCGATGATGGTCGCCGACGTTCTGGTCATGACCGACGGGTCGGGCCACGTCACCACGTGCGACGTCGCGCGGTCGAGCGGGAGCGCCGCCCTCGACCGCCTCGCCTGCCGCCAGATGACAACGACGGCGTTCGCCGCCGGGGTCGACCGGCAGCAGCATCCGGTTCCGGCCCTACGCGCCGTCAGCGTCGGTTTCACCGCCGATCCGGTCGCGCGGTAGTCGCGGTAGGTCGGCACCGGGATCGCGGCGCGAATTGACTAGCGCCGCCCCCCTCCCTATGTCCCGCCGGTCGCGGCGAGCGCTCTAGCAGCTCCCCCGCATTCGGTTAGGGTTCTCATGTTTGCTGGCATCGCGAAGCGCATTTTCGGCTCGTCGAACGAGCGTTACGTTCGCTCGCTCGCGCCGCTTGTCGCTCGCGTCAACGGTCATGAAGCCGCGGTCTCGGCAATGTCGGATCAGGTGCTTACCGGCCAGACGGCGGCATTTCGCGCCCGGCTGGCGGCGGGTGAGACACTCGACGGCGTGCTGCCAGAGGCGTTCGCGACGGTCCGCGAAGCCGCCAAGCGAGCGCTGGGCCAGCGCCATTACGACGTTCAGCTGATCGGCGGCGTCGTTCTCCACCGCGGCGAAATCGCGGAGATGCGAACCGGCGAGGGCAAGACGCTGGTCGCGACGTTGGCCGTCTATCTCAATGCGTTGCAGGGGAAGGGCGTTCACGTCGTCACCGTCAACGATTACCTCGCGTCGCGCGACGCCGAGTGGATGGGCCGCGTCTACGCGTTCCTTGGCATGACGGTTGGGGTCATTGTCCCCAACCTCGACGATGATACCCGCCGCGCGGCTTACGCCGCCGATATCACTTACGGCACCAACAACGAGTTCGGCTTCGATTACCTGCGCGACAACATGAAATACGCGCGCGAGCAGATGGTCCAGCGCCCGTTCAACTTCGCGGTCACCGACGAAGTCGATTCGGTCCTGATCGATGAAGCGCGGACGCCGTTGATCATCTCGGGGCCGACCGACGACAAGTCCGAACTCTACATGCGTGTCGACGCGATGGTGAAGACGCTGTCGACCGCCGACGTCGAGATCGACGAGAAGCAGAAGCAGGTCATCCTGACCGAAGACGGCACCGAAAAGACCGAACGCGCGCTCGAAGCCGCGGGTCTGCTGGAGGGCGAAAACCTGTATGATTACGAGAACACGCAGGTGGTCCATCACCTGAACCAGTCGCTGCGCGCGAACATGATCTATCGCCGGGACACCGATTACATCGTCCGCGACGGCAAGGTCATCATCATCGACGAGTTCACCGGGCGGATGATGGACGGACGCCGCTGGGCCGATGGGCTCCACCAGGCGGTCGAGGCCAAGGAAGGCGTCGACATCATGCCCGAAAACCAGACGCTCGCGTCGATCACCTTCCAGAACTACTTCCGCCTCTACCCCAAGCTGGGCGGCATGACGGGAACGGCGGCGACCGAGGCGGCCGAATTCTTCGACATCTACAAGCTCAATGTCGTTGAAATCCCGACCAACTTGCCGGTGCAACGGAAGGACGTCGACGACGAATTTTACAAGAACGCCGGCGAGAAGTTCAAGGCGATCGTCAAGACGATCCGAGAATCCAAGGCGCGCGGCCAGCCGATCCTCGTCGGCACGGTGTCGATCGAAAAGAGCGAATTGCTCAGCGAATTCCTCAAGAAGGAAAACGTCGACCACGTGGTTCTCAATGCGCGCTACCATGAGCAGGAAGCGCATATCGTTGAGCAGGCGGGTCGCCTCGGCGGCGTGACGATCGCGACGAACATGGCCGGTCGCGGCACCGACATTCAGCTTGGCGGCAATGTCGAGGCGCGCATCACCCGCGAGCTGGAAGGTGTCGAAGGCGCCGACCGCGACGCTGCCATCGCACGCATCAAAGCCGAGGTCGCCGCCGAGCGCGATGCCGTCCGCGCTGTTGGCGGGCTGTTTGTGCTTGGCACCGAGCGCCACGAAAGCCGCCGCATCGACAACCAGTTGCGCGGGCGTTCAGGCCGACAGGGCGACCCGGGCCTCAGCCGTTTCTACCTCAGTCTCGATGACGACCTGCTGCGTATCTTTGGTCAGCAGACGATGCTTGCGCGGATGATGAATAATGGGCTGGAAGAGGGCGAAGCGATCGTCCACCCATGGATTTCGAAGGCGATCGAGACCGCGCAAAAGAAGGTTGAGGCGCGCAACTACGACCAGCGCAAGAACGTCGTCCAGTACGACGACGTGATGAACGACCAGCGTAAGGTCGTCTATGACCAGCGCGCCGACATCATGGATTCGGAAGCGGTCGGCGACGTCGTCACCGATATGCGGCATGAGACGGTCAGCGCCCTTGTCGGCCTCCACTGCCCGCCGAACACCTATCCGGAACAATGGGATATCGACGCGCTCGACGCCGCTGTGCGCGAAACGCTCGGCCTTGATCTGGCGGTCCGCGAGTGGGTCACGGAGGAAGCCGTCGATCAGGAGATGTTCGTCGATCGGCTGATCGCGGCATCGGACACGATGATGGCCGACAAGGCGGCGGCGGTACCTGTCGAATCGTGGATCCAGATCGAAAAGAACTTCCTGCTACAGGTTCTCGACCATCAGTGGAAGGAGCATCTAGCGACGCTCGACGCCCTGCGTCAGGTCATCCACCTGCGCGCCTATGCTCAAAAGACGCCGTTGAACGAGTATAAGTCGGAAGCGTTCGCGCTGTTCGAACGGATGCTGACGACGGTACGCGAGGACGTGACGCGGATGCTGGCGAACGCCCGGTTCGAGATGCAGCCCGAGGCCTATGCCCCCCCGCTGCCAAGCTTCGTCACCACCCACATCGATCCGCTGACGGGGACGAACGACGCCTTTGGCCCGATGGGCACGATGCCGACGAGCCAACTCGACATCGCGCGCAGCGCGGCAGCGGCGTTTGCCGACATCGACGACGAAACGCGCGCCGAGTGGTCGCAGACGACGTCGCGCAACGCTGCCTGCCCGTGCGGGTCAGGCAAGAAGTTCAAGCACTGCCACGGGGCGCTGTAGGGCGCGGGTCTGTCAGGGAAGTCGCGCTAGCCGGGTCTGGTTGCGAAAGCGCCAGACGCCGTCGGTCGCGGCCGCAGGCAGGACTTCCTTCACCGACAGCAAGGTGTCACCCGATAACGTTTCGGTGATATGCAGCCTGGCTGGCACATCATTGTCTTGGCCATCTTCGGTATAGCTTAACGTCCAGTGCGTCGCGTCGGTAAGGGCCGTTACCGCGACATGCTCGGTTGCGACTTCGACACGACGCCCCTTGCGGAGTGACACCTCGCTGACCGTGCCGGCCTTCTCGTCGTACAACGCGGCGGTGGTGATGGTGACTGTCCCTGTCTTCGGCCCGTCATCGAACTTCGCGACGCGAACGAACGAAACGCCGTCATCGACCGCGCGGATTTCGGTCTCTACAGGCAGTTCTTCGAGCTTGTTCGACTGATAATCACGATAACCGAGCGCGCCGCGCCAACGTCCCGCTAGCCCCGACTCGAGAGCCGCGGGTGTCGGAGGCAGAACCCCGCTTGGAAGCGCGATTGCGGCGAGAGCGATCAGAATAGGTAGCACGATGTACTCCAGGGCCGGACCGCCATGATGATGGCCGTGACGCGGCCGCTGTAAAGGTGGACCAACGTCGCTGCCTCATCCGCCGTCTGCTTGCTAGCTGAAGCGGCGGTCGCGCCTCGGGACTTCCGCGAAATAGGTACCTCGGCGCTAATTTGGTCATATTCGACAGCCGCTGCAGCCCGCCGAAAACCCGTTGACCGTTCGGGTCGTCACGCCTATATGCCGCCTTCGCTTGATGGTTAGTGGCAGGCGTATGAATGTCCGCTGGCACGTCCGGGCGTAGGAACGACAGGCTGAACCGCGCGCGGATGTCCCTGGTAACGGGGTCGGTCGCGCTTATGCCGTGAGGGTGATTCAGGCTTGGAGTAGGCGGGTCGCAAGGCCTTTTGCCGAACAGCAGGGTGTAACGATTCGATGCCGACAATTAACCAGTTGATCCGCAAGGGACGTACGCCGCAGCGCGTCCGAGAGACCGCTCCCGCGATGGAAGAATGCCCGCAGAAGCGTGGCGTCTGCACCCGCGTCTACACGACCACGCCGAAGAAGCCAAACTCGGCTTTGCGCAAGGTTGCGAAGATCCGCCTGACCAATGGTTTCGAGGTAATCGGCTACATTCCCGGTGAACGGCATAACCTTCAGGAGCACTCGGTGGTTCTGATTCGCGGCGGCCGCGTCAAGGACCTTCCCGGTGTGCGTTACCACGTTCTGCGCGGTGTCCTCGACACCCAGGGCGTCAAGGATCGCAAGCAAAGCCGGTCGAAGTACGGCGCGAAGCGGCCGAAGTAAGGATAAGCACATGGCCCGTCGTCGTCGCCCCGAGAAGCGCGAAATTCTCCCTGATCCCCGTTTCGGCGATCTCATCCTGTCGAAATTCATGAACCTCGTCATGTACGAGGGCAAGAAATCGACCGCTGAATCGATCGTCTACAACGCTCTTGATACCGTCGAGGCGAAGACCCGCCGCGATCCGATCGGCGTGTTCCACGACGCGCTGGCGAACGTGAAGCCGGGCATCGAGGTCCGCAGCCGCCGTGTCGGCGGTGCGACGTATCAGGTTCCGGTCGAGGTTCGCCCCGAGCGCAGCCAGGCGCTCGCGATCCGCTGGCTAATTGGTGCTGCGCGCAACCGTTCCGAACACACGATGGCCGCACGGCTGTCGGGTGAGTTGGTCGATGCCGCCAACAATCGCGGTACGGCGGTCAAGAAGCGCGAAGATTCGCACCGCATGGCCGAAGCCAACCGCGCCTTCTCGCACTATCGCTGGTAGCAGCGAAGTCGGACTGCTTGCACGGGCAGTTCGCGCCGAAATCCTTCTGACAGAGTAATCGTCATGCCCCGCACGACCCCGCTCGATCGCTATCGTAACATAGGCATCATGGCGCATATCGACGCCGGCAAGACGACGACGACTGAGCGTATCCTCTATTACACCGGCAAGTCGTACAAGATCGGCGAGGTCCATGAAGGGACCGCGACGATGGACTGGATGGAGCAGGAGCAGGAGCGCGGCATCACCATTACGTCCGCCGCGACGACGTGTTTCTGGAAGGCGGAGGACGGCAATGGTCCCGAGCACCGCATCAACATCATCGACACGCCCGGCCACGTCGACTTTACCATCGAGGTCGAGCGCAGCTTGCGTGTTCTCGACGGCGCAGTCGCCTGCTTCGACGGCGTCGCCGGCGTTGAGCCGCAGTCGGAGACCGTCTGGCGGCAGGCCGACAAGTACAAAGTTCCGCGGATGTGCTTCGTCAACAAGCTCGACCGCACGGGTGCTAACTTCGACCGCTGCGTCCAGATGATCAAGGATCGCCTCGGCGCGCGTCCGGCGGTGCTCTATCTGCCGATCGGGCTTGAGGGTGATTTCGTCGGCCTCGTCGATCTCGTCGAGAACCGTGCGATCGTCTGGCTTGAGGAAAGCCTCGGCGCCAAGTTCGAATACAAGGATATCCCCGACAACCTCAAGGACGCCGCCGCGCAGGCGCGTTCGGAGCTGATCGAGATGGCGGTCGAGCAGGACGACGCCTTGATGGAGTCGTATCTCGAAGGAACCGAGCCGACGACAGCCGAACA
>JANYFA010000002.1 GCA_025362895.1 Sphingomonadaceae bacterium | reverse complement strand
TTCGAGACCGGCTCGGAGCTGCGGGTCGGTCTGACGCGCTGGATCGGATACTACAACGCTGACCGGCCGCACTCGGGACTTGCAGGCCAGACCCCGGATGAGGCCTATAGGAAGAGCGGAATGCGATCGTTGGCGGGGCTAAGGCTTTCGCAAATGGCGATTGGACGTGCATGTATCGGTTGATCTTGCCGGATCATACAGCTCGACCGCCATCTGGGTCATGAGCGACGCCAGGCTGACAAGGATAGCAACGACAAAGCCGCTTCTTTAGGCTCGCGCTGGAGCGGGTTCGATCAGCCGCCCGTCGACACCGAGATTGACGATCGTCGATGAGCTAGCCAGAGCAAAACCATTCGTCCGCAGCGCCGGTACGATCGCAAACAACAGGTCGCTACGGATGCTGTAGACATCGCGTGCCGTGGTGACAAAGGCGAAGCAGGTAAACTCGAGACCACCGTCCTTTGCGTCGGTCAGATAGACCGCGGGCGCCGGGTCCGTCAGGACCTCCGCGTGGGCCGTCAGCAGCCCGAGGATGAGCGCCCTCAGCGCAATCGGGTCGGCGTCGTCGTTTACGCGAATGACGATGCGGACACGGCCGAGTGCTCCGGCGTGGGTAACATTGCGGACCGTCTTGGTGATGAGGTCAAGGTTGGGAACGATCAGGCGTGATTGGTCCTTCATCTCGATCTCCGTCGCCCGGATATTGACTTTGCGGACATCGCCTTCGAGGTCGCCGATCGCGATCCAGTCGCCGACCTTGACCGGTCGCTCGACGAGCAAGATCAGCCCCGAGACGAAGTTGCTGATGATCGACTGCAGGCCAAACCCGATGCCAATCGACAGGGCACTGGCGAACAGGGCGATCCGGTCGAGACTGACGCCAAGGAAGATGCTGGCGAATACGACGGCCAATACGGCGCCGAGATAGGTCACGCCCGACACCAGTGACGTCCGCACACCGATGTCGATGGCCGTTGCCGGCAGGTATCGCGCCTCGAGCCAGCCGCGAATGCCGCGCGTGATGAGCAGTCCGACGGCGAAGATCACGACTCCGCCGAGGATGGTGCCGGGCGAGATCGATGTTGTCCCGAGGTGGATGACCAGATCGTCGGACGTGATCCGCCCGAAGATGTTGCTCGCGCCGGCACCGAACGGTGCGACCACCAGCGTCCACCCAATTAGCAACAATGCGACGCGGGCGAGACCCGACAGGATGATCCCGGTCTGCTCGAGCGTTGCCGAAGAGACGCCGACGGCAACGATCACCGCGCGCCCCAGGCGCGAACCCGGCTGGAACAGCGCCGGTAACACATCGTCGGCGCACCGGACGAGAATAAACAGGCTCGCCAGAACGACGCCGATCCAGACGATTTCGCGAGTGATGAAGTTGGCCAGGGCGAGATAGCCGAGGACGACGGCAAGCCCAGCGGCGGCCAAGCCGAGCCAGGTTGCCAGCGCCGCGAGTATCCACGGCAACTTTGCCCCGCTCGGCGCAGTCGTCACATCGAGCGCCTGTTCGCGGTCGCGTCCGGCGGCGGTCAACCCGATGACGATGACGGCGAGTTCGAGGCATACGCCGAGGCTGTCACTCGCCACCGAACTGGCGAGGCTTGTGCCGAAGATGCGATGGATTCCACCCGCGATGCCGGCGAGAGCGACGGCGATGCCGAGGATCGCCGGGAACCAGCGCAACCGCCCCGCGAGGGCATCCCCGACCGGGACGATCCGCGCCGATGGATCATCAACCGACAACAGGGCCTGACCGAGGCCGTCGACAAGCGCGGCAAAGGTGACTGCCGCGATGACCACCGTCGCCATTTGGGCGAACGCAGGCGTCAAGGCGTCGGTCGCGACGAGTATGGTCCGCGTTAGCCACGCTGCGATCAGCGCCGTCAGGACGACGACGGCAACACGCCACAGCGCGAGCAGCGACCAGCCGAGGCGTAATGTTGCTCGCGACGCTCGCCGGCGGCCGAGACCAATCAGAATGCGCCGTCCCAGAACGACAATCACGGCTGCGGCTGCGATTGTCAGCAACCATCCGATGACGATGCCGACACGCGCCGAGGCGGCCCGCGCCCGGCGCACTTCAGCAGCGGCCGGAAGCGACAGTCGGCGGAAGTCGGCGGGCAGCGCGGCGGCAACGTCGCGCCAAAGGTCGGGGCTAATGACCGAGCGGCTTTGCGTCCATAGGTTGCGTGCAAATAGCTCGCGGCGCTTCTGCTCGAGCGAAGCAACGGTTTGGTCGAGCTCGACGATGATCAGGTTGGCTTGTTTGAGCTCGGTGGCCACCGCAACACGGTCGCCGAGCAACTTGGTCCGCTCGGTCGCGATCTCGACCGTCTCCGGCGGCTGCCCCGGCTTCGGCGCTACAGGCCCAAGTTCAGCGAGCCGTGCGTCGATTGCCGCGAGGCGCGGCGTCAAGATCGCTACGGCGGCGTCGAGCGCCTGATCGGGCCCCGCCAGCGCGGCGACATTCGCGGTCAGCGCGGCGTCGTCCGCGCCAGGCCTACTACTCGCAGACTCAACTGTGTCGAGACGCGCCTCGGCGGCGTCGATCTGGCCGGCGACGTCGGCAATGATTGCCGGCTCGGGCTGTGCCGATACGGGCATCGCGAGCGCAATCGGGAGACTGATTGCAATTGCCAGACGAAGATGGCGGTGCGTCATACCCATCTGTATGCGCTACCGACCCCGGTTCACAATCGCATTGGTTCCCGGGGTGCGGACCGGGCGGATGCGTAACATCATCAAAGCTTCATGCCGCGTTCGCGGGCGATAGGTTAACCATGGGGTGGTATCGTCAGGAGGCACTCATGACCCATAACATAACCGTTGGTGCAGCGTTGCTTGCGATTGGCACGACCACCGTGTCGGCTGCCGCGGCGCCGACCGCCGCCGCCGGCTATTCGCTCACGACCTTTGCCGGCCCCTTGGCCGGAAGCTCGGCGCCCGACTCGCTCGCGGTCGTCGGCGGCAATGTCTTCGTCGGCTACGGCAACGGCGGCGACCCTACCGGCGCCGGCGGCGCGATGAGCACGATCGCTGAGTATTCGAAGCACGGAACGTTGCTCGGTACGGTGACTGTCGCCGGGCACAACGATGGGCTGCGCTACGACGTGGCGACCGGCAAGCTCTGGTCAATCCAGAACGAGGATGCGTCACCGACGCTCGTGCTCATCGACCCGAAGACCCTCGCGGCGACCACGCCGGTCGGTTTTTCGAGCACACCGCACGGCGGCGGCTATGATGATGTCGCTTTCGGTCCGGGCGGAACATTCGTCAGTGCCTCGGCTCCGTCGAGCGACCCCAACACCGCCCCAGCGATCGTCAGGGTGACGCGCGGCGCGAGCGGCGTGACCGTCATCGGCGGCGTCCTTGCCGGCAACGCGACGGCGACGGTGCTCAACCCGGGCGGGGGGATCACGACGCTCAACCTGCAGGATCCGGACTCGCTGACCTTTTCGCCGAACGGACAACTGGTGCTCGACAGCCAGAGCGACCAGCAGCTCGTCTTCATCAACAATCCCGGCGCGGCTGGCCAGTCGGTCGGCGTCCTTAATCTAGCGACGTCGGTCGACGACACCGTTTTTGCCGCCGGCGGAACGCAGCGCCTGCTCGTGGCCGACCGCAACTCGAATACCATCTATGCGCTGACCGGCGCCTTCACCATCGGCCAGGCGATTGCCGTCGAGGACAGCGCCAATGCCGTCGGTACCGTGAACCTGGCCGACGGCAGCTTTTCACAGCTCGTAACCGGGCTGAACAGCCCGCACGGCGAGGCGCTTACCGGCGCCGTCCCCGAGCCGGCGACCTGGGCGATGATGCTCGGTGGTTTCGGCGTGATCGGATGCGTGCTGCGGCGCAAACGCGAGACATCCGCGGCGTAGAGTTCGCCCCGAGTTCATCTTCGCTAGCCCGAGGGAACGGCAGCGGCCAGCCTAGCGGCGATCGCTGCCGGAACCGTTATATCGTCCATCGCGAGCATCGCCTCTCCAGCGGACGATCGGGCGCGAACGCGTTGCGAGCAGGAGCGACGGCAACGCCGATAGCGCGCTGGCGGCTAGGGGCGCAAAGTCGGATAGCAGACTTTCGATTAAGCAGACGAGTGAACATCGAAGACGCATAAACGGGCATTCATGTTGTCTTGGCCATTTATCGGTCAGCACGCTTTTAGCTGACACCCAATGGGCAAGATCCCATCGTCTGCGTGCCCAGCCGTAATCACGTGCAACTTGCTGACCGCGGCTTTCACGCTTGGTCCAACGCAACGATCCCCCTTTTGTGTCGGGATTGTCTAGTGCCCGACGACGAGCAGCTCGAACGATCCCGGAATCGCCTTCGGCCGCTGTCCGGCCTCGGTCTGCGCAAACCGCGCGCCCGGCAGGTAGACATTGCCCGTCGCAGGGTCGACAGCCCCTGTCCGCGAGCCTTGTTGCGTTGCCACGATACCGATCCCGTGCGGCACGCCTTTGGTGTCAATGACGGTCAGGGCACCGTCGCCCCCGGTCGGGACATACGCACGGTCGCGTGACGCATCGTAGATTACCGCGTCGGGGCGCGCGCCGATGACGATATCGGCAAGCAGCTTGCCCGTCATGGCTTCGACCGTCTTGGCGTGGCCGTTGGCGCACGCGGCGATAAGATACCCCTGTCGGGTCAACGCCAGCCCGCCGGGCTCGTCGCAGCCGGTCAGCTTGACCGTTTTCAGGACCTGCCGTCGCGCTATGTCGATGACTGCGAGTTCGCCCTTGTCCTCGACATTGACGTAAAGCAGCCCCTTGGCGTCGACGGCCGCCGATTCGAGGGCGCCGGGCAGCGCGACGGTGCCGACGAGTGTCTGTGCCTTTGGATTGATGACCGCGACACCTCCGCCGGCATTGTCCATTACAAGGAGCATGCCGGTGGCCGGGTCGAAGGCTGCGGCGTCCGGCTTGGCACCGGTCTTGATTGTCGCCGTCACAGCACCCGTCCTCGTGTCGAACAGCAGAGCGCCCCCGCTCGCCGTGCTCGTGACCATGCCGACGGTGGAACCGGCAACCGTCACCGCGCCGTGCGTCCGTCCGGCGGAAACGAGGCGCGGGTTTACAGCACCGGTCGCCAGATCAAGTGTCAGTACGCCGTCGGAGCGGGACACGAGCAGCTTCTTGCCGTCGGCACTGACGTTGACATAGTCCCAGCCGCCATCGGGAGCCGCGATCCGCTTGGTGACGGTCATGCCGGGATCCGCGGCGAGTGCCGGCGGAGCAACAGACAACAGCGCGGCGGCGGCAATGAAACGGGCAAGCATACGGTTTCCTCTGGCGGATGTTCAGTCAGGATTACGGACGCTTAAGCCACTAGGGGCGGCCTCCGTCTAGAACTTGAAACGGGCAAGCGCTCGGATGAGCAGGGGTCACAGCACCGTAGCCGGATAAGCATTTCGGATCAGAACTTGAAGCGGAAGCCCGCCTCATACGTCTGGCCATAATACTCCACCTGTTGAGTACGAGCATTGTTGTTGCCGTCGGTGTACCGCAACGGCGTGTCGAGCAGGTTCCGGGCGCCAAAGAACAGGACGTAGTCCTTTGCAACCTCAAAGCTCGCGGTCAGGTCCGCTGACAACCGCCCGGACTGGATCGTGTCGAGTGACTGGTCACCGTTGAGTGAGAACAGGCTAGCCCCGACATATTGTGCCGACATCCTGACGTTAACCGGGCCGCGCTCGTAAAAGCCCGCGACGTTCCACGTCCACTTCGATGTTCCCGGGAGGCGACCGTACTGATCCTTGCCCGTCCCGCTGATGACAGCGCCGTACTCTAGAAACCGCGAATCGACGTACGTCAGATTACCCTCGGCCCCAAGACCGCCGAGCAGACCAGGGAGGAAGGTGAATTTCTGCTGGTAGGCAACCTCGACACCGCGCGCGCGGGCGTTCTCGTTGCTGAACGTCGCGAAATCGCCGTTCTGCCCAAGAAAGATGGGATTGCTGACATTCTTCAGGACGTTACGGAAGATGTAGTTCTTAAATTCCTTGTCGAACACGCCGACCTGGATGACACCGTCATTCGGTAGATAATATTCGAGATCGACATCGAAGTTATTGCCAGTCGTTGGCTTCAGGTTGGGATTGCCCGCCGTGAATACCGGTCGCGGCGACGCTGTGAAGTCGACCCCGGCAAATCCTCCTGCTTGGCTGAACCCGGGCCGCGCAATGCCGGTTGAATAAGTAGCGCGGAGCTGGAGGTTAGGCTGGAAGACGTATTTGAGCTGCACCGTGGGGAATAAGTTCGTATACGACTTATTCGCGGTGACGAAGCTGGTCGACGAATTGCCCGTTGCATCGGTTGTCGTTAAGAAGTTCCCATAGGTCGCGCTGGTCGCTTCGACACGGACACCCGCTAGTGCGTTGAGTTTGCCGTAGTCGACCGTGTACATCAGATACCCGGCAGTGATGTTCTCGTTGTCGCGGAAGTCGCGCCCGATCGTCGGTGTAAGGGTTGGGATCGCTCCGCGCACGAGCGTTTGGATTGCGGCGTAGTTTGCGACCGGGGCGACCAGCCCAGACCCGAAATAATAGGCTTGCTTCGGGCCCACGCTCGCTTCGATCGTCGACAGGTTGATTGTCGTGTTGCCGCGGCCGCCGAAGTCATTGACGACCTTATCGCGGCGGCGGATGCCGAACCCCGCCTTAAGTTCGCCGGCGCTGCCGAACAGCGTCAGCGGATAACGCGCGTTGAAGTTGCCGCTATATTCACGGTCTGCATCGTTCTCGCCGAAAGCGGTCAGGCCCGCGGCGCGATTGTTCGCGCCCCCATATTGCGTAGCGTCGGTCCCGTCGAACGGCACGGTCAGCGCGGCGTCCTTGAACAGCTGGTACGAAAACTTTTCCGGATTGGCGATGTTGTTATACCGACCGAAGTAGCTGTCCTGGCCGTAGAAGCGCGCTTCATTGTAATAGTTCTGGACGAAGGTAGCGCGCGAGTAGGCGGCGCGATAGTCGATCTTCAAGTCTCCGAACCGGTCCTCGCCACCGATCGCCGCGACTGTATTGCGGTGCGTTTCCTGCGCGTTGACGATATCGACCTGCGGCTGGAAGCCGTCGACGACGAAGCCGTTCTTGTCGACCGCCGACGGGTTGCCGTCGAAATTCGCGTATAGGTGGTTCTTGAGCTGCCGCTCGACATAGCCGGCGATGTCGAGCCGCGCGAAGTAGCGGTGATCGCTGCTTGGCGCATAGTCGAGCTCGCCCCCATAGCCGAAACGACGACGGCTATAGTCGTACCGCCGCAGATCAGTCCGGCCAAGGACGAGATCGGTCCCGGTCGCTCCGTCGTTGGCGTAGCTTGGCTCGTTGTCATCCACAGCGCGCCGGTCGTCCTTGCGCGAGCCATTGATGACGAATGAGAAATCGCCAAACTTCGCGCCGGTGGCGAAGCTCGCGCTATACGGTCCGCCGTGCTCATGGAGCGGCTCGTAGCCTGCGCTAAGCTCGCCTTCGAAGAACGGCTTCGTGATGTTGCGCGCCGTCCTCGGCGACAGCTCGATCTGGCCGCCCAGCCCCTCGGCCTCGCGATCGGGCGACAACGTCTTATAAACAACGATACCGTCGATTGCCCCGGTCGGAATTGTATCGAACTCAACCGCGCGGCCCGATCCTGACGCGGCGGTGCCGGCTGCAAAGGTGTTGAGGAGGACCACCCCACCGTATGTGGCACCGTTCAGGTTCGCATCGATGCCGCGGATGTTGACGAAGCGGCCTTCACCGGTATCGGACGACAACGACAGGCCCGGAATACGACCAAGAGCCTCGGCTGCGTTGAAGTCGGGGTATTTTTTGATCGTCTCGATGGACTGGACGTTGACGATAACCGACGCCTCTTTTTGCCGGGTGAGCGCGTCCTGCGCGAGGCGGGGGGCGGTGACGACAATCTCCGAGCTTAGGTCGGGGGCCGACGTATCGGCAGTCAATGCGGCTGCTTTGACCCCGCTCGACGCCGTTGCCGTCGATGCCAGCAACATTGCGATCAAACTAATCGTCCGCATTAACCGTATCCCGCAGCAAGAGGTTAAGTGCGGGCCGTAGGGAATTGCGATGACAATAGAGTTCAAGTTCGGTGACAATTATGTGACGGGAAGCTCGAAAGGTGATTGAGGCATGGCTGCATACTCGCGAGATTGATGTGGCACCGGGGCGAAACTCTGGATTGCGGTTGCGGCCGCGCTAATCTGTCGCAGGAGCTGGCGCGAGGTTGATCACGACAGCTTACTGTGGTCGTCTTCCCGCACTAGGAATGACCTGCGGCGATGCCTGTCTCGCGGCATCTAAATGACGCCGGCGCTTCGACGAACGTTGGTTTAGGTCATTGGCTAAATAGTCCAATAGTCCCACCGGCCTATTGTCATAACCGAAATGAGGATCGTCCTGATCAGTGGCGAGAAATCCCGTCAGCGCTGGTTGGCTTGAACGGTGAATAGCGGCGTCATGGGCACGACGCCCGCCGCCGTATCTGCGGCATGACCGAGATAGGCGGGAAGGCGAAATGCATCTTCCAAGGTGCGCAGGAGCGAATAATGGCTGTAGGGCGATGGGTCCGAAACCTCGCGCGGCCCATGATTGGTGATTACCACCATGGGAATATGACCGCCGCCAAAATTGGAGATCGCCTGCGGCGTCACACCGCAGCAGCCTTCGCGCGTTCGTCCCGCGCCTTCGTCGAAGCCGATGAGGATGGCAACGTTTTCTATCGACGCCCAAGCCTTGGTCAACTCCAAAGCCGCGACGAGCCGTCCGACCTCGGCATCACCGCGACGGATCAACCCGGCGAGGTCGTGGTCGCCGTCGCAGTCAGGCGGGACGCCGTCCCCGTGTAAACCGTGCATCTCGTTGCATTGATTGGGCACGATAAGCGCGAATGCCGGCAAGCGGTTGGCAGAAATATCGGCCTCCAGCTGGTCAAAGCCGACAATGTGATGCGCGCGTTGCGGATCAGCTTGAACGCTCGCGAAGTTGATAAAGCCGGAATGCTTGGAGGCATAGAGCGCCGCGGTCTGCAGGCCGTTGGTCGCCGTGGGATCGCCTGCCGTAACCGCCAGGGATCCAGACGTCGGCAGAGTCTCGTAATATCCCTTCCAGTCGCGCCCGCTGGCTTCTAGCTGAGCGCCAAGATGCGGCTCGCGGATGGTATGGTCGACATAGCCTGCCCCAGTCGATCCAGTGCAATGCGGATCATCGGACGGACCAGGCTTACAGTAGAAGGCATCGTCGTCATGGATGCCAAACGTGTCGCCCCCTAGCAGCGCCAGATAGTTGGCCTCGCTCGGGTGGACCTCAGCATAGAACTGCGTGGCAGTTCCGTAGGCAGCCGCCAATCGCGAAATGTTGGGCGCGGCTCGTGGATCCATGATCTGTTCGTAGTTCTTATTTTCCTCGATGATTACGAATACATGGTCATACGCTGGAACCGAACGATCTGCAGCAGTGGCACCCGCGGCGGCCGCGGCGATCACGGCGGCGATTAAGGAAGTCATCATGGCGGGCTCCGCTTAGCCGATGGATCTACCGCAGCATCATCTGCTCATGGTCCAATTGGCACGTCGGCCACAGGCGATCAATCGACGCGGCACGGCAGAGGCTGCTTCGCTGATTTTGCCTCGCCTCGGACGCAGACGCAGAGAGGCACAAGGGTTCTGCACCGACTGCATGTGGCAAACGTCTGCTGCAGCCGGATGCCCGCATATGGCACCAATAGACTCCCGGCCGATGATTTTTGGGGATCGGGATGATGTAGTCCCGCGTCCTGCCAGGCTTCACGATGTGCATCGAGTCATCGTCATGGCCGTCCAGTGATACGCCCAGTCCGTGGAAGTAGTTGCTGGAATCTGTGGCAGGTGGTTCACGACGTGCACCTTAAAAGGGTCGCCGGGGGGTAAGCTGGAGCACCGGGGCCCCATAGCTGCCGTTGTCCGTCGCGCGGTTGACTACGCGGTTTCCGAGCATGGCGCGCGGGGGCTGCGCGTTGTTCGTAACGGCAAGTACGCCGTTCAAGCGGTGATAGACCGGCAAGTGGTAAGCGACTGAGAGGAAGCGACGCGAACAACAGCGCCCGTTTTGACGAAGGTTGCAGGCGCGGCCACCGCCGCGAATGCGACGGCGAGAGTAATGTCTGTGGTCTTGATCATGTCAGCTACAGTTTGGAATTGAACGGTTGAGTAGGAGCTGATGCTCTAGCCCGGATTATTCACTGGACGGGTCATTCTGGGTTGGCGAGCGTAGCTTAACTTGCTGATTTGGTGTAGAGAAAGGTTGTTTAGACGACCCTCTGACTCCGGACAGAAAGTGCCACGCCCGCCATGGTCGACGATAG
>JANYFA010000130.1 GCA_025362895.1 Sphingomonadaceae bacterium | reverse complement strand
GCCCGGCGTCCGGCGCGCAGGGCGGCGGGCGTCTGCGTTTCAAGGGCGGTCAACTCGGCGGCGATCGCGGTGCCCAGCCGGGCGATCGCCGTCGCCGGATCGCGGTGCGCCCCGCCGCGCGGTTCATAGATGATGCGGTCGACGACGCCGAGCTTCTTGAGGTCGCTCGCGGTCACCTTCATCGCTTCGGCGGCCTCGGCCGCGCGGCTGGGACCGGCGGGGACGGGGCGACCATCGGTGGTTGTCGCGGCGGGCTTGCTGTCGCCGCGCCACAGGATCGACGCGCACCCTTCGGGGGAAATAACGGCATAGATCGCGTGCTCGAACATGACGATGCGGTTCGCCGTCGCCAGCGCCACGGCACCGCCCGACCCGCCCTCGCCGACGATCGCCGCGACCATCGGCACGTCGAGATCGAGGCAGGCGGCGGTGGCGCGCGCAATCGCCTCGGCCTGCCCACGCTCCTCGGCCTCGATGCCGGGGAACGCGCCCGGCGTGTCGACCAGCGTCACCACCGGCAAGCCGAAGCGCGCCGCCATGGTCATCAATCGGATCGCCTTGCGGTAGCCCTCGGGGCGACCCATGCCGAAATTATGGCGGACGCGACTCGCGGTATCGGCCCCCTTCTCATGGCCGATGACCATGACCGAGCGTCCTTTCAGCCGTCCGATTCCGCCGACGATCGCCGCATCCTCGCCGAACGCGCGGTCGCCCGCCAGCGGGGTGAAGTCGTCGATCAGCGCGGCGACATAATCCTTGAAATGGGGTCGTTCCGCATGGCGCGCGACGATGGTTTTCTGCCACGGCGTCAGGCGCGAATAAATGTCGGCAAGCTGCCGCTCGGCGCGGTCCGCCAGGCGGTCGGCCTCGGCCCGCGCTTCGGGTGAGCCATCGGCGCGAAGATCGGCGACTCGCGCTTCGAGCTCGGCGACGGGCTTTTCGAATTCCAGGAAAGCAACCATCGCCGGTCAGGTAGCCGGGATGTGCCCGTCACGCAACGCGCCGCGCGCCGCCTTGACCATATCCGCCGGTCAACCAGCCCGGCGAAACCGGAAGTACCAGACTTCGTGGCCCTGCCGCCGCGCCTTCGCCTCATATCGGGTCGGCGGCCAGTCGGCGGGTCGCGTCTCCCAATCGGCGCGCGAAGTCGCCGTCCAGATGAAATCGGTGCGCCGCGCCATCATCATCAGGGTGTGACGGCAATAAACCGCGTGGTCGGTGCCGATTCGTAGCTCTGCCCCGGGCGCCAGCTTCGCCGCCAGCAGGTCGAGCGGACCCGGATTGACGAAGCGCCGCTTGGCGTGGCGCGCCTTGGGCCATGGATCGGGGTGGAGCAGGAACGCGCGCGCCAGCCCGCCGTCCGGCAGCCGGTCGAGCACGTCGAGCGCATCGCCCATATGTAGCCGGACGTTGGTCAGGCCACCACGCTCGAGATGCCCGAGCGCCCCGACGACGCCGTTCAGGAACGGCTCGGCCCCGATCAGCCCGACATCGGGGTTCGCCACCGCCTGCGCGGCCAGATGCTCGCCCGATCCGAAACCGATTTCCAGCCACAACGGGCGCGCGGCGTCACCGGTCCCGAACAGCGCCGTGGCGTCGAGCGGCCCCGCCGGAACCGCGACCTGCGGCAGCAGCGTTTCGACGAGCGCCGCCTGCCCGATCCGCAACTTATGCCCCTGCTGACGGCCGTACAGGCGGCGCAGCGTGGTTGGGTCGGCGGTCATATAATGCGGATGGGAAGCATGAATAGGAGAGGTAGGGCGCTACGCATGGTACAGCATCTAGCCCACGCGCGGTCGCCGCTCCAGCTTCACGCCACTGCCGCCTTTAGCGCGTCGACGAGGTCAAGTTTTTCCCAGCTGAAGCCGCCGTCGGCGTCGGGGGTGCGTCCGAAGTGGCCATAGCTCGCGCTGCGCTGGTAGATCGGCTTGTTGAGGCCAAGATGCTCGCGGATTCCGCGCGGGGTCAGGCGGACGAGCGTCGGGAGGGCGGCTTCGAGGGTCGCCTCGGGCACGGTGCCGGTGCCGTGTGTGTCGACGTAGAGCGACAGCGGTTCTGACACGCCGATCGCATAGCTGAGCTGGATCGTCACGCGGCGGGCGAGGCCGGCGGCGACGATGTTTTTCGCCATGTAGCGGCTGATATACGCCGCCGAGCGATCGACCTTGGTCGGGTCCTTGCCGCTGAACGCGCCGCCGCCGTGGGGAGCCGCGCCGCCATAGGTGTCGACGATGATCTTGCGCCCGGTGACGCCGGCATCGCCGTCGGGGCCTCCAATCTCGAACCGCCCGGTCGGGTTGACGTAGATCTTCGTCTCGGCGGTGATGAACCCGGCGGGCAGGATGTCGTGGAAGACGCTGGTGACATAGTCGCGCAGCGCGGCGTATTTCGCCGCGTCGCCGCCGGTTTCGCCGTCGCGGTCCCAGGGCACGCAGTAATCGACCGCGTGCTGGGTCGACACGACAAGCGCCGTCGCGCGGACCGGGCGCTCGTCCTCATACGCGAGCGTCACCTGGCTCTTGGCGTCGGGTTCGAGGAACGGGGCCGCACCCGAATGACGGTCGGCCGCCATGCGCTCGAGAATCTTGTGCGCGTAATATAATGTCGCGGGCATGAAATCGGGCGTCTCGTCGGTGGCGTAGCCGAACATGATGCCCTGATCGCCCGCGCCTTCATCCTTGTTGCCGCTCGCGTCGACGCCCTGTGCGATATGCGCCGACTGCGGGTGGAGGTGATTTTCGAAGACGAGGTTCTGCCAATGAAAGCCGTCCTGTTCATATCCGATGCGCGCGACCGTCGCGCGGACGGCAGCCTGAATTTCCTCCTGCGCGCCGGGGGTCCAGTTACCGGCGGTGTCGATCATACCGCTGCCGCGGACTTCGCCGGCGAGGACGACGCGGTTGGTCGTTGTCAGCGTCTCGCAGGCGACGCGGGCATAAGGGTCCTTGCTCAGGAACAGATCGACGACGGCGTCGCTGATCTGGTCCGCAACCTTGTCGGGATGGCCTTCGGAGACCGATTCGCTGGTGAAGAGGAACGCACTGCGCGGCATTCGGATGACCTTTATCGCTCCCGCGTCGGTTAAAGGCGCGCGAGGCTGCGCGCAAGCCGTATAAGGCAATCCTTATATCCGCCTTCGAAGCGCGACTGCGGCGGCGAGCAGCGAGAGACCGAAAGTAAAGCTCGTCCAATGGGCAAAGCGGGCGAACAAGGTCGGCGGCAGCGGCGACGGCATCCGCAGCGTCAGCGTCGACATTAGGTGCGGGCCGATGCTTGCGACGACGCGACCATGGGCGTCGATGACCGCGCTGATCCCGGTCGGGGTGGCGCGGGCGATCGGCAGCCCCTCCTCGATGGCGCGGAGGCGGGCCTGGGCGAGGTGCTGCGGCGGCCCCCACGCGCCAAACCAGGCGTCGTTCGAGATGTTGACGATCCATGCCGGGCGGTGCGCCTCGTCGACGATGGCGGCGGGGAAGATGACCTCATAACAGATCTGGATGCCCGCCGCCGGAAAGCCGGGAAGGGCGAGGGTCCGCGGCCCCGGACCGGGGAGAAAATCGATCGTGCCGGGGGCAAGGCGCGCGAGGCCGAGGCTCGTCATCAACGGCCGGGCGGGGACGTATTCGCCGAGCGGGACGAGGTGGCTCTTATCATAACGTCCGAGCAGATCGGCGTGGCTGTCGAGGACGAACAGGCTGTTCGTCGCCGCCGCTGGCGTGCCGTCGGCGTTGCGAATCAGCGCCTCGCCGCCGAACAGCAGCAGGTCGCCGGGCGCTAGAATCGACGCGAGGTGCGCTCGGAGGCCGGGGTCCTCGGCAACGAGGTCGAGGACCGCCGACTCCGACCAGATGGTGATCGACTGCGGGTGCGGTGTGGAGCCGAGCGCTTGCCGTGAAAGCGCAAGGTAACGTTCGACGTGGGCGGCGGGGTCGTCGTATTTCGCGTCCTGCCCGATGTTCGGCTGGATGATGTGGACGAGCGGGCCGGTGAGGGGCGCGGGGGGACGCGGGAGTAGCTGCGTGAACAGGCTGGCCAGCGTTGGGACCGCAATGACCGCAAGAAAGACCGCGGGCCACCAACCGGGCATCCAGCGGCGCCGCATCGGCGTTTCACCGATCACGATCGCGCCACCAACGAGAATCATCACCCCCGACAGCCCAAGGCCGCCGACCCACGCCGCCGCTTGCCCGATGTCGCTCGACAGCCACGCAACCCCTAGCGGGTTCCACGCGAAGCCCGACAGAATATGGCCGCGCAGCCATTCGGTAAGCATCCACGCGGCGGCGAACACGAGGACGCGGCTGATCCGTCCGCCGGGCCACGCGCGGGTCAGCGCGGCGGCGATTGCCGGGTATAGCGCGAGGAACATCGACAGCAGAAGGACGGTAACCCAGCCCATGACCGGCGGCATCGCCGCCTGATAAGTGAAGGCTGTCGCGATCCAACCGAGGCTGACAACGAACTGTCCGACGCCGAACAGCCAGCCGACGACCGCCGCGCCGCGGACCGTCCGGGCATTCAGGGTCAGAGCGACAAGCGCGGCCACGCCACCCAACGTCAGTGGCCACCAGTTAAGCGGAGCAAAGCCGAGCGCCGACAGCGCACCGGCGAGCAAGGCGAACAGCGGGATGGAGGGACGCGGCATGGCCCGCCCTGTAGCGAAGTCGTGTGACAGTGGAAACCGGAGGCGAACCGGGTCGGCGCGTCGCCCGGGCTGCCACCCCCGCGATCGGGGGTGGCAGGTCGTGAACTTACTGCGGCGTGGTCGTGACCGTCGTCGACGTCTTGTCGACCGCGACGGCGGCGCGCGCCGGGCGGGTGACGACGCGGCGCGTCGCCCGGCGAGCCGGGCGAACAACATGCGTATGCGTCGTCGCGACGGTGGTCGCGACCGGCGCCGGGGCTGGCGCCGGGGTCTCGACGATCACCGGGGCCGGGGCGGGAGCGTTGCGGAGCGCCGTCGCCTCGGCGTTGGCACTGGCGGCTTCGGCCTGGGCGGCAGTGGCGCGGTCGCGCGCAGCGGCGGCCGAATCTTGCGCCGACGCGGCGGATGCCTCAGCGTTCAGGCGACCGTTACGCTCGGCGGCGACGCGGCGGTCCTGACCGACGACGTTGGCGCGGTCGGCGAGTTCGCTCGCGTGCTGGGCATCGCTGATCGCTTCCTCCTTGCGGCCGCGGTCGAGGCGCGACTTCGCCGACATCAGCGAATCACGCGCCTGAGCGAGCGGCAGGCCGGCGGTGGCGTCGGCCCCTGCCTTCGCGGCGGCGTCGATTTTCGCCTGTGCGGCGGCAATCGCCTGACGCGCGCGGTCGGCCTCCCCGGCGAGGACCGGCATCGCGGTGGCGGCAAGCAGGAAGGAAAGGCCCGCAGTCCGGACAAGACGATTGATCGACATGGTCGTAACTCCCAAGATGACGTGTGATGATGCCTAACGTGTGCGACATTGTGTCGGTTCCGTTTCGGTAGTCGTCGCGACCTAGGCTTGGCCGGGTGAACGACCCGTGACGGCGGCGTTCATGCTGGAGACAAACAGGAAAGATACGCCGATGACCGAGCCCGTCGACTCTGAGGACCCAGCGGCCGCCATTCGCGCGATGATCGATCAATGGGTGTCGCTGTCGACCGCCCTGTCCGGCCGCGCTGACGGCGACGCGCCGACGCGCTTCGATCTGGGCGCCGTCTCGACCCGGGTGCTCGCGGCGATCAATCTGCCCACTCGCGCCGAGGTTCTCGCCGTCGCTGCCGCGGTTGCCGCGGTCGATGCGCGTCTGGCACGGATTGAGGCGTTGTTGGCACCGAACCCCGCGACCGCGCGTTCAGCCCGCTCAACCACAAGGAGCACGACGATGGCCGACCTGTCGCAGATCAAGGAACACATGAACGTCATCGGGGCCGACGG
>JANYFA010000094.1 GCA_025362895.1 Sphingomonadaceae bacterium | reverse complement strand
CTGATTGGAAATTTCGGCGAGGTCCGTTTGACCAATCGCAATTACTCGGGGGTCATGACGATCGACGCGTCGCAGGCGACGTTCACCACCGCGATGGTCCTCGACAATGTGTGGAACGTCGCGGTCAGCGGCGGCACGTTCAACATTGGGAACAACGGCGCTTACGCGAAAGGCGTGGTGGTTTACAATGGTGCGAACGTCTACATCGAAGGGATCACGGTGAACGGCGGCGGCACTGTCGACCAGTTTGGCGTCACGTTCAACGGCACGCACAACGCTCAGGTGACGTTCAGTAAGTTTAACGGGCTTTATTCGGGCATCGCCATCGGTGCAGTTGCGGGCGGCTTTCTCGTTAAGAATAGCTTCACCGCATCGACGTCGGACGGCATCGATATCGCCGACAGTCATGGCGTGACCGCGTCACGAAATAGCTGCACTGGCGCTACCCCCCGAGCGGGCGCTCACCCCGATTGCATCCAGATGTGGAGCGTCGCGGGCCATCCGCTCGAGTCCGACATTTCCGTAACCTATAACACGTCGATTGGCGCAATGCAGGGTTTCAGCGATTTCGACGCCGGACAGAACATCACAATCAGTAACAATATCGTCAGCTCAACCTATGCAGCCGGTGTGGCGTGTTATGATTGCATCAACAGCACTATCACCAATAACAGCGTTTCTACGATAGTCGGCGCCCCGTATCAGTCGCAAGTCATCGTTCGCGGGGGAAGCGGCAATATCGTCACGGGCAACTTGGTCGCGGCATACAACCAGCCACGCCTCGCCGGTTCCGATCCCACCCTCGATGGACTCACCGCCTACCAAGGCCCCGCGTTTGACGATTCTGCCCTGGCTCTTCCGGGTATCGGCACCGGTGGCGGCGCCGTCGCATCGGCCGACGCCACATTACTATCGCACGAGGGTGCGATTTCGCTCGATGCCGGCGCAGTTCCCGAGCCGTCGAGCTGGGCGCTGCTGATCACGGGCTTTGCCGCCGTCGGCCTCGCACGCCGCCGCGCGGTTTAACATGCGCGCCGCCGCGCGATTGCCCACACGCGCCGCCACGCGGTCGCCGCTGGCCGGACGGCCTGACGCATGGCATGAGCGGTCCGGAGGCGGCACCCGTCGCCGAAGGAGACGCCGGTGAGCGGCAACGTCGATCTCGTCGCGCATAACATCCAGCTCGCGCTCGGGCCGGTGTTTCTGTTGACCGGTATCGCGTCGATCCTGAACGTGCTGACCAACCGTCTGGGTCGCGTCATCGACCGGGCGCGACGGATCGAAGCGGAGATCGTCGGCTACGACGCGGCGGCGCGGCGGCGGGCAATCGTCGAGCTCGGGGTGCTCGGGCGACGCACGGCGGCGGCGCACTGGGCGATCGGCCTGTGCACGACATCGGCGCTGTTCGTGTGCGTCGTCGTCGCCATCCTGTTCGTCGATAACTTCACGCCGTTCAGCGCCAATTTGCTCGTTGCCGGGCTGTTTATCGTCGCCATGATCCTGCTGATCGCCGGGCTGATTCTGTTCCTGATGGAGGTGCAGGTGGCGATGCGCAGCGTGCGGATCCGCCAGGATATGCTCGAGCCATAGTCGACAGTGTTGGCGGCGTTGTGTCGGCGGCGTTGGGTTAGCGGCGGGGCGGCAAGGCCGCACCGCCGGACGGGTTCGGCGACAGTGGTTCGCCGACCCGCCGTCCGGGCAACTCGCGAGTCTGCGCGCGGCTAGTGAACGCAAGCGCATTCGCTTCGCTGCTCGCTGCCGCTAGTTACGCGCTTTGTCGACCAGCGCGTTCTTCGTGATCCACGGCATCATCCCGCGCAGCCGGGTGCCGACTTCCTCGATCTCGTGCCGCGCCTGGAGCGAGCGCGATGCCTTCAGCACCGGGTTGCCCGCGCGGTTGTCGAGGATGAAGTCGCGGACGAAGCGCCCGCCCTGGATGTCGGCCAGCACGCGCTTCATTTCGGCCTTCGTCTCGGGGGTGATGATGCGCGGGCCGGTGACATAGTCGCCGAACTCGGCGGTGTTGCTGATCGAATAGCGCATGTTGGCGATACCGCCCTCGTACATCAGGTCGACGATCAGCTTCACCTCGTGGAGGCACTCAAAATACGCCATTTCGGGCGCATAACCCGCTTCGACCAGCGTCTCGAATCCGGCCATGACGAGCTGGGTGAGCCCGCCGCACAGCACGACCTGCTCGCCAAACAGGTCGGTCTCGCACTCCTCGCGGAAGGTGGTCTCGATGATCCCCGACCGCCCGCCGCCGACCGCGCTGGCATAGGCAAGGCCGACGTCGTGGGCGTTACCGCTCGCGTCCTGGTGGACCGCGATCAGGCACGGAACGCCGCCGCCGCGGACGTATTCCGAGCGGACGGTATGGCCGGGGCCCTTGGGCGCGATCATGAACACGTCGACGTCGGCGCGCGGCTCGATTAGCCCGAAATGGATGTTGAGGCCGTGGGCAAAGGCGAGCGCGCTGCCCGGCTTCATATTCGCGGCGAGGTCGTCGGCATAGATGCTGGCCTGATGCTCATCGGGGGCCAGCAACATGACGATGTCGGCGTGGGCGGCGGCGGCGGCGTTGGTCATTACCGTAAAGCCCGCAGCTTCCGCCTTGGCGGCGGTCTTCGATCCCGGACGCAGCGCGACGATGACTTCGGCCACCCCGCTGTCGCGCAGATTCTGGGCATGGGCATGGCCCTGACTGCCATAGCCGACGATCGCGACCTTCTTGCCGCGGATCAGGGCAAGGTCGGCATCGGAGTCGTAATAGACGCGCATTGTGGTTCCTTCTTCGCTTCTTTCGTCATGCTGGCGCACGCCAGCACCCATGTTCGTGCCAATACCTAAGCTTCGAGACTCGCCCGACCGTGGGTGCTGGCGTGCGCCAGCATGACGGCGGGCAAAGTGATCGTGTCGCCCCCTACACCGCCTCCGGCCCACGCGCGATCGCAACCACCCCCGTTCGCGCGACCTCGACCAGCCCGACCTCGCGCATCAGAGCGATGAAGCTGTCGACCTTCTCGGTCGAGCCGCTAACCTCGAACACGAAGCTGCGCGTCGTCGTGTCGACGGGCCGCGCGCGGAAGATGTCGGCGAGGCGGAGCGCCTCGACGCGCTTGTCGCCGACGCCCGCGACCTTGACCAGCGCCATTTCGCGCTCGACGTGAGGGCCGAGCGCGGTCAGGTCGAGGACGCGGTGGACGGGGACGAGCCGGTCGAGCTGCGCCATGATCTGCTCGATCACGTTCGGCGGCCCGCTGGTGACGACGGTGATCCGGCTGACGGCGTGGTCGTCGGACACGTCGGCGACGGTCAGGCTCTCGATATTATATCCGCGCGCCGAGAACAGCCCGACGATGCGCGCAAGGACGCCCGCCTCGTTGTCGACGAGGATGGAAAGTGTGTGGGGAGAGGAGAGGGCGGGTTTCACTAACCTAAGGCTTTCTCGATTACTCAGCTTGCAAGCTCAC
The DNA here is from genome assembly GCA_025362895.1 of Sphingomonadaceae bacterium. GTDB lineage: Bacteria > Pseudomonadota > Alphaproteobacteria > Sphingomonadales > Sphingomonadaceae > Polymorphobacter_B. The sequence continues at coordinate 24,347 of JANYFA010000094.1, read as the reverse complement.
TTGGGTGCGACCGGATCAATCGCCTCGTTGCCGACGAAACCCATTGGTCCGAAGCGGCGCCATTGTAGTTCGGCCATCAGGCAATCCACCTGACGATATTCGGCTCTCGGTTAAGGTGTTAGATGAACGTTCTTATCAAGAGTGCGCAGCCACGACTTGGGCGTCTGGCACTTAACCGAAATCGCATTAAGTTGATGCTGGTTTGGAAGCGTCCAGCCATTGGATGCGGTAGCCGACGCAAGCGCCAATACGAGCATGATCATATTAGTTGACCCACCTCACACCAACGCCGCCGCATCTTCGTCCGTCTCGCCGACCGTTTCGTCGCCGTGCAGCACCATGTCGGTATGCGCCGCGCCGCTCGGGATCATCGGGAAGCAGTTCGCCAATTTCGCGACGCGGCAGTCGACCATGACCGGGCCGTCGTGGGCGAGCATCGCAGCGATGCCGTCGTCGAGCGCGTCGGCCGTTTCGATCCGCAGACCTTTCCAGCCGTACGCCTCGGCGAGCTTGACGAAGTCGGGGAGGGCTTCGGAATAGCTTTCGCTGTAGCGCCCGCCGTGGTTGAGCTCCTGCCACTGGCGGACCATGCCCATATATTCGTTGTTCACGATGAACACCTTGACCGGCAGGCGATATTGCGTCGCCGTGCCGAGTTCCTGGATGTTCATCTGGATCGACGCCTCGCCGGCGATGTCGATGACGAGCGCCTGCGGATTGCCGAGCTGCGCGCCGATCGCGGCGGGGAGGCCGTAGCCCATCGTGCCGAGACCGCCGCTCGTCAGCCACTTGTTCGGGCCTTCGAAGCCGAAGTGCTGCGCCGCCCACATCTGATGCTGACCGACCTCGGTCGTGATGATCGGGTTCCGCGCGTGCGTCGCCTCCCATAGCCGCTTGATCGCGTGCTGGGGGAGGATGTCGCTGCCGCTCTGCGCGAAGCCGAGCGAGTCGCGCCCGCGCCACGCGGCGATCGTCGCCCACCATGGTTTCAAATCGTTCGCGCGGTGGCCGCGGGCTTTCCAGACCTTGATCATGTCCTCGAGGACATGGCCGACGTCGCCGACGATGCCGAGATCGACGCGGACGGTCTTGTTGATCGACGACCGGTCGATATCGACGTGGATCTTGCGGCTGCCTGGCGAGAAAGCGTCGAGCCGCCCGGTGACGCGGTCGTCGAAGCGCGCGCCGAGGCAGACCATCAGGTCGGCCCCGTGCATCGTCATGTTCGCCTCATAGGTGCCGTGCATCCCGAGCATCCCGAGGAACGCCGGGGAGGTCGCGGGAAAGCAGCCGAGGCCCATCAGCGTCGACGTGACGGGCGCGCCCGTCAGCCGTTGCAGTTCGCGGAGCAGGACGCTCGCGCCGGGGCCCGAATTGATGATGCCGCCGCCGGTGTACAGGATCGGGCGCTCGGCGGCGGCGAGCATCTCGACCGCCGCTTCGATCGCGCGCAGTTCGCCCTTGACCTGGGGCTTGTATGTCTTGTGCTCGATCTTGCCGGGGCGGACGTATTTGGCGCGCGCGACCTGAATGTCCTTCGGCAGGTCGACGACGACCGGGCCGGGGCGACCCGAGGTGGCGATGTAGAACGCCTCGTGGATGACGTCGCCGAGCTTGGTCACATCCTTGACGAGGTAATTATGCTTCGAACAGTGGCGGGTGATGCCGACCGTATCGCATTCCTGAAAGGCGTCGGTGCCGATAAGGTGCGTCGGAACCTGGCCCGTCAGGACGACGATGGGGATCGAATCCATCAGCGCGTCGGTGATGCCGGTGACCGCGTTGGTCGCGCCGGGGCCGCTGGTGACAAGGACGACGCCGGCCTTGCCGGTGCTCCGCGCATAGCCCTCGGCGGCGTGGACGGCGGCCTGTTCGTGGCGGACGAGGATGTGCTTGATGCGGGTCTGCGCAAACAGCGCATCGTACAGCGGCAGGACCGCGCCGCCCGGATAGCCGAAGACGATCTCGACGCCGAGGTCGGTAAGCGCGCGAACGATCACGCCCGCGCCATTAGTTTCGTCGCTGCTACCCACAATCCTCACTCGCTATCGCAAGCGTCGGACTTATTGACGTAAAGTTGCGTTGTCAACGGACAATTCGTAACAAAATTGCCGTTGATATCGTGGCTAAGGCAAAGAAAAAGGCGGCGACCATGATGGTCGCCGCCTCAATTTTCGTCCGTTGCGCGCGTTTAGGCGGCGACGGTGGCCGTCCGGCGGCGAACCGCGAAGCCTGTCAGACCGAAGCCGGCAAGCAGCATCGCCCATGTCGTCGGCTCAGGAACGGTCGTCGGCGTCGGCGGAATCTCGACGGTCGCAGTGTCGGTCGTGGCGATCGCGAAGACGCGGTCGATCACGACATCCTTCGACGGGGTGCCGTTCGAGTTGAACACGAAGGCCGTATTGTAGAAGCCGGCGAGGCTGATGTGGCCGACGCCCGAAGCATACTGCCACGTCTTCGCCGTCGACGCACCGGTGATGCTCGTCGACGCAACGGTCGTGCCGATGATCGTGCCCGACAGGCTCGCGTTGTTGACGTTGGCGAGGCCGTTGGCGGTCAGATAATAGCTGAACCCGACCCGGTAGTTACCGACGCCGAGGTAGGTCAGCTGCGAGATGCTCTCGTTGACCGACTGATCGCCGACAAAGTAGGCACCTTGGTTGCCGACGGCATCCGGGCTGGCCGACACGGCGTTGTCGGGCGTAACCGCCTCGCCATAGGCGCCGGTCGGGTAGCTGTTGTTGTTGTTGTAGCCGATCACCGACGCAGCCTGGTCGGACCCGACGCCGCTCGGCGTGTTGGTCTTGGCCCAGCCGGTGAAGCCTCCGACGCCGGGGGCGCCGGCTTCAAAGCTGCCGTTGACGATCAGGTTGGTCACGGCGGCGGCGGGGACGGTGGCCCCCAATGCGAGCGCGGCGGCGGCGAGATAAATCGACTTCATTCCAAATTCCCCAATAGCAGGCGACGGTAGGTACGCACGACACGCAAATCACTTTTGCGAAAGGCATGCCAAATTTCTGATGTAAGTGAAATCAGCGGGTTAGAAATTTGACTTTTAAGGCAGTGTAAAGAATCCCGACAGTATTTAACCGTATCGAAACCATCACGCGATCGCCGGGCGGCGGCGGTGGCGTGTTACTCCCCCGATAAATCCGAAGCCGACGATGAACAAGGCCCATTGTGCCGGCTCGGGAACCGCGCCGACGGTACCACCGTTGTTCGGGACCAAATTTGCCGTGCGGGCATAGGTGCCGAGATGGACCTCCGCGCCGAGGTTGAAGTCGTTGGCCACGACCGAGCCTTCGATGTTGCTGCCGTTGTGGACCGTCGCATACGGCGCAAGGAGTGAGCCGTGCACCTCGCGGCTAACTTCGATGCTCGTTGCATCTACGAAGTTCCAGATCAGCGACTGGTTGAGCTGCTTCAGGTCGCCGACGCCGAACGCGCCGCTACCTGACGCAAACGTTCCGTTCCACGTGAACGACGACGTCCCCGACACGTTGATGATAACCGGCTTGAGCAGGTTGGCGAGGTTGAACTGAAACTGCTGCGCGTTGTTAAACTGCGCGGCGGTCAGGTTGAACACCGCAGCCATCGACGCGTCGGTGTTGGTGACCGCGAAAGTCATCTGCGCCGAATTCCCCGGAGCGCCCGACACAAAGTTCGTCGCCGCCAGGCCGCCGAGATAGGTCGACAGCGACTTGACGTCGGCCGCCAGCTGCGCGGTTGCGGCATCGATGTTGCCGACGACGGGGGCCGTCGGGCTGGTCGGGGCCGAAACCGCGCCGGGCGCGGCGAAGTTGTAGTTGGCGTTGACCGACGCGCCGTTGGCGTTGCCGTTGAACGCGCCGCCGGCGTAGATCGACGTCCCGTTCGAGCCGTTGCCGGCGATGCTGCCGAGCGCCTTGACGGTGTTGCCGTTGCCGAAGCTGCCACCGCCGATCGCGCCGGTGACGCTGACCGACTGGTTGTTGTTGAGGTTGGCGTTGCCGAGGTTGCCGCCGATTTGCGCCGTTCCGCCGGGGCCGAACTGCAGCGTCGAGACGTTGCCCTTGACCTTGACTACTGCCCCCGCGTTGCCGCCCTGGATGGTGGCGACGCAGGTTCCGCTGCCAACGCCCGCGCAGCCGATGGTGGTCTTGCTGTAGTCGCCGAGGTCGAGGCTCTGGTTGACCTTGCCGACGACATTCAGGGTCGTTCCCTCGGCGGCGTTCGAGCCGCCGACGAAGCCGATCGAATCGAGGTTGCCGCCGACGTTGACCGTGGCCGCCTTGTTCTTGAGATCGATCTTACCCGCCACATTGCCAGCGACATAAGCTCCGAAGCTACCGAGCGTACCGCTGCCGCCATTCGGACCGTCGGACAGGTTGACGCCGTTGCTGAGCGCCCGGCCGACGGTCAACGTTGCATAACTGCTCGCCTTCTCGCCCTGTTGCGAGTTGCCGAAGCCGACCTGGACCGTGTTACCCGTGAAGTTGGCGCCGACATACGTCTTACCCTCGATCTCGCCGCTGCTCGCGTTAAGGTTCTTGAGCGCGATTACGTTCAGGCTTTGGAGTGCTGTCAGGCCGGTACGCGCGTTGCCGGTGAAGGCGCCAGCCGCCGTTCCGGCCAACAGCGCCGCCGACAGCGTAGCAATTGAAAGATAGGTCTTCATGGCACATTCCCCTGCTACGCCACCGGTCCGGTCCGTCGGAGTTAACGTCTTGGAAATGATCCTTGGTAATTAGTTTATTCAAAGCAAGACTTATTTCGGGTCTGTTTGCGGAAAAATTGTTAAGATCGACCCGGCGATGGATCGTGGCCACGTGGGAGTCTGATTGCGAAACCACGTCGACTGGCGCTTGGCGTAGCGGCGCGTCGCCGCCGCCGTCGCGGCGATCGCGGCATCGAGCCCGATCTCGTCTCGCGCCGCGGCATGCAGCGCGGCAACGCCGATCGATTTCATTACCGGCGCGTCGGCTGCCAGCCCCTTTGGGGCGAGGGCGGCGACTTCTGCGAGTGCGCCTGCCGCGACCATCGCCGCGAGACGCTGGTCGATCCGCGCGTGGAGTTCCGCGCGCGGGCGATCGACGACGACGGCGTGAATGTCGGCGTCGAGTCCCGGCGATGGGTCCGCCTGCCAGTCGCGCAGCGTTCGCCCGGTGGCGCGGACAACCTCGAGTGCACGGGCAACCCGCTGCGGGTCGGTCACGGTCGCGCCGGGATCCTCGCTGGTCAGCGCCGCGCGTGCGGCGGCAGGGTCGAGCGCCCGGACGGCGGCGCGGACCGCTGCGTCGATCGGCGGGACGTCGGCGATGCCGTCGATCAGCGCGCGTAGGTACAGCCCGCTGCCGCCGGTGACGATCGGCAGGCGACCGACGGCGAGTGTCGCGGCGATCGCATCGCGCGCCAGTCCCGCCCAGCGCGCTGCGTCGCAGGCGTCGGCCCCGTCGAGGATGCCGTACAGCAGGTGCGGCACGCTCGCCTCATCGGCGGGCGAGGGGCGGGCGGTGACGATGCGAAGGTCGGCGTAGAGCTGGCTCGCGTCGGCGTTGATGATCGTGCCGGTGCACCGTTGCGCGAGGTCGAGTGCGACCGCCGACTTGCCCGTCGCCGTCGGCCCGGCGATAACGACCACCCGTGGCTTCACCATACCCTCCGCCCCTTCTTGCGACGCTGATCGCCGCCGGTGCCTTGTCGCCGGGCGACGTGACCACGGCAAGCGATGCGCTGCGCGGCGCGGGCGGCGAGCCGGGAGCGACACGCTGGATCGACGCGGGGGACGCCGCTGACCTGTCCGTTACGGGCATCGACCGTGCCACTGCGCGCGCCGCCGTGGAAGCGGCCCTGACGGCGATCGACGTCGTCGTTCAGTCGGTAACGGACCGCGCAAAACGCCTGCTGATCGCCGATATGGATTCAACGCTGATCGCTTGCGAGTGCATCGACGAACTTGCCGACTACGCCGGGTTGAAGGCGGAGGTTGCCGCCATCACCGACGCGGCGATGAATGGGCACCTGGATTTCGTCGCGGCGCTCGATGCGCGGGTTGCGCTGCTCGCCGGAATGGACGTCGGGGTGCTCGAGCGCTGCCGCGTCGAGCGCGTGCGGCTGATGCCGGGTGCGCGAACACTCGTCGCGACGATGGTGGGCAGGGGCGCGCGGACAATCCTGGTGTCGGGCGGGTTCACCGCCTTCGCCGGCCCCGTCGGGACAACGCTGGGGTTCGACCGGATCGTCGCCAATCGCTTGCTTGTCGTCGACGGTCGCCTGACCGGTATCGTCGCGAGACCGGTCGTCGATAGTGGAACCAAGCGTGCCGAGCTTATCGCCGCCGGGGTACCGCTCGCCGCGTGCCTAGCGGTCGGCGACGGGGCGAACGACATCCCGATGTTGGAGACCGCCGGGCTCGGCATCGCGTACCACGCCAAGCCCGCCGCCGCCGCCGCCGCCGATGCGGCCGTCCGCGCTGGCGACCTGCGCGCGCTTTTATGGGCGCAGAGTATCCCCCGCCGCGCGTGGGTGACCGCTTAAGCGGCGACCGCCATCCGCCGCCGCAGCGCGGTCCCGACCAGCCCGAAGCCGCCGATCATCAGCGCCCACGCCGCCGGCTCGGGGACCGCACCCGGTGCTGCTGTGACGGTCCGGGTGAAGGCGCAGGCCGGGTCCTGGTTGGTGCAGGTGTTGGCGACGGTGATGTTGGCGTTCTGCGAGTGGTCGACGTTGGTCAGCTGGAAGTGGATGTTGGCGTTGAAAAACTGGTACACGCCCGGCGCGGCTCCGGTGCCGTTCGGGGTGAACGTGCCGAACAGGAACGAATAGGACTGGCCCGGCTGGAGGTCAAAATTGGTCGGCGTGACGAAGGCCGGCGGATCGAAGTTGAAGTTGAAGTTATACGCCGACGTCGCCGTGCCGCAGCCATTGAAGAAGGTTCCGCTGCATTCGGCGGCTTCGTTCACCAGCCGGTCGGTAAAGACGACCGGGTCGAAGCCGGCATCGGTTATGTTCTGGTCGGTCAGCCCCGACGTGATCTGCGCGTTGGGCCCGGTGGTCAGCGGCACCGACGCGGGATCGAGGGTCAAGGTCAGGAAGACCGGGATCGCCTGGGTCGACGTCGCCGTGCCGAGCCGCGTGTCGAACGTCAACGTGCCGAACGACGGTGGTGCAGCGTGTGCCGCAGTGGCGGCGGCAAGGCCGCCGAGAGCGAGCATCGTGGTTAACATCTTCATCGCGCGTATCCCTGTTCAAGCCACTGACACGGCGCAACCGGCTGTCGCACCTCCGAATTCGTTAATCTTCTTGTACGGTGCGACCGCGTCCGGCTACATCCTCCCGAGTTCGGGAGGGAGTGGCGTATGGCCGACCTGGCCGCGATGGTCGCGCGAATCGATGCTGCCGCGACCGTTGCCGAGGTCGCGTCCGCGCTCGCCGCCGGCCTCGCCCCGCTCGGCATGACCGCGTACGCCAGCGGCATGGTGTCGGGGCCGCGCTCGCTCGGGCCGACCCCGTTTCATTTCGTTCATTGGCCCGCCGACTGGCTCGCGCTGTACGAGGCGCAGGGCTTCGTCCGCCTCGACCCGCTGCCGCGCTGGGCGATCGTTTCGGGCGAGGCGCTCGCGTGGACCGACATCGTCGTGCGGCTGCCACTCGGCGACCCCGGCCACCGCGTCGTCGCACTGGCGGCCGAATTTGGCTTTCACGAAGGCTTCGTCACCCCGGTGCGGACGCGCGGCGGCGACCTCGGGCTGGTTTCGGTCGGCGGCGGCGCGCGACCGCCGCTCGACCCCGGCGAGCGGTTGCTATTGCGGACGATCTCGGCGGCGGCGCTGATGCGCGCCGAGGCGCTCGCCGACCCCGCCACCGCCCCGGCGGGTGTCTTCACCGTGCGGGAGGCCGAATGCGTCGCGCTGCTGCGGCAGGGGTTCAGCGATCCCGAAATCGGCCGTGCGCTCGCGATCGCCCCCGAAACCGCGCGCTTCCACCTCGACAACGCGCGGCGCAAGGTCGGTGCGCGCAACCGCGTCGACCTCGCGGTCAAGGCTGCCGCCTTGGCGCGCGTCTGACTATTATGCCGGCTCAGCGGTCCAACGACACTTCGTCGAGCGAGCGTATAATCATGTCGGGCCCGCCAAGATTGCCCGGGTGCATCTCGCCGGGAAAAGCGACGGTGAACAATCCTGCCGCCTTCGCCGAGTGTACACCGGTTGGACTATCTTCGATCGCGATCGCGGCCGCTGGACGGATGCCCAACGTGGCGAGAACCTTCAGGTAGATTTCCGGATCGGGCTTCTGGCGCTCAACAGCCAGATCATCGCCGATGAAGGCGAACATTGTTCGCGTCAGTGCGCCGCCGCTCGCACGCAGGATGGCATCGATATTGGCTTGCGATGTGGTGGTTGCCCACGCGACGTCGATGCCCAATGCCGCCGCGCGCGTCAGGAGATCGGCAACGCCGGCCCGCAACGGCAGGAACTGGCCGGCAAGCATGGCGTCGAACGCGTCCGTTTTCTCGGCGTGAACCGCAGCGATTTGCGCTTCGGTCAGCCGCGCGCCGCCGGGCAGGGCTATCGCCGCGAGACGATTACGGCCCCCGCTGTTCGACAGGCTGGCGGCATAGTCGGCGTGGTCCCAGACGAAATCGATTCCGAGCGTAGCGAAGGCGCGGTTAAAGGCCTCGCGTTGCAGCGTCGAGGTTTCGATCAATGTGCCGATGCCGCCGAAAATCAGGGCCGAAATAGTCATGGTGTTCCCTTGAAATTGCTCGAGAGCGCCACCGCGCACTCGCTGGAGTCAGGCCCCGGGGAAAGGCATCTCGCCGCCGACCATCCCGCGGTGCAGAATTCGATCGCCGATCGTACCCGCGTGGTCGGCGCGGTGCATCGTGCAGCGATCGTCCCAGATGACGACATCGCCCGCCCGCCAGTGGTGGGTGAACAGGCCGCGCGGTCGGATACTGCGGCGGTAGAGCAGGCCGATCAGCCGCTGGCTGGACGATGCGCTCTGCCCATCGAGGTCGTCGCATCGCGCCGGGGTCGTCAGGAACAACGCCGTCTGGCCACTCACCGGGTGACGACGCAGAAGCGGCTGGCGACATTCCTGATCCTGCCCGGAAAGGCCGGTCACGCGGTGGCGGACGCTGCGCCCGGCGAGGGCCGCACGACACGCCAATGGCAAGGCGTCGGCGGCGGCGAACTGGTCGCTGAATAGGGTCGCGCCGCCAACCTCGGGAACGACAACAGCGCGAAGCGCGGTGAAGGCGGGCGGCTGCGCCAGGTAGCTCGAGTCGGTGTGAAACACGCTGCGGGGCGGCGTTGCGCGCGCGACATTGCTGACGGCGTTGAGCATTGGCTGACCGGCGAGCGGCGTTTCGCCGGGCGTAAAAATCATCGGCCCAAGGCGCGACAGGAAGGCGACGAAGGCTTCGTCGTCGATGGTCTGTCCAGTAAAGACGACGACGCCGTGCGCCGCCAGCAGGCCGGGAAACCGCGCCACGAAGTCTGGCCCGATCGCCGACAGGTCGACGTTGTCGATGACGTGGCCGAAGCGGCGCGACGATGGCGGCGTCACGTCGCGAGAAGCGCCTTCAGCCGATCGTTGACGACCGCCGGGTTGGCCTTGCCGCCCATGCCGCGCATCGTCTGGCCGACGAAGAAGCCGAACAACGCCTCCTTCCCGCCCTGATACTGCGCCACCTTATCGGGGTTGGCGGCGAGGACGATGAGAATCGCGGCGTCGATTGCGCCGGTGTCGCTCGTCTGGCGCAGGCCGCGTGCCTCGACGATCGCGCTCGCGCCTTCGCCAGTGTCGAGCATCGCCTCGAACACCGTCTTCGCCATCGATCCCGACAGCGTCTTGTCGTCGACCAGCGCGAGCAGTTCGGCGGCGGCTGCCGGGGCCACCGGAGACGCCTCAATACCAAGGCCCAGCCGCTTGAGCGCGCCGAACAATTCCGACGTCACCCAGTTCGCGGCGGGCTTGGCGAGGGCATCGGCGGTCTTGCCGGTCGCGATCGCGAGATCGGTCAGCAACGCCTCGAACCACGCCGCCGTCTCGCGCTCGGCGGTCAGCACAGCGGCGTCATAAGGCGACAGGCCCATGCTTGTGTAACGCGCACGCCGCGCCGCCGGTAGCTCCGGCAGGCTCGCGCGGCATTCGGCGACAAACGCCTCTGTCAGTTCGAGCGGCAGCAGGTCGGGATCGGGGAAGTAGCGATAATCGTGCGCGTCCTCCTTCGACCGCATCGCCCGCGTCGTCATCTTGTCGGGGTCGAACAGCCGCGTCTCCTGGACGATCGTCCCGCCGGCCTCGATGACGTCGACCTGGCGTCGCGCTTCGGCCTCGACCGTTGCCATGATGAAGCGGACCGAGTTGACGTTCTTGGTCTCGGTCCGCGTGCCGAACTCAGCCCCAGGGCGGCGGACGCTGACGTTGACGTCGGCGCGCATCGACCCTTCCTCCATGTTGCCATCGCAGCTGCCGACGTAGCGCAGCAGCGACCGCAGCGCACGGACATACGCCCCCGCCTGCGCCGGTGAGCGGAGGTCGGGCTTCGACACGATCTCCATCAGCGCGCAGCCCGAGCGGTTGAGGTCGACGAAGGTCATCGTCGCGTGCGCGTCGTGGACCGACTTGCCGGCGTCCTGTTCGAGGTGGAGCCGCTCGATGCCGACGCGCTTGGGAGCCTCGCCGTCGGGTTCGATGTCGAGATGCCCCTCACCGACGATCGGATGAAACAGCTGGCTGATCTGATAACCCTGCGGCAGGTCGGCGTAGAAGTAATTCTTGCGGTCGAAGCGGCTGACGCGATGGATTTCGGCGTCGAGCGCTAGTCCGGTGCGGACCGCCTGCCGGACGCATTCACCGTTGAGCACCGGGAGCATTCCCGGCATCGCCGCGTCGACGAGGCTGACCTGCGTGTTCGGTGCGGCCCCGAAGCTGGCGGCAGCACCGCTGAACAGCTTGGAGGCGGCGGTCACCTGAGCATGGACTTCGAGCCCGACGACGATCTCCCAATCGCCGGTCGCGCCACGGACGGTATAAGGGGCGGGTTCGGTCATGTCAGAGCGTCTAGCCCGCCCGTGCCTGCGCCGTCTACTCCATCAACTTTTTCTGGAGGTACGTCATCGTCAGCGCGGTCGTATGCGCCGCCTGCTTGAGGTCGGCCCCCGCCCCGTGCCCGCCCTCGGTATTCTCGTAATAGTAGAAGTGGTAGCCCATCTCTTCCAGCCGGGCGGCAAACTTGCGGGCGTGCTGTGGGCCGACGCGGTCGTCCTTCGTTGTCGTGAAGATGAATGGCTCGGGGTAGGCGGCTCCGGCGCGCAACTGCTGATACGGCGAGGTCTTCTGCCAGAACGCCATGACCGCTGGGTCGGTGTCGGGGTTGCCATATTCGCCCTGCCATGACGCACCAGCGGCGATCTTGCCGATGCGGATCATGTCGAGCAGCGGCACCTCGATGACGACCGCGTTGAATAGTTCGGGGTGCTGCGTGAATTCGACGCCCATCAGCAGCCCGCCGTTCGATCCGCCGCGAATACCGAGGCGACGGGGCGAGGTGATCTTCCGCGCAATCAAGTCGCGGGCGACGGCGGTGAAGTCGTCGTAGACGATCTGCCGCTTCACGCCGAGCCCCGCCTCGTGCCATGCCGGCCCGAATTCGCCGCCGCCACGAATGTTGGCGAGGACGAGCGCGCCGCCCTTCTCAAGCCACAACTTGCCCGTCGCCGCCGAATAGTCGGGGGTGCGGCTGACCTGGAAGCCGCCATAGGCAGTCAACAGGGTCGGGGTCGTGCCATCATATATGATGTCACGCCGGTGGACGACGAAGTAGGGGACTTTGGTCCCGTCGCTCGATGCGATTTCGAGCTGCTCGACGACGTCGCTGCTGGCATCGAACTTGGCGGGCAGCGTCTTGAGTGGCGTCTTCGCGCCCGTATCCAGATCGACCATCGCCAGCGCCGATGGCGTCAGGAACCCGCTCGTCGTGACGAAGGCGCGGTTCGACCGGGTGTCGGCCTCGCCGAGGTGAACGGCGAGGTTGTCGGGAACAGCGATCGGCGTCTTGATCCAACCGGCCACCGTCGGGGCGAACGACCATAGGCGTCCGCGAACATTGTCGAGGGTCGCGACCAGAAGTCGGTCCTTAGTCGTCGCCGCTTCCTCGAGCGCGTCGCGCGGGCCGGGCGCCCAGATCAGCTTGGGCGCGAGCGTGGCCGGGTCGCGTCGCACCGCTGCGAGATCGAGCGCGGCAATGGAGCCGGCAGGTAGGGTCACAGCCCCCGCCGTCCACGCCTCGTCGAGTTTGACGACGATCTCCCCGGCGACGAGGCCGACGATATTCGCCTTAGCCGGGATCGCCAGCCGCCGCGCGCCGGTCACGTTGACGACGAAAACGTCGTAATGGAAGAAATCGCGGGCGCGGACGATCGTCGCGAGGGTGCGACCGTCGCCGTCGCGATGGACCGTCGGCTGGACGAGCGTGTCGTCCTTCGTCCCGCGGAACACCTCGACCGCTGCCGACAGTGGTTCCCCACGGGTGAGACGCTTGACGATATAGGCATAGCCCGATGTCGTCAGTTCGCCGGGTGCCCATTCGCGGGCCACGAGGAGATGGTCGGCATCTTCCCACGCGAACGATTGCTTGCCGTGGGGTAGGGTGAAGCCGCCGGGCACGAACTGGCCAGTGACGCGGTCGAACTCGCGCACTGTCGTCGCATCCTCGCCGCCGTCGGACAGCGCGATCAGGCAGCGCCGCTGTTCCGGTTCGAGGCAGTCGGCCCCGTGCCACACCCAGCTTTTGCCCTCTGCCTTGCCGAGCGCATCGATGTCGAGCACCGTTTTCCACTCGGGGGTCGCGGTGCGATAGCTGGCGAGGCTCGTCGTCCGCCAGATCCCGCGTAAATGGTCGGCGTCCTGCCAGAAGTTATAGGTCGCGCCGCCCAGGAACGCCGGGGCCGGAATGCGATCTTTCGCGCCGCCGATTTCCAGCGCGGCGGCATAATTGGCGGCGAAGCCTGACTGCGCCTCCAAGACGCCGGTCGAATAGGTGTTGCGCGCATTGACCCACGCCATCGCGCGCGGCGAGTCGACGCTTTCAAGCCAAAGGTAAGGATCGGCAAGCTGCGCCGTTCCCGCCGTCGCCGAGAGAAGCGCCATCGCGGCAATCGCCTTTTTCATGATAATATCGACCCCAAGTTTCGTGTTGTCGTTACAAAAGCGGCGGCGCGTCTGCAACCAGCCGCCGCGCTGCTACGGCTGCCGCGAAGGCCTCCTCGAACATCGTCGCCGTCAGCCGCCCGGTGTTCGTGTTGTAGCGCGAGCAGTGGTAGCTATCGACGAGCGTGACGCCCGTATGGAGGCGGTGAACCGCGCCATGGCCGAACGGCACCTTGGGCAGCTTGCCGCCGAGCGCCTTGACCGCCGACTGATGCGCGATCGACCCGAGCGCGAGGACGACCTCGAGTCGCGGCAGTGCTGCCAGTTGGCCGACAAGGAACGGACGGCAGGCGTGGATTTCGACCGGGACCGGCTTGTTTTCGGGCGGCACGCAGCGGACGGCATTTGTGATGAACGCGCCGGTGAGCGCGAGCCCATCGTCGGCCCGTGCGTCGAAGCTGCCGCGTGACAGGCCAAACTTCGCCAGGGTCGCATAGAGCAGCATCCCGGCATGATCGCCGGTGAACGGCCGCCCGGTACGGTTGGCGCCCGTGACTCCCGGCGCGAGGCCGACGATTGCCAGCCAGGCGTCGGGGTCGCCCCAGCCCGGCACGGGAGCATTCCACCAATCCGGATGCGCCGCCCGGTTGGCGACGCGGTAGGTGACGAGGCGCGGACACAGCGGGCAGTCCTTGGGCGGCTCGGCGTGCGGCGGTTCGGCGGGATGGGCTTTCATCGGCTTAGGTGTAGGGGGTGAGGCATCGTGTCGGCAACCATCCACATCGCCCTCGGCAGCAACCGTGTTCACTCGCGTCACGGCGCACCGTCCGCCGTCATCCGAGCGGCGATTGCCGCTATCGCCGACGCCGGGTTGCTTGTGGTGGCGCAGTCCGCGATTCGCGCCACGCCGCCGCTTGGCCCGCGACAACGGCGCTTCGCCAATGCCGTCATCGCGGTGACGACCGACTTGAGGCCGCAGGCGGTGCTCGCCCTGTTACAGGGGATTGAGGCCGCGTTCGGCCGACGGCGGGGAAGGCGGTGGGGACCGCGCGTTCTGGATCTCGATCTGATCGCGGCGGGGGCAACCGTGGTCCGTGCACGCGGGCTAACGGTGCCGCACGTTGAACTGGCGCACCGCGACTTTGTTCTGGCCCCGCTGGTCGAAATCGACGGCGGGTGGCGGCATCCGCTGCTGCACTTGACCGCACGTCAGTTGCGCGCCCGGCTGCTCCAGCCTAAATGCACCACCGAGGGCCCTTAGCTCAATCGGTAGAGCAACCGACTTTTAATCGGTAGGTCGCGGGTTCAAGTCCCGCAGGGCCCACCAATTTCCCCTCCCCCGCGAACGGGAGAGGGGAAACGGTTCTACCTGTCGCTACGAACCAGGCTCGTTTCCGCCAGATGTTCGGCGATGAACCAGACCTGCGGTTCGTTGGTCCGGATGATGTTCGACACAAGCATATCGTTCGTACCGTCGTCACCGGCGTCATCCGCCGCGCTGGCACCCTCGTGCGCCTGCCGCAGAATAATCTCGTGCGCTTCGAGGAGGCGGGCAAGCTGCGTCGGCACGTCTTCCCGGCCCTTTGGCGGGCGCGGAATGGTCGTCATCTCGGCGACGTCGGGGGCCATCGCGATGCTGATTCCGCCAAGCGCCATGATTCGTTCGGCAATCAGATCGACGAGTTCGGCCTGTTCTTCGTAATGCTTATCGAGGAGCAGGTGGAGCTGATAGAAGGTTGCTCCCGACATCTGCCAGTGATGCTTCTTGTACAGGTCGCGCAGGGTCATCGTGTCGGCAAGAACCTGATTGAGGATCGCGACCGACTGCGCCCGGGCATTGTCCTCGAGGCTGATCGGCAGGTGCTTGAGGGTGCCAAAGGCCTGAATTTCACGATAGTCGACTTTGTACTGGGGCTGCGCGGTATCGCTGCCGGTCGCGGTGGTTTCCTTGGCCATGGAAGGCTCCTGTCAAAACGAGTGTGAACGTGGCGAACGAACGACACGAACAACGTTGTGTTCCGCTCAAAATTAAATATTCCGGGGACGAAATGACCGATTTCCGCCCGCTCGTTTTGACTGCACGACCCGATGTCACCCCGCTCGCGCGGTTCGAGGCGCTGCGTCGCGCGCATTATCCGGCAGCGCTCAACCGCGTTCCGGCGCACATCTCGCTGTTCCACCAATTGCCGGGAAGCGAGCTGGCCGCCGTGATCGAGCGGTTGGGCCTGACTGCGCGTGAACACCCGGCGCCGCGCGTCGCGGCGACCGGGCTGCGTTCACTCGGGCGTGGTGTCGCGATCACGCTGCGGTCGTCCGATCTCGAAGCGCTCCATGCCGACCTCGCCGCCGCGTGGGAGCCGCTGCTGATCCCGCAAGACCGCCATCGCTTCGGCGGCCACGTGACGATCCAGAACAAGGTCACGCCCGCCGTCGCCCGCGCGACGCTCGCAACGCTGACAGAACAGTTTATTCCTTTCGAATTCGACATCGTCGCGATCGACGTCTGGCGCTATCTCGATGGGCCGTGGGCGCATCTTCACGCGACGAAATTGCGCCGCGGCCGGTGACAGCCACTTTCAAAAGCGCGATTAGCGCAGCTTCGCCAGCTTGAGCGAATCTTCCTTCGCCCGCGCCTTGACCGATTCCTCGCTGCGGGTCAGCGCCTTGGCGATCGCGCGGACGGCCATGCCTTTTTCGGCAAAGCGGCGCAGCTTGGCGACTTCGTCGCTGGTCCACGCCTGTTTGTGACGAACGAAATCCTCGGCCATTCTGATACGGTAGCGCATAGCCGCACGAGTGGCTATCACGCCATGTCATCCGTACCCCAGAAAGCCACCCATGACTGCAACCCCCGACGATCAGCTTCCCGCCGACGCGCCCGTTCCCGCCGCCGCCACCGAGACCCCGCCGGATCGCCTGTCGAACAATCCGTCGAGCCCGCACTATGACGAAGCGCATCTGGCGCGTGGCATCGGCATCCGTTTCAAGGGCGTCGAGCGAACCAACGTCGACGAATATTGCGCCTCCGAGGGCTGGGTTCGCCTGACCGTCGCCGGGTCGAAGGATCGTTACGGCAACCCGATCACCATCAAGCAGCAGGGTGAGGTGGTGCCGTATTTTCGCTCGTGACGTCGGCGCACGGCGCGTGAGCGCACCATGAATCCTCGCCGGGCATCCGTCCTCGCCCGGTGCGGCTTAGGGGCGTTATGGCTCGCAGCGGTGGTGATGGCTGGATGTGCCTTGGCGGTGCCAGGCGACGACGTCACGTTCGCCCGGCTGCCCGATGGCCGTCGCCTCGCCTTTCGCTGCTCGGGCCACGGCGCGCCAACGGTTTTACTCGAAGGCGGATGGGCGGCATCGTCATTGGCATGGAGCCGCGTCCAGCCGCTCGTCGCCGCGACCGCGCGCGTGTGCAGCTACGACCGGGCCGGGATGGGGCTGAGCGACCCCGGCCCGGCCCCGCGCGACGGCGCCGCGATCGCCAACGACCTCGACGATGGCCTGCGGGCGGCGAACATCGTCGGCTCGTTTGTCGTCGTCGGGCATTCGGCGGGTGGGCTGTACGTCCGCCTGTTCGCCGACCGCCGCTCCGCCGATGTCGTCGGTATGGTCCTCGTCGACCCGAGCGTCGAATTCCAGGATCAGCGACTGAGCGCGATGTACGGGCCGGGCGCGGGAAGCATCGCGGGGTTGCGCGACCGATCGGCGCGTTGCCTAGCCGCCGCCACGGCGCACCGCTTGCCCTCGCCCGATCCGGCGCTGGCCAAATGTGACGCCGCGACGCCGCTTGCGACGTGGGCGACCGAGGTGTCTGAACTCGACACTTTGTGGCGGGCGACCTCCGACGAAGTCGCGGCCGGTCGGCCGACATTCGGTGCGCTGCCTCTGATTGTCCTGACGGCGGGCGACACCAACGCCGCTTTACCCGAGGGCCCGCGCCGCTTCGCCGACCGCGTCTGGGCCGGGCTGCACCAGGAACTGGCCGATCGCTCGACCGTGGGCGTTCGCCGCACCGTAATCGGGACGGGCCATCTGATCCCACACGACCGGCCCGATGCCATCGCGGCGGCGATCACCGAGGTCCGGACGGGGCGGGCCCCGCTTGGCACCTCGCCGCCCATCGGCTAAGGCTGTGGCTATGATGCGTTCCCGCTTGCTGCGTACCCTGTTACTGCCGATGCTTGGCCTGACCGTAATCGTGTCAGGGTGCGCGTCGACCAAGGCGAAGAAGGACCGGCCGTACGTCGCGCGCGACGTTGATACGCTCTACACCGCCGCGCTGGTGACGCTCCGGCGCCACGATTACAAGCTCGCCGCCGCGCAGTTCGATGAGGTCGAGCGCCAGCACCCGTATTCGGTCTGGGCTCGCCGTGCCCAGCTGATGAGCGCGTATAGCTATTACGTGAGTCAGAATTACTCCGAAGCCATCCTGTCAGCGCAGCGTTTCCTCGCGCTCCACCCCGGCAGCCGCGAGGCTCCTTACGCTTATTACGTCGTCGCGGTCAGTTACTACGAGCAGATCGCCTCGGTCGACCGCGACCAGAAGACGACGGGCAAGGCGCTTGACGCGCTGCAGGAATTGATCCGCCGCTATCCGACGACCGATTATGCCGCCGATGCGCGGTTGAAGGTCGATCTCACTCGCGACCACCTCGCCGGCAAAGAGATGGAGGTCGGGCGCTTCTATCAGTCGAACAAACAGTTCCTCGCCGCCGTCATCCGCTTCCGCACCGTTGTCGACAGTTACAACACGACGAGCCACACGCCCGAGGCGCTCCACCGGCTGGTCGAATGCTATCTTGCCCTCGGCATTCCCGAGGAAGCTAAAAAATCGGCGGCGGTTCTCAACTTCAATTACCCAGGATCGAAGTGGTACGACCGCAGCTACGAGCTGATCGGCAAGAAGGTCGCCTGATCTCCGCCATGAAGCCCGGCGCGTGACTCCGGTGGCGTTACCAGATCGCGTGACACGATGCTGACCGCGCTCGACATCCGCGATGTCGTCCTGATCGAGGCGCTCCGCCTCGACTTTCCCGCTGGACTGGGTGTCCTAACTGGCGAAACTGGTGCCGGCAAGTCGATCCTGCTCGACAGCCTCGGCCTCGCCCTCGGCGCGCGGGGCGACGCTGGGCTCGTGCGCGCCGGTGCGGCATTCGCTAGTGTCACCGCGACCTTCGCCGTCGCCCATGATCACCCGGCCCGCGCAATGCTCACGGCCAATGATCTCGACGCCGAGCCGGGGGATGACCTCATCCTTCGTCGCCGCATCGCCGCCGATGGTGGCGGCCGCGCCTTCGTCAACGATCAGCCGGTGTCGGTCGCCCTTCTCCGCGACCTCGGCAGTCGCCTTGTCGAAATCCACGGCCAGGCGGACGATCGCGGCCTGCTCAACCCACGCGGTCACCGAGACCTGCTCGATGCTTTCGGTGGCCTGGGTGAGGAAACAGCAGAAACGGCAATGGCTTACGCAGCGTGGCGCGATGCCGAGACACGGCTTGCCGATGCAGCGGCGGCGCTCGAAGCGGGGCAGCGGGAGCGCGAATGGTTGGATCACGCTGTTGCCGAACTGACCGCCTTGGCACCGGTGGCCGGTGAGGAGGCTGACCTCGCGACGGCGCGGGCGACGATGCAGAAGGGCGCGCGACTGGCGGCCGACCTCGACGCGGTTACGGCGCATCTACTCGGCTCGGACGGCGCTCTCACCGGACTGCGGCAAGCGGCGCGGCGGCTGGATCGCCTAGCCCCCGAACATGCGCTGCTTGCGGCGGCGTTGGCCAGTCTCGACCGTGCGGTGATCGAGGCGAGCGAGGCGGAAGATGCGCTCGCGGCGGCAGCAACGGCGTTGAGTTTCGCGCCCGACCAGCTCGAAACGACCGAGACGAGGCTTTTCGACCTTCGCGCCGCGGCGCGCAAATATCGCGTTGAGCCTGACGCCCTCGCCGATTTGGCTGTCGACTTTGCGACGAAGACGGCAGCGATCGAGGCCGGGGAAGCTGGCTTGACGACGTTGATGGCTACAGTCGTGGCTGCACAGTCTGCTTTCGACGTGGCGGCGGAAGTACTCACGGCCGCACGAACGGCGGCGGCGGCGCGGCTTGACACTGCGGTCATGGGCGAACTTGCACCCCTCAAACTCGACGCGGCACGCTTTCGAACCACTATGGAGTCCGCGCCACCGGGAGCGTCAGGGGCCGATGCGGTACAATTCGAAATCTCGACGAACCCCGGCGCTCCGTTCGGAGCGCTCGCACGCATCGCCAGCGGCGGCGAACTGTCTCGCTTCGTCCTCGCGCTTAAGGTCGCCTTGGCGGCGACGGGAACAGCCGGAACGATCGTCTTCGACGAGATCGATCGCGGGGTCGGGGGGGCGGTCGCAAGCGCGATCGGCGAGCGCCTCGCCCGCCTGTCACTAACCACCCAGGTACTTGTGGTGACCCACTCACCGCAGGTCGCGGCGCGCGGCAGCCATCAATGGCGGATCAGCAAATCCATGCGCGGAACCGTCACCCGTACCGGCGTTGCTGCGCTGTCCGATCGCGAACGAAGTGAGGAAATCGCACGCATGTTGTCGGGGACCGAAATAACCATCGAGGCTCGCGCTCAGGCCGCACGGCTGCTTGCGCGATGATCACCGATCCTCGCGTTGAACTCGCGTCTCTCGCCGCGCAAATTGCCGAACACGCCGAGCGCTATCACCGCGACGATGCGCCGACGATCAGTGATGCCGATTACGACGCGCTCGTCCGCCGTAATGCCGAACTTGAAGCGGCTTATCTCGACCTGGTTCGATTCGACTCGCCGGCGAACAAGGTCGGCAGCACAGCGGCAGCAGGCTTCGGCAAGGTCGTTCATTCGCGACCCATGCTGAGCCTCGACAATGCCTTCGCGGCTGCCGACGTCGGCGAATTCGTCGGCCGGGTCAGGCGGTTTCTCCGCCTCCCTGATGACGAGCCCGTAACCCTTACTGCCGAGCCGAAAATCGACGGCCTGTCGATCTCGCTCATGTACCGCGACGGCACATTGGTGTCGGCTGCGACACGGGGCGATGGTTCGGTCGGCGAGGATGTGCTGGCGAATATCCTAACGGTCGCCGATGTGCCGCAACGGTTACCTGCCGAGGTAGCTCGGGTCGTGGATGTTCGCGGCGAGATCTATATGGCGAAAGCGGATTTTCTGGCGCTCAATGTGGCGCAAAACGCGGCTGGCGGACGCGCCTTTGCCAATCCGCGCAACGCCGCCGCTGGATCGCTTCGCCAGCTCGACGTCGCGGTAACGGCGTCGCGACCGCTACGCTTCCTCGCGCACGGCTGGGGCGAAATCAGTCACTTGCCTGCGGACTCGCAGTCGGGCGTGATGGCGGCATTTGCATCATGGGGGTTCCCGGTCAGCGATCGGTTGCGCGTCTGCCTGACGCTCGACGCGGCGCTTGTGGTCTATGACGGGATCGAGCACGACCGCGCGGTATTGCCGTTCGATATCGACGGCGTGGTGTACAAGGTCGATCGGCTCGACTGGCAGGCACGACTGGGGCAGGTCGCTCGGTCGCCGCGCTGGGCTCTGGCCCACAAATTTCCCGCCGAGCGCGCGACGACGCGCCTTCTCGCGATCGATATCCAGGTCGGGCGGACGGGGCAATTGACCCCGGTCGCACGGCTGGAGGCTGTCGGCGTCGGGGGGGTGATCGTCACCAACGCGACGCTCCACAATGAGGATGAGATCGCGCGGAAGGACGTGCGCGTCGGCGATATTGTCGAGTTGCAACGCGCTGGCGACGTCATCCCGCAGATTATCGGTCCGATCCTCGATGGGGCCGAGCGCCCCGAAGCCTTTGTTTTTCCGATAATATGCCCGGCGTGTGGCAGCCTTGCCGCGCGCGAGGCCGGTGAAGTGGCACGTCGCTGTACCGGCGGGTTAATCTGTCCGGCCCAGCGCATTGAACGTCTGCGCCACTTCGTCGGTCGCCGCGCGTTCGACATCGAAGGGCTTGGTTCGGAGCGGATCGAACTGTTCGTTGCGGAGGGCTTAATTGTCACCCCTGCGGATATTTTCAAGCTTGCCGGTCACCGCGGCTCATTGGTCGCTCGCCGTGGGTTCGATCAGCTATCGGTGGACAAGTTGCTTGCCGCGATCGATGCCCGGCGCAAGATAACGCTCGATCGGTTTCTATTCGCTCTCGGTATTCGTCACGTCGGTGAAACGACAGCGCGCGATTTGGCGCGTGCCTATCTCACCTATACGGCGTTTTTGGAGCGCGTAGAGTTGGCGTTGACGATCCGTGCGGCGGCAGCGGCGGCGGTCGGGGAGAGCGAGGATAAAGCGCGGGCACGGACGGCACAGGCGCTGGCAACCGTCTTCGCCGTAGGGGGCGTCGGCCCCGAAGTCGCAGCAGCCATTACCGATTTTTTTGCCGAGGCGCACAACCGCGATCTCGTCGAAAATATAATTGAGCAAGTGGTTATCGGTGGGATGGCGGTAACAACACAAGCCTCTACGGTTACCGGCAAGACGGTAGTGTTTACGGGCAGTTTGGAAACGATGAGCCGGGACGAGGCGCGCGCGCAGGCGGAGCGGATTGGGGCGCGGGTGGCGGCGTCGGTGAGTGCGCGAACCGACCTGGTTGTCGCTGGCTCGGGGGCAGGGGCCAAGACGGCCAAAGCGGCGGCGCTCGGAATCACGGTGATCAACGAGGCGGAATGGGCGGCAATCGTCAACCCTGCGGTGAGCGATTAACAGTGCACTCCCCGCATTATATCGCCGATACGGTTAATTATCGGCATCGCTATCGTGACCATCGTCTTGAGCATTCCCCGGACGAGGCGGTGCACGGAGAACGAGCGTCGGCCATTCGTCGGTGTCGATCCGCGCGATCAGCCGTAAGCCGCGATTGACGTAGGCGGCGGCGACCGCGCTAGCCTGGCTCGTCAGCAATCCGGCGAGGATAAGCGTGCCGCCAGCGGCGACCGTCGGCGCAATCGACCCGGCCATCGCGATCAGCGGGCCGGCGAGGATGTTAGCGGTGACGATATCGAACGGCCCGCCCAGGCGGGGGTGGTGCGCCCCCGGCGCGACGATCAGATCGATCGCGCCCCGTGATCGCCCGGTCCGCTCAGCATTGGCGCGAATATTGCCGCGCGCGACGCGAACCGCGACCGGGTCGATGTCGGACGCGACGATGGCGGCACGGGGCCAGCGCTTGGCCGCCGCGAGCGCGAGGACGCCGGTCCCGGTGCCGAGGTCGGCGATGCGGGCGACGCGGTGGCGGGTGCGATGTCGCGCCAACCGATCAAGCGCGATCAGGCAGCCGCGCGTGGTGAAATGTTGGCCGGTACCGAATGCCAGCCCCGCCTCGATCGCGATGCCGATGTCGCTGACGCGGACGGCGGCGGCGTGGGCGGCAGTGTGAACGACGAAGCGCCCGGCGCGGACGGGGGCGAACCCGGCCTGGCTGAGCGTAACCCAATCGGTGTCGGCCAGCGTCTCGACCACCGCGCTGCCCGGCGGGGCGGACGGCGCGAGGGCGGTGAGCGCGGCGAGGTCGGCGGCGGTCGGGGTGGCGGTGAAATAGGCGTCGAGCGTCCATTCGTCGGGGCGCGCCGGGTCGGGCTCGTCGGTCAGCAGCGTCGGCGGGTCGGCGGCGTCGGGGAACGGGTCGGCGAAGGGGATCGCCTCCGCCTCGGCGCGGGTACAGGGCAGGCGGACGCGCCAGCCGCTAGCGGACATAGCTCGCGCCGTTGACGTCGAGGACCGCGCCGGTCAGCGACGCGGGGGCGTCGAGCGCGAGCCAGCGGATCGTTTCGGCGACCTCGGCGGCGTCGGCGACGCGCCCGAGCGGAATGTCGGCGAGCAGGCGGTCGCCGCCGCGCGACGTGAGATAGTCCGCCGCCATGCCGGTCATCGTGAACCCAGGCGCGACGACGAACGCAAGCACGCCGTCGGCGGCATAGGCGCGGGCGATGGTGCGCGTCATCGCGACCATCCCGGCCTTGGCGGCGGCATAGTGCCAATGGTCGGGCGAATCGCCCCGGAAGGCAGCGCGCGACGCGACGTTGACGATGCGCCCGGATACAGCGGCCGCAGGGGCATCCCCACGGTCGGCGGCGGCTTGGCGGAAATGGCGCACGGCACGGCGCGACAGATCGGCGGCGGCTTGCAGGTTGATCCGCCACGACCGCTCCCATGCCGCCGCCCAATCGGCGTCGTCGCCGTCGAGCGCAACGCCTTCGAACACTCCGGCGTTGTTGACAAGGACGTCGATTCGCCCGCCCGCGCGGTCGAGCGCAGCGTCCCACAGCCGGTCACCGCCGCCGGGCGCGGACAGATCAACGCCGATGACCCCCGGCCCGTCGCGGCTGCCGTGGCCGATGACGGTCGCGCCGACGGCGGTGAGCGCCGCGTGAGCGGCGGCACCGATGCCGCGCGTACTGCCGGTGAGGAGGATGTTGGTCATCGGACGGCGTTAGCCGAGGCGGGAGCGGGCGGGAAGGGGGCTACCGCCGCGACGATCCGTTGGACACGGATGTCAGGCCCTGAAAGCCAAAGGGCTACCCGGGTGGATACCCGGATAGCCCCTTTTACCACACGTGTCGGTCGAACGTGACGATCGTTAGAA
Source organism: Sphingomonadaceae bacterium (assembly GCA_025362895.1). GTDB lineage: Bacteria > Pseudomonadota > Alphaproteobacteria > Sphingomonadales > Sphingomonadaceae > Polymorphobacter_B. Next base: position 601 of record JANYFA010000094.1, on the reverse strand, counting down.
CTTCGCCGAAATCTCCAGCCCGAACGTCCGCGGCGGGTTGAGGTTGCCGTAGTCGCCGAGGACGCCGCCGTAGCCGGTCGAAACCAGCGTCGTGCCGTTGAAGTTCTGCACTGGCGACGAATTGGCCGCCGACCGGCGATAGACGACCGTCCGGTCAAACAGGTTGCGCGACCACACAGCGAGCGTGACCTTGTTGTTGTTGGAGCCGACGGCGATGTCGGCGAGAGCGAGACGGCCGTTGACGATGAAGCTCGCATCGCTCCGCGTCGGCTCGAGGACGAAGGTGTTCTGGCTGCTCGAATACGCCGCGTCGAGGTGGAGGCGGACGCTGGCGTCGCCGCGCCCGACCGGCAGGTTGTAGTCGATCGCCCCCGACGCCGCATTCGTCGGCGTATAGACGATGAAGAGCTGCTGCGGCAGCCCGCCGGTGATCGAGTTGACCGCCGACGGGGCACGCCACTACGTATAGGCGTACGACGCGGACAGCGTCAGGTCGCGCGTTGGCTTGAGCGTCAGGTCGGCCTCGATCCCGCGGATCTTGCTGTCGCCCGCGTTCTGCGTCTGCTCGATGTGCGCCCCGTTGGTCGGGCTCGTCGCGCTG
>JANYFA010000088.1 GCA_025362895.1 Sphingomonadaceae bacterium | reverse complement strand
GATCAGTCGGCGGCGCTGCCGCTCGTGCTGGGCAAGAACATCGCGGGCGATCCCGTCATTGCCGACCTGTCGCCGATGCCGCATCTTCTGATCGCCGGAACGACGGGATCGGGCAAGTCGGTCGGACTCAACTGCATGATCCTGTCGCTGCTCTACCGGCTGTCGCCGCAGCAGTGCCGGATGATCATGATCGATCCGAAGATGCTCGAACTGTCGGTCTACGACCGCATCCCGCATTTGCTCAGCCCGGTCGTCACCGAGCCGGCGAAGGCGATCCGCGCGCTGAAGTGGGCGGTCGAGCAAATGGAAGACCGCTACCGGATGATGTCGACGATCAACGTCCGGTCGCTCAGCGGCTTCAACCAGCGGGTGCGCGAGGCGAAGGCGAGCGGCAAGCCGTTTATCCGCAAGGTCCATACCGGCTACGATGACGACGGCGTCGCGATCTACGAGGAGGAGACGCTCGACTTCGAGACGCTGCCGCTGATCGTCGTCGTCGTCGACGAGTTGGCCGACCTGATGATGACGGCGGGCAAGGAGGTCGAGTTTCTGATCCAGCGGCTGGCGCAGAAAGCGCGGGCGGCGGGCATCCACCTCATCATGGCGACGCAGCGCCCGTCGGTCGACGTCATCACCGGCGTCATCAAGGCCAACCTGCCGACGCGAATCAGTTTTTCGGTGACGTCGAAGATCGACAGCCGGACGATCCTCGGCGAGCAGGGGGCCGAACAGCTGCTGGGCAAAGGCGACATGCTCTATATGCCCGGCGGCAAGCAGGTCATCCGCGTCCACGGCCCGTTCGTCAGCGACGAGGAAGTCGAGGCGGTCGCCGATTATTGCCGGACGCAGGGCCGCCCAGATTACGTCGACGCCGTCACCGAGGAGCCGCCGGAAGGCGACGGCGTCTTCGGCCTCGACATGGGGGAGGGTGGCGGCGAGGAGGCCGAGACGTACCGTAAGGCGATCATGATCGTCGCCGAAAGCCGCAAGGCGTCGACGAGTTACCTCCAGCGCACGCTCCGTGTCGGCTATAACAATGCCGCCCGGCTGATCGAACGGATGGAAAAGGACGGTTATGTCGGGGTCGCCGACCATGTCGGTCGCCGCGAAGTGCTGATCGATACCGATGGCATGCGCGTGTGACGCAGCTTGCGCTGCAATCCGGGCGGAGTTTCGCGTTCAACGTTTGAGACGATACCCCTTGCCCCTGACGTAGCGTCATCGGTTACGACTCGGGAATGACGATGCTGTCCATTACCGAAGTCTGCCGCCGCACGGGCCTGTCGGCGCGGGCGTTGCGTTTCTATGAGGCGCGGGGGCTGGTTCGTGCCCAGCGGTCGGCGGCGGGGCAGCGGCGCTACGGCGCGAGCGAGGTGGCTCGGCTCCACCAGGTCACCGTCCTCAAGCGCGCGGGGTTCAGCCTCAGCCAGATCGCGGCGCTGACGGGCGAGGCGTGGCTCGATCTCGACCGGCTGATCGCGGCGCAGGTTGCCGATCTCACGGCCCGGCGGGTCAGCATCGACGACGCGCTGACCGGATTGGACGCGGCGGAGGCCGCATTAGGGCGCGGCGAAGCGATCGACCTCGTGGACCAAGCCAGGCGTCGCGTCGCGCTGAACCCTAGCGCGTCGGCACTGGCTCCGCTCCCGAATAATCGTAAAACCCGCGTTTCGTCTTGCGCCCGAACCAGCCGGCTTCGACGTATTTCACCAGCAGCGGTGCCGGGCGGTATTTCGGGTCGCCGGTCGCCTCCTGCATCACGCGCATGACGCTGAGCAGCGTGTCGAGCCCGATATAATCGGCGAGCGTGAGCGGCCCCATCGGGTGGTTCGCGCCGAGCCGAAGTCCGGCATCGATGTCGATGACCGACCCGACGCCCTCGCCCAGGGCGAAGATCGCCTCGTTCATCATCGGACATAGGACGCGGTTGACGATGAATGCTGGGGCGTCTGCCGCCTCGATCGCGGTCTTGCCGACCCGCGCGGCGAAGTCGTGCATCGCACTTGCCGTCGCGTCCGACGTTGCCAGCCCGCGGATGATCTCGACCAACGCCATGACGGGGACGGGGTTGAAGAAATGGACCCCGGTAAAGCGGTCGGGGCGGTCGGTCGCGGCGGCGAGCCGGGTGATCGAAATCGACGAGGTGTTGGTCGCCACCAACGCCGCCGGTTTGAGGCGCGGACACAGGTCGGCGAAGATCTTCGCCTTGATCGCCTCATTCTCGGTCGCCGCCTCGATCACGAGGTCGGCGTCGGCAAACGCCGCTGTGTCGGTAGTCAGCGCAATCCGCGCGAGGGCCGGATCGACCGCTCCGGCGTCGACAATGCCCTTCTTGACCGCGCGCGCGAGGTTGGCGGCAATCGTCGCCTTTGCCGCGACGGCGCGCTCGATCGCAACGTCGGACAGGATGACGTCATATCCGGCGAGCGCCGCGACATGCGCGATGCCATTCCCCATCAATCCCGCGCCGATGACCCCGATGACCTGCATATTAGCTCCCTGCCGTGCCGCGCGGTGATAGCGGGCCTTACTGCGGGGTGAAATAGCCGACGAACATCCGGTGCAGCCGGCCGCCCAACTGACCTTCGAAATTGCCCGGCGGGTGGTGCACCGTTGATCCCGTTATCCCTTTACCAACCCTGCAGCGATCAGGCTGCGGGCGGTGTCGACGATCGTTTCGGCGGCGGGGCGAGGGTTCCAGCCGATGACCGCGCGGGCGTGGCTGCTGTCGGCAACGCGGGTGCGCCCCAGTTCGGGAATGACGAGCTTGATTTCGGGATCGAACAACGCCGACAGGCGGACGAGAAAATTGGGCAGCCGCAGCGTCGGCACGCGCTTCGCCTGGTCGGCGAGACGGCTTTTGAGGATCGCGGCGACGTCGGCCATGGCGAGATAGTCGCCCGAACACAGGAAGCGTCCGCCGTCGATGCCGGGTGTCGTCATCGCCGCGATGTGCGCGGCGGCAATGTCGCGAACGTCGCAAATGCCGAAGCCGATCGCCGGCAGCCCCGGCAATTCGCCGCCCAGCAGCTTAGTCACGACCGCCAGCGATCCGGAAAAATCGGTGCCGAGCACCGGGCCGAGGACGAGCGCGGGATTGATCGTGCAATATTCCATGCCGCTTCCTTCGGCGGCGACCCAGTCGCGCGCGGCGCGCTCGGCGATCGTCTTGGATTTGGCGTAGGCGTTGGTCGTGGGCGCGGTCAGATCGCTCCAATTGGCCTCGTTATATGTCCGATCCTTGCCCGCCATTCCGTAATACATCGCCGCGACCGACGAGGTCATGACGACGCGCTTGACCCCGCCCGCCTTGGCCGCGCGGAGTAGCCGAAGCGCGCCGTCGCGCGCGGGAATGATAAGGTCGTCGTCGGTCCTGACCGCGCCGGTCGGCAGCGGCGAGGCGATGTGCTGGACGAAGTCGCACCCGGCGGCGGCTTCGTTCCAGCCCGGGTCGGCGGTCAGGTCGGCGGCCATCAGCGGCAACTGGTCGGCGGTGAGCCCGAGGCTGGCGCGGACGGCGTCGGCCTTGGCGAGGCTACGGATCGTGCCGCGCACCGCCCAGCCGCCGGCGATCAGGTCCTTGATGATGAAACCGGCGATATAGCCCGACGCGCCCGTGACGAGGACGGTGCCCTTGGTCATGTCATGCTTCCTTCAGCCGAACGCCGACATCCCTGGGTTCGGTGGGATGTCCGTCATCGATTCACGCCGCCTTCGGGGCCGACTCGCGGACGCCTTCGTCGACGTGATCCGCGAACTGGGCAAAATTGTCGACGAACATCCCGACGAGCGCCTTGGCCTTGGCGTCATAGGCAGACTTGTCGGCCCACGTCTCGCGCGGATTCAGGATGCGCGGCTCGACCCCGGCGACCGACACCGGCACCTGAAAGCCGAAGTTGGGGTCGGCGCGGAACTCGGCATTGTGCAGGCTGCCGTCCAGCGCGGCATTGAGGAGCGCGCGGGTGATGCGGATCGGCATCCGCGATCCCGTTCCACCCGTGCCCGCGCCGCCACCGGTCCAGCCGGTATTGACGAGCCAGCAATCGACCCCGCCCTTGGCGATGCGCTCCTTGAGCAAATTACCGTAAACTGATGGGTGGCGCGGCATGAAGGGGGCGCCGAAGCACGTCGAAAAGGTTGCGTCGGGTTCGGTGACGCCGATCTCGGTCCCAGCGACGCGCGCGGTATAGCCCGACAGGAAGTGGTACATCGCCTGTTCGGGCGTCAGCTTGGAGATCGGTGGCAGGATCCCGAAGGCGTCTGCTGTCAGCATGATGACGTTCGTCGGAACCGGGCCGAGGTTGTCGGCGCTGGCATTGGGGATGAAGTCGATCGGGTAGGATGCGCGGCTGTTTTCGGCGAGGCTGCCGTCGTCGAGATCGATTTCGCGGGTGATCGGATCGATCACGACGTTTTCGAGCACCGTGCCGAACCGCTTCGTCGTCGCGTAGATTTCGGGCTCGGCCTCTGCCGACAGGCGGATCGCCTTAGCATAGCAGCCGCCCTCGAAATTGAACACGGCGGTGTCCGACCAGCCGTGCTCGTCGTCGCCGATCAACGTCCGTGAGGCATCGGCGCTGAGCGTCGTCTTGCCGGTCCCGCTCAGCCCGAAGAACACTGCCGTCCGCCCATCGGCACCGACATTGGCCGAACAATGCATCGGCATGATGCCCTGCGGCGGGAGGAGATAATTGAGAATCGAGAACACCGACTTCTTCATTTCGCCGGCATAGCGAGTTCCGCCGATCAGGATCGTCTTGCCGGTAAAATCGACCGCGACGATCGTTTCACCGCGACAGCCGTGGCGGGCGGGGTTGGCGCGGAAGCTCGGCAGGTCGACGATGGTGAATTCAGGTAGGAAGTCGGCCAGCGCTGCGACTTCGGGGCGCACCAGCAGGGTACGAATAAACAGGGAATGCCACGCGAATTCGGTGATGACCCGAACCTTGACGCGGTGTTCGGGCTGCGATCCGCCGAACAGGTCCTGAACGAATAGTGTTTCCTTGGCGGCGAGCGCGGTGGCGAAATCGGCGCGCAGGTCGGCGAATTGTTCGGGTGTGATCGACTTGTTGGTCTTGCCCCACCAGATCACCGGCCCGGTGACGGCGTCGGACACGATGAACTTGTCGTTCGCCGACCGCCCCGTGTGCGCGCCGGTGGCGACGACGAGCGCGCCGTCCTTCGACAAAACGCCTTCGCCCCGCGCCAGCGCAAGTTCGACCAACGGTGCGGTCGCGAAGTTCCAGTGAAGCGCGGCAGGCGTCGGAAAGCCGATTGTATCGAGGCCGTGACGAGAAATATTGGCAGGGTTCACGGGCAACAACTCCAAGGGATGCGTCGCCTTCTATCAGCGCGCCACTTAACGTTTCGTTTACAGTCGGGCGGGCGGCGCGTCAAAGCGCGGCTCGGCTGAGTTCGGGCGCCGCTACTTGCGCCGTGTCCCCCGGGCGCGCAGGAGACGGGTGGAAACGCACCAAGGCTCCGCATGTCCGCCACCATTGCCCTTGTTGACGACGACCGTAACATCCTGACGTCGGTGTCGATTGCGCTGCAGGCAGAGGGGTTCACCGTGCGGCAGTACGCCGATGGCGCGGCGGCATTGAAGGCGCTGGTCGAAACGCCGCCAGACCTCGCCGTTCTCGACATCAAGATGCCGCGCCTCGACGGGATCGAACTGTTGCGGCGGCTGCGCGACAAGGTCGACGTGCCGGTCATCTTCCTGACGTCGAAGGATACCGAGATCGACGAGGCGCTCGGCCTCGCGATGGGGGCAGACGATTATATCGGCAAGCCGTTCTCACAGCGGCTGTTGATCGAGCGCATCCGCGCCGTCCTGCGCCGCGCCGCCAGCCGCAAGGGGCTACCGCTAGGTGAGGGCGAGGCCGCGCCCGGTCCGGCGATCGTTCGCGGACGACTCCGCATGGACCCCGCCCGCCACCGGGTCAGCTGGGCCGCGCCAACCGGCGGCGGCATGACCGAGGGCGACGTCGCGCTGACGGTTACCGAGTTCCTGATTCTGGAGGCGCTCGCCGCTCGCCCCGGCTTCGTCAAGTCGCGCGACCAACTCATGGACGCCGCCTATCACGACGATGTCTATGTCGACGACCGCACGATCGACAGTCACATCAAGCGGTTACGCAAGAAATTCCGCGTCGTCGACCCCGCCTTCAAGGCGATCGAGACGCTTTACGGTGTCGGCTACCGCTTTAACGAAGAATGATGCACGGCACCGGCTCGCGATGACCACCGACGCCCCCGGCCTCGACCGACGCTTCAGCCTTGCGCCCCGTATCCTCGCGGTCAACGTCTTCGCCATCCTCGCGCTGACGGGAAGTATCTTCTACCTCGACTCGTTCCGCGAGCGGTTGATCGACCAGCGCCGCGCCGAAATGCGGATGCAGGCGGTACTGATCGGCGGCTTCATGGCCGGTGCGCCGCCCGCCCGCCTGCCCGACCTTGCCGCGCGCTATGGCCGGATCGGCAACCTGCGGCTGCGAGTTTACGATCCCGGCGGCACGCTGGTCGCCGATAGCTGGCGCGCGACGGGAGCGACCTTCGAACTGCGCGACCCCGCTGGTGACCCGTTCCGCCGTGATGTCGCGCGTTTTCTGGACCGCGCGATCGAGGCGGTCGGGTCGTTCCCCGCGATCGGCGACTATGCCGAACCCGCCGTCGACAACCGCGCCGCCTGGCCGGAAGTCGTCGCCGCCAGCGCGGGCGCGCGCGCCGCCGACACGATGCGCGCCGCCCCCGATCGGATTGTCATCATCAGCGCCGCCGCCCCCCTCCCCGCCGCCGCCGCCCCGTTCGCCGCTGTCCAGCTGACCCGCGACACGCGCGACATTACAACCCTGGTCCGCGTCGAGCGTGCGGCGGTGTTTTACGTCTTCCTGCTGGTACTGGCAGCGTCGCTGTTGCTGTCGACCTACCTGGCGTCGACGATCGTCCGCCCGCTGCGCCGCCTCGCCGAAGCCGCCGTGCGCGTTCGCCTCGGTCGCGCGCGCGAGGTCACGGTGCCGCGCTTCAACCAGCGTCGCGATGAAATCGGCCAGCTTGCGCGCGCCTTGTCGGACATGACGCTGACGCTGCGCGACCGGATCGACGCGACCGAGGCGTTCGCCGCCGATGTCGCCCATGAAATCAAGAACCCGCTCGCGTCGCTGTCGAGCGCGGTCGATACGTTCGCCCGCGTCGACGACCCCGGCCTGCAGGCGCAACTGCTCGACGTCATCCGCGCCGATGTCGGACGGATCGACCGGCTCATCACTGACATCGCCGATGCCAGCCGCCTCGACGCCGAACTGTCGCGCAGCCGCTTCGAAGCCCTCGAAATCGGCCGCGTGGCGGCCGATCTGGTTGCCGGATACGCGACCGCCGGACTGCCGCGTGGCGTCACCGTCGCTTTCACGCAGCCGCCCGCGCCGGTGCGAGTGTGGGGCGACGCCGGGCGGCTGGCGCAGGTCGCGCGTAACCTGATCGATAATGCCGCGTCGTTCGCGCCGCCCGGCGGGGTTGTTCGTGTCGGCGTCACGCGCGACCGCGACGCCGCGCTGCTGACGGTCGACGACGATGGCCGGGGCGTCCCCCCCGATAACCGGGACGATATTTTTCGTCGCTTTTATTCCGAACGTCCGGCGGATGAGGATTTCGGGCGGCATTCGGGGCTGGGCCTCGCCATCGCGCGGACCATCGTCGAGGCGCACGACGGCACGATCACTGTCACCGACTCGCCGGTCGCGGCGGGAGCGCGGTTTACCGTGACCCTCGCGGCGCTGTGATGCGGCGGGCGTTATGATTTCGCCGACGGTCCACGCCACTGCGGTCGCGATTCGCGGCCACGCCGTTCTGCTCATCGGCCCCCCGGGCAGCGGCAAGTCCGATCTCGCGCTTCGTCTGATCGATCGCGGAGCGGTGTTGATCGCCGACGACCGCGTCGTGCTCACCCGCGCCGGCGACGATCTCATCGCTGCACCGCCCGCTACGATCACCGGGTTGATCGAGGTTCGCGGCGTCGGGCTGATCGCCGTGCCGCACGTCGCCGGGGTGCGCGTCGCCCTTGTCGTCGACCTTGCCGCGCCGCCCGACCGGCTTCCCGAAGCGATCATGTACCCTATCGCGGACGTGCCCGTCCCCGCCGTCGCGCTCGCCGCCTTCGAAGCGTCCGCTCCGCTAAAAGTCGAACGGGCGTTGACCGCCTTCGGGACGGGCGTAGAGAATTGATTTGATGGTGATGATTGCTCAGACCCGCGGATCGCCGCCGCCCGCGCCGCGCGCCCTGCTTGTCACGGGCATGTCGGGGGCGGGCCGCACCAGCGCGCTGAAAATCCTCGAGGATCTGGGCTATGAGGCGGTCGATAATCTGCCCCTCAGCCTGTTCGACAAGCTTCTCGTTACCGAAGCCGGTGACACCGCCGATGCGCTTGATCGCCCGCTCGCGATCGGCATCGACTCGCGGACCCGCGCGTTCGGCGCCGTTGCGATTGCCGAGCGAATCGGCGACCTCCGCGCCGAGGGCGTCGAGATTACATTGGTCTTTCTCGATTGCAGCGGGACCGAACTGACGCGGCGCTTTTCTGAAACCCGTCGCCGTCACCCGCTCGCGCTCGACCGCCCCGCCGCCGACGGAATCGCCCGCGAACGGGAGATCGTCGCGCCGCTGCGCCGCATCGCCGACATCGTCATCGATACCAGCGACTATGCCGTGCGCGACCTGCGCCGCGCGCTGTACGGGCGCTTTGCCCGCGCGGCGGTCGAGCCGCTGACGCTGACCATCCTGTCGTTCGGCTTCGCGCGCGGGCTGCCGCGCGACGCCGACCTCGTGTTCGACATGCGTTTCCTCGCCAACCCACATTGGGACGCGATCCTGCGTCCGATGACCGGCGACGATGACGCGGTCGGGGCGTATATCATGGCTGACCCCGCGTTCGCGCCGACGTTCGATCGGATTTTCGATCTGCTGCTCCTCCTCCTGCCGCGCTATGGGGCGGAGGGAAAAGCGTATCTGACCGTTGCGTTCGGCTGCACCGGCGGGCGGCACCGGTCGGTCTTTGTCGCACGGATGATGGCCGATCGGCTGGCGGCGGCGGGCTGGGGCGGGTCGGTCGTCCACCGCGACAAGAGCGCGGCCGGCAGCGACGCGATCGAGGAACGCCGCACGCGCAGGGGGGCTGGCTTTGATGCCGAACCCGCGCTACCGGCGCTGGATTAACGGTCGAGCAAGATTGGGAAGCGCGTGCCGATGATCGGACTGGTGCTGGTGACGCACGGGCGGCTGGCGACCGAGTTCGTGGCCGCGCTCGAACACGTCGTCGGTGCGCAGACGGCGCTCGCCGCGATCCCGATCGGTCCCGACGACGATATGGAGGTGCGTCGCGCCGACATCGCCACTGCGATTAGCAGCGTCGACACCGGGCGCGGCGTGATCGTCCTGACCGACATGTTCGGCGGCACCCCGTCCAACCTCGCGATCTCGCTGATGGTGCCGGGCAAGGTGGAGGTCATCGCCGGGGTCAACCTGCCGATGCTGATCCGCCTGGCTTCGGTGCGCGAACGCATGACCGTCGCCACCGCCGTCGATGCGGCGCAGGAGGCGGG
>JANYFA010000056.1 GCA_025362895.1 Sphingomonadaceae bacterium | reverse complement strand
CGGGACAGGCCCCCGTCGATCACCGCCACCACCCGCTCACGAAGATCGATCGATAGCGCCCTGGTCATGCATGCCAGCCTCCCTCGCCAGCACGCAGCTTGAATCAGAACCCGACCGACTTGGGAATCCCCGACGAGTCTGTCAGCTCGGAAGTTGCTCTAGGTCGCGCCTTGGCTAGGTAAAATGTATCAAAATTATCTAGGGTCGCGAGTGAACGTGACGTGCGCGCGTGGTCCAGTTAGATACAGGCGATGACCGCCCCCATCCCCGGAGCCCTCGCCGGTATCACCGTCGTCGACCTGTCCCGCGTTCTCGGCGGGCCGTATTGCACGCAGATCCTCGGCGATCACGGGGCCGATGTGCTCAAGGTCGAGCCGCCGCAGGGGGATGAGACGCGGGTGTGGGGGCCGCCGGTGCGCGGGGGGGCATCGGCGTATTTCCTCGGCGTCAACCGTAACAAGCGCGGGCTGGTGCTCGACCTCAAGACCGATGCGGGGCGCGCGGCGCTGCTCGGGCTGCTCGCCGGGGCCGATGTGCTCGTCGAGAATTTCAAGCCGGGGACGCTGGAGGGGTGGGGGCTCGGCGATCTTGTCGAGCGCTTCCCGCGGCTGGTCCATTGCCGGATCAGCGGGTTCGGGGCCGACGGGCCGTTGGGCGGGCTCCCGGGGTACGACGCGGCGGTTCAGGCGATGACCGGGCTGATGAGCATCAACGGCGACGCGGCCGGCGCGCCGACGCGGCTCGGGGTGCCGGCGGTCGACATGGTCAGCGGGCTCAACGCGGCGGTCGGCGTGCTGCTCGCGCTCCACGAGCGCGGCGTCAGCGGGCGCGGGCAGTTCGTCGACATCACGCTGTTCGACTGCGCGCTGTCGATCCTCCACCCGCATTCGGCGAACTGGCTGAGCGGCGGCGCAGTGCCGGGGCGATCGGGTAACGCGCACCCCAACATCGCGCCGTACGACAGCCTCCAGTGCGCCGACGCACCGATCTTCCTCGCGGTCGGCAACGACGGGCAGTTCGCCAAATTGTGCGCGATGCTCGACCTGCCCGGCGTCGCCGCCGACCCGCGCTTTGCCGATAACCGGACGCGGGTCGCGCACCGCGAGGTCCTCAAGGCGACCCTCGAAGCGGCGTTAAGCGCGCACGACGCCGCGCCACTCGCCGCGCGGCTGATTGCCGGCGGGGTGCCGTGCGCGCCGGTCCTCGACGTCGCGCAGGCGCTCGACCACCCGCACACCGCGCACCGAAAAATGATCGTCGACGGCAGCATCGCGTCGCCGGTGAAGCTGAGCCGGACGCCCGCGACCTACCGCCTTCCTCCCCCGGAGTTTGCCGCCAAGGAGACGCTATGACCGGTCGCTGGTTCGACGAGTGGAACGTCGGCGACAGGATCGACCACCCGATCCGGCGGACGGTGACCGAGACCGACAACCTGCTGCTCACCGCGCTGACCCACAACCCGCAGCCACTCCACCTCGACGCCGAGTACGCCGCCGGGACCGAGTTCGGGCGAATCGTCGTCAACGGCACCTTCACCTTCGCGCTGATGTCGGCATTTCGGTCGGCGAGACAACTCTGGGGACCTTGGTCGCCAACCTCGGGTACGAACACCTCGTCATGCCCAAGCCGGTGTTCATCGGCGACACACTACGGGTGTTTTCAGAGGTGACCGAGCTGCGCGCGTCGAAGTCGCGGCCCGATGCCGGCGTCGTCACCTTCCGCCACGAGGCGATCAACCAGCGTGAAGAAATCGTCTGCTCATGCCTGCGGCTGGCGCTGCTGCGGAAACGCCCGTGAAGCTGCGCTCGCTGCTGTTCGTCCCCGGCGACCGCCCCGAACGCTTTGCGAAGGCGGCAGCGAGCGGAGCTGATGCGCTGATCCTCGATCTTGAGGACTCGGTGGTCGCCGCCGCCAAGGATGGCGCCCGCGCGAATGTTGCGGCGTGGCTCACGTCTGCGCCGCCGGTTCCGGTGTTCGTCCGGATCAACCCGCTCGACAGCGGCGGCCTCGATGACGACCTTCGCGCGGTCCTTAACGGAGCGGCGACGGGCATCGTCCTGCCCAAGGCGGAAGGGACGGCGTCCCTCGCGATGATCGACGCCCGGCTGGCGGGGACGAAACTCAAAATCCTGCCGATCGTCACCGAGACGCCGCGGGCGATGTTCCATCTGGGCGACTACGGCGGTGTCACCGACCGACTGATCGGCCTGACGTGGGGGGCGGAGGACCTGTCGAGCGCGGTCGGCGCGACGACGGCGCGCGAAACCGATGGCCGCTACCGTCCGCCGTATGAATTCGCGCGATCACTGACCCTGTTCGCGGCGCACGCGGCGCAGGTAGCGGCGATCGAGACGGTCTATCCCGATCTTGCCGATGCCGCCGGGTTGGAAGCCTATGCGACACGCGGGCGTCAGGATGGGTTTAGAGGAATGCTCGCACTCCATCCGAACCAGATTGCCCCGATCCACGCCGGCTTTGCTCCTAGCGCCGCCGAAGTCGTCCATGCGCGGGCGATTGTCGCGCATTTTGCGGCGGGCGCCGGGGCGGGCGCGCTGCGGCTCGACGGGCGGATGATCGATGCGCCGCACCGCGTCGCCGCCGAACGGTTGCTCGCCAGCCTCGACTGAAAATATTGCAGTTGCGAAGACGATAATCGTGCGTCATCTTTTCGAGATTGTTCCGGGGGTTCGGCTTGATGATTACTAGGCGCAACATTCTCACCCGGCTGGGGATGCTCGGCGGCGTCGCCGTAACTGTCCAGGCGATGCAGGTCCTCGGGTTGAACGGGGCGGCATCGGCGCAGGAAATGCCCATGTTGCCGCCCGGCAAGGGAACGCGCGTCGTCGTCCTTGGCGCGGGTATCTCGGGGCTCGTCGCGGCGTATGAGCTTGAACAGGCGGGATTCGTCGTCACCCTGCTGGAGGCGCGCGACCGCGTCGGCGGGCGGGCATGGACGGTCCGCGACGGCGATAAGATCGAGATGATCGGCGAGGCAACGCAGACCGCAAAGTTCTCCGACGGCATCTACTTCAACGCTGGCCCCGCGCGCATCCCCAGTTTCCACACTGGGCTGCTGGGCTATTGCGACAAGTTCGGCGTCCCGTTGGAGGTCGAGGTCAATTCGAGCCGGTCGGCGTATATCATGGCGAAGGACGGGACCAAGATCCGCCAGCGCGTCGCGGTCAACGACCTGCGCGGCCATATCGCGGAGCTGCTGGCGAAGGCGCTCAACCAGGGGTCGCTCGATACCGCGATTAGCGCCGCCGACAAGGCGAAGCTGTTGCCGTTCCTCAAGATGTACGGCGATCTCGATGCGACGGGCGCGTTCAAGGGGACCGAACGGTCCAACTTTGGCCATGCGCCAGGGGCGGGGGTGACATTCGCCGACGCCGCATCCGCGCTGCCCCTCGAACAGTTGCTGGCGAACGAGCAGTTGCCGTCCACCCTGTTCGACGACGGAATGTATATGCAGGCGACGATGGTTGAGCCGGTCGGCGGAATGGACCGCATCCACGCGGGTTTCGACCGCAACCTCCGTGCGCCGGCGATCCGCGGGGCTGAGGTGACGCGCATCCGGCATTCGGCGACGGGCGTCGACGTTGACTATCGCGACAAGAAAACCGGCGCGATGCGGACAGTCAGCGCCGATTACCTGGTCTGCACGATCCCGTTCGCGGTGCTCAAGGACATCGATACCGACTTCACGCCCGCCACCAAGAGCGCGGTGGCATCGGTCATGTACGACTATTCGAACAAGATCGCGTTCGAAAGCCCGCGCTTTTGGGAAAAGGAGCAGATTTACGGCGGCATCTCGTTCGTCGGTGGGCCGACCAGCCTCGTCTGGTATCCGTCGGCAGGGCTACACAGCGCTCGCGGGATGCTGCTCGCGTGCTATGGCTCCGGACCGGAGGCGGCAGTCTTTCAAAAGCTGCCGATCGTCGACCAGATTGCGTTTGCGCGCGGCGTTGTCGACAGGCTCCATCCCGGCCACGGCGGCGACCTCGTCAACGGCATCGCCGTCAACTGGCACAAGGTGCCGTACAGCCTCGGCCCGTGGCCCGATTACCGCGGGGGCAGGGGCGGCGTCGGCTTCGAGGATCCGATCGACACACATTATTTCCGTCACCTGCTCGAACCCGATGGCCGCGTCTATTTCGCCAGCGCCGCGCTCAGCCAGACGCCGGGATGGCAGGAGGGTGGCATCGCGTCGGCGCGGACGCAGATCGCCAAGCTCGCAGCACGCGCGGCGGGTGACGCGACGGTCCGCAAGGCGGCATGAAGGCGCCCGTCTCGCCGAAGGGGATGGTAACCCTGCGGCCTGCGACAGCGGCCGATGTTCCCGCGCTGGAGGCGTTGATCGCTGCTTCGGCGCGGGCTCTAGGCGTCGGCTACTACACCACGGCGGAAACGGAGGCGGCGATCTCCCATGTCTTCGGCGTCGATTCGGCGCTGGTCGTCGACCGCAGTTATTTCGTCGCCGAGGCCGATGAAGCACTCGCCGGTTGTGGCGGATGGAGTGCGCGCCGGACATTGTTCGGCGGCGACCGCTTCGCTGCGCGCGAAGACGACCGTCTCGACCCGGCGACCGACGCCGCCCGCATTCGCGCGTTCTTCGTTGCCCCCACCTTCGCGCGGCGCGGCGTGGGTGCGGCGTTGCTCGACGGCTGCGAGGCGGCGGCGCGCGCGGCGGGGTTCACTACGGGCGCGTTGATGGCGACGTTGCCCGGCGTCCCCTTTTATGCGGCGCACGGCTATGTCGCCGGCGAACCTATCGCCCATGACTGCGGCGGGGTTGCCGTTCCCTTCATGCCGATGACGAAGCTGATCGCCGCAGGTCGTTAACGTCCCGCGCACGATTGCTGCGACAAAGCGCCGGCTACGGTAATAGCGCCGGTGTCACGCACGCGCAGACGCAACAACCTTGCGAAACTGTCACCCGAATGACACGCGGCGCATAATCTTTGTTGCGGCGCAGCGTCGGCGATTTACAACTGCCCCACGTCTCCCCTAGCTACAGTTATTTCGATGGTTTCGCCGTCGATATTCGGCATTTCCGGGGAATTTCACATGGCATCAGCGAATGTTCGTCGCGGTTTTGTAGGCGCATTGCTCGCCACAGCCGCGCTTGCGCCGGGCCAGCTTTATGCTCAGCAGGTCGCGGTCGCCGATACTTCGATGAAGGTGGCAGCGGCGAACACCGAGGCAGCCGAAATTATCGTTCTCGGCACTCGCCGGACCGATCGCACCGTGACAACTTCGGCCTCGCCGGTCGATGTCATCAGCGCGGTCGAGCTTCGCAGCCAGTCGTCCGCCAACCTGCTCGACGCGATCAAGAACATCGTCCCATCGTTCTTCGTTGGCCAGAATACGATTTCCGACGCCTCGACCTTCGTCCGCGCGCCGTCGCTCCGCGGCCTGCCGGGCGACGAAGTCCTCGTCATGCTCAACGGCAAACGGTATAACCGGTCTGCGCTTGTTCAGGTGTACGGCGGCGGCGACACCGCTCTGTCGTTCGGGTCGCAGGGCTCCGATATTTCGGCGCTGCCGTCGATCGCGATCAAGAGCCTGCAGATCCTCCGCGAAGGCGCCACCGCCCAATATGGGTCGGACGCGATCGCCGGGGTCATGAATTACGGCCTGCGCGACAACAAGACAGGTTTTGAAGCAACGGCGCGCTACGGCCAGTTCTACGATCACGGCGACGGCAAGTCGAAAGAGATTTCGGCCAACCTCGGCCTTTCGCTCGGCGAGCGTGGCTTCATCAACATCAGCGGCGAATATGATGACGAAGGTCAACCAGCCGTGGCGCGACGCGCGTCAGCGCCCTGATTTTCGCGCAGCAGAACCCGACCCTCGCGCCACAGCTGCCCAACTATCCCGGTCCGGCGCAGATCTGGGGTTCGTCGCCGAGCCATGGCTTCAAGGCTGTCGTCAACGCCGGTTACGACGTCACCGATAGCAGCAAGCTCTATATCTTCGGTAACGCGGCATCGTCGAAGGCGAACGAAAGCTTCAACTTCCGCTCGCCGATCAGCGGTAGCGCAGTCGACATCAACGGTGTCACTCGCAATTTTTCGGCCAATAGTTCGCTATCGCGCGTATTTTACCTGACGCCGTGCCCTGCCGGTAACGCGACGTGCCCGGCGAATGGCTTTGTCTCAAACGGCAACACTTACAGCCTGAAGTCGATCTATCCCGCAGGCTTTACGCCGCGCTTCGTCGGCAAGACTGACGAGCTGTACGGCGTTATCGGCTATAAGGGTCACACCGACGGCGGCTTCACCTACGACCTGTCGGCAACGACGAGCCGCAATCAACTTGCCCTGTCGATGTATAACTCGCTGAACGCATCCTATGGACCGCAGTCGCAAACCGCGTTCCAGTTCGGTAAGCTGATTCAGAAGGAAACTGACGTCAATCTCGACCTGACGCAGTCGATCGATGTCGGCTTCGCCAGCCCGCTGACGATCTCGGGCGGGGCCGAATATCGGCACGAGGATTACACGCAGACAGCGGGCGACCTCCAGTCTTACGGTGCCGGGCCTTATGCCTTGTCGCAGCCACTCTACTTCAACAACGGCGGGGGCATTTATACCCCAGCCGGCAGCAGCGGCGGTTCAGCACCGGGTGCGAGCGGTTATGGCGGTACCAACCCCATCGCCGCCGGCACCTTCGGTCAGAACAGCTACGGCATTTATGGTGGCCTCGAGACCGACATCGTCAAGGAGCTGAGCGTCGGCGTGGCCGGCCGTTACGAGCATTACAACAGCTTCGGCGGCGCATTCGTCTACAAGGCGAATGCCAAGTACGACTTCTCGGATAATTTCTCGATCCGCGGTACCGTCGGTTCGGGCTTCCACGCTCCGTCGCCGGGCCAGTCGAACGATGAAATCCTGACGACGACGTTCGTCGCCGGCAACCAGGTTCAGGTCGGCACGTATCCGAACAAGGATCCGATCGCCGTCTATTACGGCGCAAAGACGCTCGGGCCGGAGAAGTCGTACAACTACGGGATCGGCTTCATCGTGAAGCCCGCCCGTGCCCTGACGCTGACGGTCGATGGTTACAGCATCTACGTCACCAACCGGATCGGCGTATCGCAGACCTTCAACGTCACGGCGGCCGATGTTGCCGCACAGCCGTCGCTCAACGCGGTCGGCGTCGGCGGCGCGGTGACGTACTTCACCAACGCCTTCAACACCGTCACCCAGGGTGTCGACCTCGTCGCAACCTATCGCACGGCGCTGATCGAACCGGGCGATCTCAACATCACCCTTGCGTACAACTTCAACCGGAGCCGGGTGACGAAGCGCGATCCCAAGGTCATCAACGACGCGCAGGTGGTCGATATTGCGCATCTCGCACCGAACCATCGCGCGACCTTGTCGGGCGTGTGGAGCCACGACCGGTGGGCCGTCGTCCTGCGCGAAAACTTCTACGGCGACTGGATCGACGCGAACGACTATCCGATCCTCGACTCCAAGGGCTATCCGATTGGCCAGAAGTTTGGTTCGAAGTTCACGACCGACATCGACGTCAGCTACGACGTGACGAAGTTCCTGACGATGTCGGTCGGCGGCAACAACGTGTTCAGCGCCAAGCCGGACAAGATCCAGCACAATCCCGGCGTCAACAACATCTTCGCGGCAACCAATGCCCTCGGCGACGGCCAAATCTATCCGCGCAGCGGCGGGCCGTTCGGTATCAACGGCGGCTTCTGGTACGTCCGGGCTCGCGTTGCCTTCTAGGGCCTGACACGATTTATCGGTCGACACGGGGGGCATCGGCGCATAGCCGGTGCCCCTCATCGTTTTTCAGGGGAACCACCATGCGCCGTGTGCTGACTGCCGCCATCGTCCTCGCCAGCCTCGCCACCGTTGCCTCGGCGCAGGTGATGAAGTTTCCGAACACGCCGCCGGGGTTGATCCTGCAAGGGGCGAGCGTCGGCTCGAAGTCGACGCTGCTGTTCCTGTCCGGGCAGCTCGCGTCGCCGATCGATCCGGCGAAGGCGGCGTCTCCGGCGGCGATGGCGACGCTGACGATGGCCGATTTCGGTGATACCAAGACCCAGACGATCAGCACGCTGGCGAAGATCAAGGCCGCGCTCGCCGCGCATGGCTATACGATGGCCGATGTCGTCAAGCTGACGGTGTTCGTTGCCGGTGACCCGGCGAAGGGCGGCAAGATGGACTTCGCCGGCATGAACGAGGGGTTCAAGACCTTCTTTGGCACGACCGACAATCCGACGACGGTCGCACGTTCGACGGTGCAGGTCGCGGCACTGGCGGGCCCGGCCTATCTTGTCGAGATCGAGGCGACCGCCGCCAAGTGATCTGTTGCGCCGATCACCGCGTCGGCTAGTCTGACGTTGGCTGGCGACACGGGGGCTTCAATGCGTGGTCTGATAGGTTTGGCGTTCGGCGCGGTGCTGCTCGCGGTGCCCCTTGCGGCGGCGATTCCCGACCTGCCGACGATGCTGTCGTATCCGTTTATCGACGGGTTGACGGCCGCACGCGATTCCGACCGCATCGCGTGGACCGGCAACACCAAGGGTATCCGCACAGTCTGGACGGCGTCGGGACCGGGCTTCGCGCCGCGCGCGGTTCGCGTCGCGACCGACGACGACGGGCAAGAGTTGACGGGGCTGACGCTGGCCCCCGACGGCAAGCGCCTCGTCTGGGTACGCGGCGGCGACCACGACGCCAACTGGGAGGAGAATGGTCGCCAGCCGAACGCCGCCGGCGCGACCGACCAACCCAAATTGACCTTGTGGACCGCGCTCGCGGCCGGTGGCCCGGCGGTTGCCATCGGGGAGGGCGACGCCCCCGCGCTCGCCAACGATGGTCGCCTCGCCTTCGTCAAGAATGGCGAATTGTGGGTCGGTACTGCTGCCAAGGACGGTAGCCACCGCGTCTATGACGAGGGCAAGGTCCGTGACCTCGTGTGGTCACCAGATGGCAGCCGCCTCGCATCCGTCTCGGGACGCGGCGATCACAGCTTCGTCGGCGTCTATTCTGTTGCCGTTAAGACGGTCACTTGGATCGCGCCGTCGACCGGGATCGACGGTGATCTGGTGTGGTCGCCCGATGGCACGCGTGTTGCCTTTACTCGCCAGTGGAACAACGGCGGCGCAGCTGAGCCTCTCCGCATCGACGTTCCGCGACCATGGGCAATCGTCGTTGCCGATATGGCAAGTGGCGGCGGGCGCGTCGTGTGGTCGAGTCCCAAGACGCTCGTTGGGTCGTATCCCGACGTCCCTGGCGGCGCGAGTCTCGGGTGGGCAGCGGGCAACACGCTTGTCTTTCGTGCCGAGTTCGACGGCTGGCCGCATCTGTACGCATTGCCAGCTACCGGCGGCGAGCCACGTCTGCTGACACCGGGAAAGTTCATGGTCGAGGACGTTCGCCTCGGCCATGACGGCACGTCAGTTTTCTACACTGCCAACGCCAACGCCAACGCCAACGCCAGCGCCAACGCCAGCGATGTCGCCGATGACGATCGCCGCCACGTATTCAGCGTACCCGTCGATCGCGGTCCGGCGTTCGGTATCGAGACCCCTTCCGAGACCCGCTACGGCGGGCTCCAGTTCCGGCCGACGCCCTTAACGGATGGCTTTGTCGCCTTCGTCTCGGTAACGGCAACGCAGCCGGCCGCCGTAGCGGTTTCGAGCGCCGTCGGCAGTGGCTTCACCAAGCTGATCGATCACGGCGCCGACGCCTACCCCGCCGCCGCCCTCGTCGTGCCGCAGCGCGTCACCTTCGCCGCTGCCGACGGGACGCTCGTCCACGGCCAGTTGTTCACCACGGGCGGCGCGGCGAAGAAGCCAGCGGTAATCTTCGTCCACGGCGGGCCGCCGCGCCAGATGCTGCTCGGCTGGTCGTATATGGAGTATTACAGCAATGCGTATGCGGTGAACCAGGCGCTCGCGGCGCGTGGTTTCGTCGTTCTGTCGGTCAACTACCGCCTCGGTATCGGCTACGGCCGCGCGTTTCAGCACCCCGACAAGGGCGGCCCGGCGGGGGCGAGCGAATATCAGGACGTCGTCGCCGGAGCGAAATATCTCGAGTCTCTCCCCGGCGTCGACCCGGCGCGGCTGGGGATCTGGGGCGGGTCCTACGGCGGTTACCTCACCGGCCTCGCGCTGGCGCGCAACTCGGACATCTTCAAGGCCGGCGTCGATCTCCACGGCGTCCATGACTGGTCGCGCCTGCTCGCTGAGGAAATCGCGCCCGCCAAACGTTACGAACAGGGTGAGTGGACCGATGCGCTCCATACCGCCTTCACCAGCTCGCCCGCTGCCGACGTTGCCACATGGCGATCGCCGGTGCTGCTGATCCAAGGCGACGACGATCGCAACGTTCGCTTCAACCAGACGATCGACCTCGCCCGTCGTCTCGACGCGGCCGGGGTGGCGTATGAAGAACTCGTCCTGCCGAACGAGATCCACGGCTTTCTGCGCCACACAAGCTGGCTCAAGGCCGACGCCGCGACGATCGACTTTCTGACGCGGAAGCTGATGCCGTGATTTGACGGCGGCGTCGCCCCGCCGCTAAGCCCGGCCCAATGAAACGCACCACAGGATACGACCGCGCCGTGACCTCGACGTGGCACCCCGCGACGCAGGCGGTGCGCGGGGGAACGTTACGGTCGGACTTCGGCGAGACGAGCGAGGCGATCTTCCTCACCTCGGGCTATGCTTATGACAATGCCGAGGAAGCCGCCGCGCGTTTCCGCGGTGAGCATCCGGGCATGACCTATTCGCGGCTCCAGAACCCAACCAACATGATGCTCGAGGAGCGGCTTTGCCTGCTCGAAGGGGCGGAGGCGTGCCGTGTCACCGCGACCGGCATGGCGGCGATGTCGACCGCGCTGATGAGCCATTTGTCGGCGGGCGACCATCTCGTCGCCGGACGCGCACTATTCGGGTCGTGCCGGATCCTCGTCGACACGATCCTGCCGCGCTTCGGGATTCACACGACCGTCGTCGATGGGCGTGACACCGACGCGTGGGCGAAGGCGCGGCGGCCGAACACCAAGGCGTTCTTCCTCGAAACACCGTCGAATCCCGGGCTCGACGTTGTCGACATCGCGGCGGTTGCCGATATCGGTCATGATGCCGGGGCGCTCGTCGTCGTCGACAATGCCTTCGCCTCGCCGATTCTCCAGCAGCCGATGACGTTCGGGGCCGATGTCGTGGCGTATTCGGCGACGAAAACGATGGACGGTCAGGGGCGGGTGCTGGCGGGTGCGGTCCTCGGCAGTGAGAAGTGGATCACCGATACGTACATGGCGATGGCGCGTCACACCGGGCCGGTGCTCAGCCCGTTTGCCGCGTGGGTCATCCATAAATCGCTTGAGACGCTCGATCTTCGCGTCCGCCGGATGGATGCGAACGCCGCCGCCGTGGCCGCGGCGCTTGACGGCCGCCTGCCGCGCCTGCTGTACCCCGGACTCGCCAGCCACCCGCAGCGCGACCTTACCATGCGCCAGATGAGCGGTGGCGGGACCATTATCGCGCTGTTCGTGGAGGATCGTCGTCAGGCACACGGATTGCTCGACGCGCTCCAGTTGATCGACATTTCGAATAACTTGGGCGATTCGCGCTCGCTGATGACGCATCCGGCCTCCACGACCCATGCCAGTGTTCCTGTTGCGGTTCGCGAGGAAATGGGGATTACGGAGGGGATGTTGCGGTTGTCGGTTGGCCTCGAAGACTCGCGTGACATTATCGCCGATCTCGATCGGGCGCTGGTGGCGGTCGGGTTGTGAAGGCGTTCTTCCCCTATGCCGAGACAACGGCGGGCATCACGGTGCGCGTCGCCCCGCGGTATCTTGACGAGCAATCGGATCCCGACAGCGGCGAATGGGCGTGGAGCTATCACATTCGCGTCGAAAACGGCTCCACCGACGATGTCCAACTCCTCAGTCGCCATTGGATCATCACCGACGGCGACGGGCGCGTCGACCATGTCCGTGGGGAAGGTGTCGTCGGCGATCAGCCCGTCATCGTGCCGGGCGGGTCTTATGATTATGTCAGCGGTTGCCCGCTACCGACATCGTCGGGGACGATGACGGGGACGTTCACGATGGCGGCGCGTGAAGTGCTTTTCGACGTCGCGATTCCGCTGTTCTCGCTTGATACGCCGGGCGCGCGGGTGGTGCATTGAGCGCCTGAGTGAAACGCACCCATCTCCCTCTTAATGCGCTCCGCGTATTTGATGCTGCAGCGAGGCATTTGTCGTTTACCAAAGCGGCTGACGAACTGGCCGTCACGCCCGCCGCCGTCGGACAGCAGATTCGCGCGCTGGAAGACGTTCTCGGCACCGTGTTGTTCAAGCGGATGACGCGCAACCTTGAACTGACGCCCGAGGCAACGCGCGCGCTCCCGGCGTTGCGCGCAGCGTTCCTCGAACTCGAGGAATCGGTTCGTATTCTGCAGGACGCGCAAGGGTCGAAGGTGCTTACGATTGCCGCGCCGCGCGATTTTACCGCGAAATGGTTACTCCCCCGGCTGGCAGCCTATGGCGCGGCCAACCCGGATATGCGGTTCGCGGTCGAGGCCGCCGACGCGGGGATCGATTTCACGCAGGCAAACCTCGATCTTGCCGTCACGTACGGCCCGACGCCCGATGTCGAGGGCCTGCACGGCAAACCGCTCGATGATGGGGCGATGTGCGTCGTTGGCATCGCCGGGATCGACCCTATGCAGCGGATTGACCATCCCAGCAGCGGGTGGGTGGCGGCCGACGGCGCGCGCATTGTCCTTAGCGTTGCTGACGCCGGTCTTGCGCTCGATGCGGCGGTCGCCGGGTTGGGCGTTGCGCGCGTTCCGGCGTTGATCACTGCCGGTGCGCCGACGGCGCTGGCGGTCACGCCGGTCGGGACGTCGCCTGCAGCCTATTGGCTGGTCGCCCCGACACCGCAATGGCGGCAGGCCAAGGTACGTGCGATCGTCGAGGCTCTCACTCGCTGATGTGCTTTCGCGCTGAGCCGACGCGGCAGGGCTATTGCCCGTACCCCGCTTCTGCAGCGCGCGTCAGGGCTTCGCGGGCGGCGGCGAACAACGCGCCGGCCTTGGCGCGGCATTCGGCATCTTCGCTTGCGGGAATACTGTCGGCGACAACCCCGGCCCCGGCCTGGACGTGCATGACCCCATCCTTGACGACGGCGGTGCGCAACACGATGCAGCTGTCCATGCTGCCGTCGGGGGAGAAATAGCCGACGCCGCCGGCATAGGGTCCGCGCTTTTCCGCTTCGAGGGCGTGGATCACCTCCATCGCGCGAACCTTGGGGGCACCGCTGACGGTCCCGGCGGGGAAGCCGGCCAGGAGCGCGTCGATCGCATCGTGCCCGGCATCGAGTGTGCCGCGCACGTTCGAGACGATGTGCATAACATGGCTGTAGAATTCGACACCGAAGCGGTCAGTGACAACGACGCTGCCGGGTGCCGCGACACGCCCGACGTCGTTGCGCCCGAGGTCGAGGAGCATCAGGTGTTCGGCCAATTCTTTCGGGTCGGCGAGCAATTCCTCGCGCAATTGGGCATCGTCGACGGCGTCGCGACCGCGTGGGCGCGTTCCGGCGATGGGGCGGATGGTGACGTCTCCGTCGCGAACGCGGACGAGAATTTCAGGAGATGATCCGATCAGCGCAAAGCCGGGCAGATCGAGGAAGTACAGGAATGGCGACGGATTGATCCGCCGCAGCGCGCGGTACAGGTCGAAAGGCGGCAATGGAAAATCGACCTTGAACCGCTGCGCGAGCACGACCTGAAAAATGTCCCCGGCGGCAATCAGCTCCTGAGCGGCGGTGACCATCGCCGCATAATGGCCGGGCGGCAGGATCGGCGTCATCGTGCCGTCGGGCAGAGCTTCCGTGGGCCGGACACCGATCGGAACGGGCTGCGCGAGCCGTGCCTCGGCCGCGTCGATCGCTTCGGTCGCGCGGGCATATGCGCCGGGGGCGGCTTCCGGATAGACCGGGGCGACGAAAAACAACTCGTCCTTCAACCGGTCGAACACCAGCACCAGTGTCGGGCGAACGAACAGCAGGTCGGGTATGCCAAGCGGATCGGCCTTGGGCTCGGGCAGACGCTCGGCGAGGCGCGCGGTGTCGTACCCCATCGTGCCGACCAGCGTCGCCAGCGCGGGGGGCAGTCCGGCGGGAACATCCATCCGGCACGCAGCGACAAGGGCACGTAGCTCGCTCAGCGTCCCCCCGGCGCACGGCACGAACGCCTCGCGGTCGTTGCGCCAATGGCGATTGACCTCGCACCACTCACCGGTCGCGCGCCACACCAGGTCGGGGTCGAGGCCGAGCAGCGAGTACCGCCCGCGCACCTGCCCGCCTTCGACCGATTCGAGCAGGAAAGCGCCGCTGCCTGGCGTGCCGAGCTTGAGTATGGCCGACACCGGCGTTTCGGTATCGGCGACCGTCCGCCGCCACACTATTGCACCACGACCGGCCGCCAGCGCGGCGGTGAAGTCGGGCGGCGCGCAGTCCGCCACTATTTGGCGGTACCGGTGATCCGCGCAGTGGCGGCGGCGAGCGCCGCCGAATTGCGCTGCACCCCGACGGCGCGCTCGACGGCTTGCGCGAATGCCGCGCCGAGTTCGTTCGGCGCATCCTTGGTGAATTGCGCACGGGCACTATCGATCAGCGCCGGCGCCGCCGCCACATCGCCCGGTTTCACCGTATCGACATGCACGACCCAATAGCCCTGCGGTCCGGCGGCAAGCGTGCGGCTCGCCCCCGCGGGCAAGGTGATGAACAGTTTGACCGGCGGCGGCACCTGTGCCGCCTGGTTGAGGTCGATCCGGCGCCCGCCGAGCGGATGCGCGGCGGGCAGATTGTGCGCCGCAACAACACTGGCAAAGGGCCGGTTCATGGCCGTCTCAGCGACGATCATGTCGGCCACGGCCTTGGCCGCCTTGAGCCGGGCATCGGCGGTGTAAGCGGCGGTGACGGCAGCGCGGACGGTGGCCAGCGGCTGAACGGCGGGCGGGGTGACATCGCCGAGTTCGACAATCGCGAAATGATCTTTTCCGATTGGCTGCAGCGTCGGTCCATCGGACGGGTCGGCGCCGAACACCTTGGCGACGAGCGGCGCGGCGGCGGGCGCAATAACGAACCTTGGGTCGGTGGGGACGGTGCCGGTGCTTGTGACGCCGGGAATGGCAGCCACCGTCAGGCTGAAGCGCTTGGCAACATCGGCGAGGCTCGTCCGTCCCGACAGCGCGTCTTCGATCTTGCCGACCGTGTCGGACAGCAGCGCGGCCGAGCGATCGTCCTTGAGCTTGTTGGCAATCTCCCCGCGCACGGCGTCGAGGTTGCGCGCGCGGACCGGGGTGATGCCGGTAACGCTGACGACGTGCCAGCCAAAAGGCGACTGGACCGGCGCGGTCGTTGCGGCTTTGGCCAGCGCGAATGCGGCGTCGGCAACCGCCGCACTGGTTGCATCGGCAAACTTCGCCTTGGTCTGTTCACCGATGTCGATGTCCGCGGCAGCGAACCCGGCCGCCTGGGCCGCCGCGGCGAAGCTCTGGCCGCCTTTGACAGCAGCGGCGATCGCGTTTGCTTTGGCGGCATCGGGGACGACGACCTGGAGCAGGGTGCGGGTTTCGGCCCCGGCATAGATCGCGGCATTGGCGTCGTAATATTTGCGGATGTCGGCGTCGGTCACTGCAACTCCGGCGCCGAGGCTCGCACGGTCGATCAGCGCATATCGGAAAGCACGGCGCTCGGGGAGGGTGAAGGCGGCGGTGTGCGCGGCGTAAAAAGCCGCGAGGGCGGCGGGTGTCGGCGCGGGTGGAGCGGGCATTGCGGCAGCAGGGACGATTGCCACCCCGCCAGTGCGCGCCTCGAGCAGTAGCGCCGCGTACGGCTCGGCCATACCGCGGGGGACCTGGGCGGCGGCAATGACGGGGGTGATGACCTGTTTACGGACAAGATCATTCCGTAGTCCGTCGCGCAGGTCGCGCTCGCTCAGGCGCTGCTCGGACAAGATCCGACGGTACGTCGCCTGATCGAACTGACCGCCGAGCCGAAAGGCGTCGACGCTGGCAATCTCGCCGTCGATCGCGCGTTCGCTGATCGCGATCCCGTTATCATGGGCAAAGCGCTCGAGCGCGGTCGTGGCGATCAACTCCTCGTACACTTCACCGACCGCACCCTGCCGCGCCGCCGTTCGCGCGTCGAGTTTCGGGTCCTGTTGGCGTGCACGGCGTAAAGTGCGGTCGAATTCGCCAAGTAATTTGGCCTCCGCAATGTCGCTCCCGCCGACCGTTGCAACGCCGCCGCCGCTGGTTAGGCCGCCAAACGAGGTGTTGCCGACGCCTGAAATCGCAAAGGCGGCGAGCACAAGCCCGAACAACGCCAGAGCGAACCACGAGGTCAGGTATTTGCGGAACAACGAGATCATGATGCGGGTCATAAGCAGCGCCATCGACGGGGGCAAGGGAGGGGGCGGGAAGGGCGAGCGGCGAGGCAGCGGGAAGTAACGCCAACGGAAGGACCCGGTGACTTGCACTTTGCGGCCATCCCCGCGAAAGCAGGTCCCATCTCCGCAGGCCTCCGGAGATTCGTCCCGCTTTCGCGGAGATCACCGCAGGCCCCGGGGGACGCCGTGGCACGAGCGAAGCTGATCGTCGGCAACTGGAAGATGAACGGCACTGCCGCTGAGCTCGGGGAGATCGCGGCGATGGCAGCGGCAGGCGCCGACCTGCCGGCCCACGTCACCCTTGCAATTTGCCCCCCAGCAACGCTGATCGACCGCGCTCGCACCGTCGCCACTGGGCGGCTCGTTATCGGCGCGCAGGACGTTCATGCTGCCGGGCACGGCGCGTTCACTGGCTCTGTCTCGGTGGCGATGCTTGACGACGCTGGCGCGCGTCTCGTCATCGTCGGCCACAGTGAGCGCCGGGCCGATCATCACGAAACAGATGCCGACGTCCGTGCCAAGGCGGAGGCGGTGCTCGAGGGGGGAATGACGGCGATCGTCTGCGTCGGCGAGACAGCCGCGGAGCGCGACGCCGGGACGACGCTGACCGTTATCAATGCCCAGCTCGACGGCTCGCTGCCGGGCAGCGTGACCGGCCTTGCTGTCGCGTACGAGCCGGTATGGGCGATCGGGTCGGGGCTGACCCCGACGCTACAGCAAGTCGGCGGAGTCCACGCCGCGATTCGCACGAACCTCGTCGCGCGGTACGGCGACGCTGGCGAGGCGGTAGCGATCCTGTACGGCGGATCGGTCAAGCCCGGCAACGCGGTGGAGATCCTCGCGATCGACAATGTCGACGGCGCGCTCGTCGGCGGTGCCAGTCTGACGGCGGCGGAGTTTCTAGGCATCGTGCGGGCGGCGTGAAGATGCGGACAGCTATCTTTCCTGCGCGGCAAGGCCCAGCCCGATGACACCGGACGTTCATCCGCAGGAAGCCGCCCGCCTCGGCGCGCTGCGGCGCTATGCGATCCTGGATACCCCGTTCGAGCGCGACTACGATGACGTGGTCGATCTCGCCCGTCGCATCTGTGGCACCCCGGCGTCGACGATCACCTTCATCGATGAGGGGCGGCAGTGGTTCAAGGCGGTCGTCGGCCTTGGCAATCGCGACGGCCCGCTCAAGACGTCGCTCTGTGCCCATGCCATCCTCGCCGACGATTTCGTGGAGATCTCGGACACGTGGGAAGACCCGCGAACCAGCGACAATCCCCTCTGCGCCAACGTGCCGGGGTGCCGCTTCTACGCCGGGGTCGTGCTGCGCACGGGCGATGGTTTGCCGATTGGAACGCTGTGCGTCCTCGACTTTGCGCCCCGGGTCCTCGACGATCTCCAGCGCGATACCCTACGCCTGCTTGGCGCGCAGGTCATGCGTCAGCTCGATCTCCGCGCGACGCTTGTTCAAGCCGAGATGCTCCGCCGCGAGATCGACCATCGCGTGAAGAACTCGCTGCAGAGCGTCGGCGCATTCGTCCGGCTGCAACGGCGGGCTGCGACCAACATCGAGGTGACGGCGACGCTGCAGGCGGTCGAGCAACAGATCGAGGCGGTCGCGCTGCTGCACGACCTGATCAGCGAGGCGACCGGCGAACAGCTGGACCTCGGCGACTATCTCCGTCGCCTGACTGCGCTGCTCGCCATGATCGTGCCGGCCGGCATCGCCGTCACCGGACGCTTCGCGCCGCTTGCTGCCGGCCCGGCCGTGGCAACCGCGATCGGGACCATCGTGAACGAACTCGTCGCCAACGCCGTCAAACATAGCTTTGCTGCCGGGGACCGCGGGCAGATCAGTTTGACCGGCGCGCACGATGATACCGGCAATTATCAGATCGAGTGCCGCGACGACGGGCCGGCGACCACGCCCGCAGTATCGACGCCGCGCGACGGCTTGGGCCTGAAGATCATGACCGCATCGATCCGGCAGTTGAACGGAGCGATTGTCGGCGAGCAGAGCGCGAGCGAGTATTGCAGCCGCGTAACATTCCCCGCTCCCGCCCTAGCATTGCCGCTGGTTGCGAACCGCTGACGCGAAGGCTACATCGCCGTCTTGCCCATTCTGCCGGATGTTTTATGCTCATTACCTTCATCCTCGTCCTCCACGGCCTGATCTCGCTCGCGCTGGTCGCGGTCATCCTGCTTCAGCAGTCGGAGGGCGGCGGGCTCGGCATCGGCGGCGGCAATGCCGGTGGCATGATGACGGCGCGGGGGGCAGCGAACCTGTTGACGCGATCGACGATGATCCTTGCGACTGCCTTCGTGATGTCGAGCATCCTTCTCGCCGTCCTCGCGACGACATCGAAGCGTGGCCACGTCATCGACACGACCCTCGCCAAGCCCGCGACTTCTGGTGTCCCCGCCGCGCCGGGCGGCGTCCCTCTGTTCCAGCGCACCGCGCCCGCGAAGCCGGCTCCGAAACCCGTCGCACCGGCGGATTCGGTGCCACTGGCGAACTGACCCGGCTGCCACACCCCAAGCCAAACCACTCATGCTGAACTTGTCCGAGCCTCCCCCGCGCCTTGTGCGGCGGTACAATCGGGATGAGCGGTTGGGCGCAGTTTGGCCTGCGCAGCTTCTTGGTCCAAGGCTCTAGGATGGACGGCGCAACCATCCGTGCGCAGTCGCCCGTCACCGCCACGCGGCTGCGCGCCATCGCCGGGGGCACGATCGGCAACCTCGTCGAATGGTTCGATTTCTACGTCTATTCGGCGTTTTCGCTATACTTCGCGCACGTCTTTTTCCCCACGGGCGACTCAACTGCACAACTGCTTAACACGGCCGCGGTTTTTGCCATCGGCTTCGTGATGCGCCCGGTCGGTGGCTGGCTTCTCGGGGTGTATGCCGACCGCAACGGCCGTAAAGCGGCGTTGACGTTGTCGGTGCTGCTGATGTGCGGCGGATCGGGGTTGATCGCGGTGACACCGGGGTTCGACCGGATCGGCGTCGCCGCACCGATATTGCTCGTCGTCGCTCGGTTGCTGCAGGGATTGTCGGTCGGCGGCGAATATGGTGCATCGGCGACGTATCTCAGCGAGATGTCGGGTGAGACGAACCGGGGTTTCCTCGCCAGCTTCCAGTACGTCACGCTAATCGGCGGGCAATTGCTCGCGCTCGCCGTCCTCCTAATCCTCCAGGCAACACTGTCAGAGGGCGACCTTCACGCCTGGGGCTGGCGGATTCCCTTTGTCATCGGCGCGGTGCTTGCGGTCGTCGCGCTGTGGCTGCGGACGTCCCTGACCGAGACGGCGGCTTTCGCCGACACCGTGCCCGCTGCACGGCGTAATCCGTTCGGGCAGCTCGCGGCATTTCGCGGGCGCGTCGCACTGGTTGTCATGCTCGGCGCCGGGGGCAGCTTGGCCTTCTATACCTTCACGACATACATGCAGAAATTCCTCGTCAATACGCTCCACTGGACCAAGCCCGATGCGAGCTTTGTCGCGTTCGCGACGCTGCTTCTTTACATGCTGATTCAGCCGCTGTTCGGCGCGCTGTCCGACCGCTTCGGGCGCAAGCCGCAGCTTGTCGCCTTTGGGGTGCTCGGGCTGGTCGGTACCGTCCCGCTACTGACCGCGCTAAGCCAGACGGCCAGCCACCTCACCGCCTTCCTGCTCATCGCCGCCGCATTGACAGTGTTGAGCGGCTACACTGCGATTTCAGGGCTGGTGAAGGCCGAGCTGTTTCCAGCGAGCATCCGCGCGCTCGGCGTCGGCCTGCCGTATGCGGTATCGGTGTCGCTGTTCGGCGGCACGGCGGAATATGTCGCGCTGGCCTTCAAAAGCGCGGGGCACGAGGCGGGTTTCTTCTGGTACGTCGCCGCTACAATCGGCGTGTCGCTGATCGCGGTGCTGCTGTTGCCCGATACGAAGCGGGCCAGTTTGATCGAAAGCTGACGACTTCTTGCTCGTGATTGAAGAGGGAACCTTATCCCCATCTTTCGCTGTTCGGCCACTGGCCTTCGCCGCGCGTCCACGCTAACCCGTTCCTCCCATGGCGCGGTATATTTTCATCACCGGCGGCGTGGTCTCGTCGCTCGGCAAGGGACTCATGGCAGCCGCGCTCGGGGCGTTGCTGCAGGCGCGCGGCTACCGGGTCCGCATCCGCAAATTCGACCCGTATCTCAACGTCGATCCGGGCACGATGAGCCCGTACCAGCATGGCGAGGTGTTCGTCACCGACGATGGCGCGGAGACCGACCTCGATCTCGGCCATTATGAGCGCTTCACCGGCGTCGCGTCGAAGCAAAGCGACAATATCACCTCTGGCCGCGTCTATTACGATATCTTGACCAAGGAACGGCGCGGCGACTTCCTTGGCGCGACCGTCCAGGTCATCCCCCACGTCACCGACGCGATCAAGGCGTTCGCGCTCGCCGAAACCGAGGACCTTGACTTCGTCCTGTGCGAGATTGGCGGCACCGTCGGCGACATCGAATCGCTGCCGTTCCTCGAGGCGATCCGCCAGACGGGGAATGATCTCGGGCGCGGTAACGCGATCTACATCCATTGCACGCTGATCCCCTACCTTGCGGCGGCGGGCGAATTAAAGACCAAGCCGACCCAGCACAGTGTCGCGGAATTGCGCGGCATCGGCATCGCGCCGCACGTTCTTGTCTGCCGCTCCGAACATCCGTTGCCCGACAGCGACCGGGCCAAGATCGCGCTATTCTGCAACGTTCCCAAGGAAGCGGTGATCCCCGCGCTCGACGCCGATTCGATCTATTCGGTCCCGCTCCAGTACCACCGCGCGGGACTGGATGAGCAGGTTCTCGCCGCCTTCGGTATGGCCGACACCGCCGTTCCCGATCTGGCTCGCTGGGAAGCGATCATGGAGCGCCTTCGTAACCCGGAGGGCGAAGTTACGATCGGCGTCGTCGGCAAATACATGGGCCTGCGCGATGCGTATAAGTCGCTTACCGAGGCGCTCGTCCACGGCGGCATCGCCAACCGTGTCAAGGTCAATGTCCGCTGGATCGAGGGCGAACTGTTCGAAGACCCCGCCGCCGACGTCGCCGCCGAACTCGAACCACTCCACGGCATCCTCGTCCCCGGCGGTTTCGGCGAGCGCGGGACCGAGGGCATGATTGCAAGCGTCCGCTTTGCCCGCGAGCGCGAGGTACCATTCTTCGGTATCTGCCTTGGGATGCAAATGGCGTGTATCGAAGGCGCTCGCGCGGCCGGGGTCGCCGACGCTGGGTCTTCGGAGTTCGGCCCGACACTCGAACCCGTCGTCGGTCTCATTACGGAATGGACCACGGCACGCGGCACCGTCGAGCAACGCGCCGCCGACGGCGACAAGGGCGGGACAATGCGTCTCGGTGCATATCCCGCGCACCTCGCCGGCAATAGCGCCGCCGCGGCCGCCTATGGCGCGAACGAAATCAGCGAGCGGCACCGCCATCGGTACGAGGTCAACACCCGTTACCGCGCGGACCTCGAAGGCGGCGGTTTGGTGTTCAGCGGCATGTCGCCGGACGGCGTTCTGCCCGAAATCGTCGAGCGCCCCGATCACCCATGGTTCGTCGGCGTCCAGTTCCACCCTGAACTCAAGTCGAAGCCATTCGAGCCGCACCCGCTGTTCGCCGCCTTCATCGCCGCGGCGGTCAAGCAGAGCCGGCTGGTATAGCGCCAAGCGCCGTGACCGACATCGGTCGGCAAGGCGTGTCACGTTTCGTCGCGTGCCCCCGCCGCCAACCGGGAGCGCGCACGACGCCAGAAGAGATTGCACGACGGATTTAAGATCGGGTGTTTGGAACCCGTTAGTGCTCATTATGGCCGACTATACGTTTTTCAAGCTCAACGCCTACGGGATGATCGATACCGCCGCCGTGCTTCGGCTGGCCGACGTTTTTTCCGCGCTCAGCCATGCCCGTAATCTTCACGATTCGCAGCCCGTCGAGGTCTGGCGGCGGCAACACAAGGTCGGCGTTGTCGCGGCGGCGATCGACCGGCGCGGTGCTCGGCGCTACGCAAGCTGACATGAAAACGCCCGGGAGTGACCCCGGGCGTTCGCAGTGACGAGACTAACCTTTGCACGGCGGTCGTTCACAGCCCCCTGGCCCAACCTGTCGTGCATTGGCGGCCTTGCGCTGGCCGCTTACTCCCTGAACCCTGGCTCGACGACAAGCCGTGGAACTTGATTGTTGATTTACGCTGCAAGCCATTCGTTGTCATCGCTAAATAACCGTTTCGCTAACGCTTTGTTGCGCGGTGTTGTGCGGTTGCAACAGCTTCGCTAGACCCGGCGCCGCCCATCCTTCGCCAGAAAGTTCGACCCCTTGCGCCTCAGTCGCTATTTCCTCCCCGTGCTCAAAGAGACGCCGGGCGAGGCCCAGATCGTCAGTCACCAGCTGATGCTCCGCGCAGGCCTGATCCGCCAGACGGCCGCAGGCATCTACGCATGGTTGCCCCTCGGTCTGCGCG
>JANYFA010000045.1 GCA_025362895.1 Sphingomonadaceae bacterium | reverse complement strand
CGCGCGCGCTTCTCGCTCGGCTTCTCATAATGGCGACGCAGCTTCATCTCGCGGTAGACGCCCTCACGCTGGAGCTTCTTCTTGAGGGCACGCAACGCCTGATCGACGTTGTTGTCACGGACGATGATCTGCAAAGCCGGTCGCTCCATTCACGCAGGCAGCCTCAGCATGGCCACTGCTTGTCATAGGGTTAAGCCGCCGGACAGGGCATCCACCCGGCGTAAGACGCTGTCAGTAGCAGAGGGCAAATGGCGCGGCAAGCGCTGGGAGCCAAAGTCGCCGAGAAAGCCTGTCCTGCACGCAGAACCGATCAACGATCAGCGCCCAAATAAAGGATTTCAGGGCGCGAGACGAAATACAATCTACCGCCGTGGGCGTGCACGGATCAGGCCACGGCCTGCCCCACCCGCACCGCCTGCACCGTCGCCGCAACGTCGTGCACACGAACGATCTGCACCCCCTGCGCCACGCCGTGTAGTGCGAGCGCGAGGCTGCCGCCGAGGCGCTCCCCGATCGGTGCATCGTCTCCCGCCAGCCGAGCGATCAGCGCCTTGCGACTCGCTCCGAGCATGAGCGGGACGCCCAGGGCATGGAAGGTCGCCAACCCGTGCAACAACGCGGCGTTGTGCGCGGAAGTCTTGCCAAAGCCGATGCCAGGGTCGGCGATGATCCGGTCGCGCGCGATTCCGGCGGCGACGCAGACGGCGATCCGCGCATCGAGCCAGTCGAACACGTCGGCGACAGCATCGATATAGGTCGGCGCGACCTGCATCGTCGCCGGGCTTCCTTGCGCGTGCATCAGGACCACCGGGCACCCCTGTGCGGCAACGAGGGCGAGGGCGGCGGGGTCGAAAGTGAGGGCCGACACGTCGTTGACGATGACGGCCCCGGCATCGAGCGCGGCGGCCATCACGGCCGCCTTGCGGGTATCGATCGAGACGGGAAGCGCCCCCTCTCCATCAAGGGAACCAAGGCGGCCCAGCACCGGCAACACCCGCGCCAGCTCATCGTCGACGGCCACGTCGGCCGCCCCTGGACGGGTCGATTCGCCGCCCAGATCGACGATGCTCGCCCCCGCCGCCATCATCGCCCGCGCGGCCACGACCGGGTCGCCGCCGCCGGGGCGCAGGGCACCATCGCTGAAGCTGTCGGGGGTGACGTTGACGATGCCCATGACATGCGGGCGGTCGAAAGCCATTCCGGCAATCGCGGGGCGAGCGGCCACGAGGGCGTCGCACAGTCGGGCCACCCGGTCGCGCGTCGCGGCGGGCAAGGCGGCGATGGCGGTATGGACATCGGCGAGGGCGAGGACCCGCACCACGCCATCGATGGTCAGCCGGATCGCCGAAAAGCGGATCCAGCCCGCGGCGAGACGCTCACCGTCGCCGAAACGGGCGGGAGCGAGGTGGACGCGGGGGTCGGCGGTCAGGATCCGGCGAGCTCGGCCGGTAGCGCCGCCACCGCCGCGATCGCGCGCTCGGTCGACCCGATCGCTACCGCAACGACGTGATCGACGGCGGTCGCGGCATGGCCATAAATGAAGCCATAAACGGGATATTCGGTCCGGCCGAGGTCGGCGAGCGGTGCGTACCACACGCGAACCCGGCTCCAGTCACCCGCGACCGAGGTGTCGACAA
The DNA here is from genome assembly GCA_025362895.1 of Sphingomonadaceae bacterium. Classification (GTDB taxonomy): domain Bacteria; phylum Pseudomonadota; class Alphaproteobacteria; order Sphingomonadales; family Sphingomonadaceae; genus Polymorphobacter_B. The sequence goes on along the minus strand of JANYFA010000045.1, from coordinate 1,619 downwards.
CGGTAACATTGGTCTCGACCTGGCCGCGATGGCCCGCGATCAGTGACCAGTTGGCATGGGTCACCTTGATCTCACGCGGCGAAACGATCTCACTGACGGTCGCGACATGGCCGACGCGCATATGGGCGAATGGCTTGAACACCATGACGCCGCCGACCCGCGGGACGAACCCCTGCTCGTAACGTCCGACGGCGGCGTGCCACCACGTCGCGGCGTCGCCGAAGATCTGGATGCCCGAAACGACGCGCGCGAAGGTCACGCACTGCCATCCGCCCGACGTCTGCGCGGCTACCGGCGCGGCGGCAGCCAGCGCCATCAGCATCGTCGCGGCAAGTCTCAGAATCCGTCCGGCCATCGCCAGTTCCCCCCAGCTCCTAGCCGGAGACTGACGGCCCAAGTGACAGCGGCCAAGCGCCAAGCGGCGAGGCGAGATTGACGCGGGATGAACGGAGCACGGCCAATCGCCTTGCCCCGCAAACGGTTCAGGCCGCCGCTACCAGCGTGTCAGGCGGGGCAGGACAAGGCGGGCGATGACCATGACGATGGCGATCGCGGCGGCGAACCAGACGGCGATGTAGAAAGGATCGTCGTGCGGGCAATCGAGGGTGAAAACGACGCCGCCCCACGCCGCAGCCGCCGCCCCCGCCGCCGTCGCCGCGCCGCGTGGGTCGGTCGAAGCCCCGCGCCGCATCAGCAGCGCGAGAGCACCAAGCGCCGGGAGCGCACAACCGATAACGAAGGCGATGCAATCGAGCCCGTCGCGCCAGTCGAGCCGCGCGATCAGACCGGCGGAGCCGCCACGCGCGGCATCGACCCCCCAACCGACCGCCACCGCCACCGCCGCCGCCGCCGCGAGCGAACGCAGGCCACGCCGGGGCGAGCGCGCTGGATCGAGTGCCGCGATGGTCGTTGCGACGGCGATCACGGCGAGGACCAGGAGGCTGACCGCCTTCCACCAGAACGCCATATGGCCCATCGCAACGGGCATATCCGGGCGCATCCCGCGCAGTGCGAGATAGACCGCGACCTCGACCACCGCGAGCGCGGCAAAGGCCATCTCGTCGCGCAAGGCCGTGCGGTGGCGCACCGGCGTCAACCCGGCGGCGAGCGAATCGATCAGGGCATCACCGTTATCAGCCATGGTCGGAGACCGGATCGGACCCGGTTTCGGGCAGCGCCGCAAGCGTCGCCGTCAGGCGGGCGAGGCCGCGATGGATATTGACCTTGACGAGGCTGGGCGACTGGCCGGTCGCGGCGGCCGCCTCCTCGATCGATAGCCCGTCGAGCTTGACCAGCCGGATCGCCGTCGCTTGCGGTCCCTTGAGGGTGGCCAGCAGGGCGGTCAGGACCGAGGCGCTCGTCACCGCCGTCTCGTGATCGCCGATAGCAATGTCGTCGGGCAGGGCGTCGGCGGCGGTCCGCTTCATCGCGCGCAGCCGGTCGATCCATTTGTACCGCGCGATCGCCGCGAGCCACGGGCCGAACGGGCGGGCGGGGTCGAAGGTCGCCCGCTTGGTATGAACTGCGATCATCGCCTCCTGGACGGCATCGTCGACACATCCCGGGGGCAGGCGGCGCGCGTAATAACGTAAAAGCCACGGGCGGATTTCGACAAGCAG
>JANYFA010000025.1 GCA_025362895.1 Sphingomonadaceae bacterium | reverse complement strand
GATCATGCAGTTGAGTCCGACCGACTTGCCCGATCCCGTCGTTCCGGCGATCAGAAGATGCGGCATCGGCGACAGGTCGGCAATGACGGGATCGCCCGCGATGTTCTTGCCCAGCACGAGCGGCAGCGCCGCCGACTGATCGTCGAACGCGCCCGACGCGAGCAGTTCGGACAGCGTCACCATCTGGCGGTTGGAATTGGGCAGTTCGATACCGATGACGTTGCGCCCCGGCACGACGGCGACGCGCGCGCTGACCGCGCTCATCGACCGGGCGATGTCGTCGGACAGGCCGATGACGCGGCTCGCCTTCAACCCCGGCGCGGGTTCGAGTTCGTACATCGTGACGACGGGACCGGGGCGAACGTCACCGATCCGCCCCTTCACCCCGAAATCCTCGAGTACCGATTCGAGCAGGCGGGCGTTCTGTTCGAGGCTGGCGCGGTCGATCTTCGCGACGGGACCCTTGGGCGGCGGCTTGAGCAGGTCGAGCGGGGGCAATTCGTACACGTCGCCGAGGCCGAGCGTCGGCTGGCGTTCGCGCCGCCCGCGCCGGGCCGACGGTGCCGCGGCGGCAGCGACAGGAACGACGATCGTGGCGCGCGGGGCGGCGGCGTGGGCGCTTGCGTCAAGGTCGCTTGCGGAGCCGGCGACGCGCTTTGGCCGCGCCGGCGCGGTGACCGGATCGGCCTCGTCGTCGTCATGCGCGCGGAACAGCGCCGCGATGCGGGCGACGTCGGTGCGGTCGATCCCCGAGCCCCACACTAACAAGGCGAACGCGACCAGGAACAACACCGCGCCGACGACCCCCGACAGCGGCACCGCGCCGAGGAACGGATACAGGTCGAGAATGTCGCCCAGGCTATCCGACGCCAGGCCGATGACACCGCCCGTTCCCGCCGGCAATGCGGCGTCGGGGTCGGGCAGCACCGAACCAATTGCCGCCGCCAGCGCCAGCGCACTGACGACCGTCGCCGCCGCATAGCGGCGCAGTTTTGCGACGCCCGCGCCGCGAATCAAGCGCGCGCCGACGATCGTCGCCATTGGCAACAACGCCGCCGCCGCCCAGCCGAGCAACGCCAGCAGCGCATCGGCAATCCATGCCCCGCCGCCGCCGAGCGCGTTGCGCGCGTCCCCGCCGGTAACGGTATCGAACGACGGATCGCCCGGATGATAGGTGAGCAGCGCCGTGGCAACCACGAGCGCGACGAGGATGACGGCCGCTCCGACCGCGACGGTGCCGACGCGACGCGCGCGAATGACGAACGCCGGGGCGACGATCCCCGCGCTTGCCTTTCGTGTCGGTGCCGTCGTCGCCATCCGAATCCCCACCGACCAGGCGATTACAGTGCCGACAGGGCGGGAATCGGTCAAGAACAGACCCGGCCCGCAACCCTGTCCTCCGCGGGCATTGCGATGCTACAGTGGCGGCAATGACACGCCTGTCCCGCCTTACCCTAGCCCCCGAAAGCCCCGGCTGTGGTCGCCGGACCGCTACCCTGCCGCGGCGTCGCGCCGCTTCTTCGCGCCGTACGAGGGGGCTATGACACGCAGCATGAGCTATGATGTGATCATCATCGGCGGTGGGCTGGTCGGCATGACGCTGGCGCTGGCACTCGACGCGCACGGCGTAACGAGCGCGGTCGTCGACGCCGCCGACCTCGACACGACGCTGACCGCCGCCTTCGATGGGCGCGCGTCGGCGATTGCGAGCGCATCGGCGGGGATGTTCCGGACGATCGGGCTCGGCGCGATGCTCGACACCCAGTCGTGTGCGATCCACCGCATCCGCGTCAGCGACGGCATCCAGGCAAAGCCGCTGGTGTTCGATGCGCTGGAGAGCGACGGCGCGGGCGGGGCGCTAGGTTACATGATCGAAAACCGTCACCTTCGCGCGCACCTGCTCGCCGCCGGGCGGGCAGCGGCGGGCATTGCCGTTCACGCCCCCGCGACCGCCGCGCGCATCAATCGTGGCGCGGACGGGGTCACGGTGACGCTTGCCGACGGCACTGTTTTGACCGCGCCGCTGCTCGTCGCCGCAGATGGCCGCCGGTCGAAGATCCGCGACGGTGCGGGGATCGCAGTCGCGCGCTGGACCTATCCGCAAACCGCGATCGTCACGATGATCGAGCACGTGGCTTCTCACAATCAGACCGCGTTCGAGCTTTTCTACCCAACCGGGCCGTTCGCCATCCTGCCAATGCGCGAGTCGGCGAGCGGCGCGAACCGCTCGGCGATCGTGTGGACGGTCGAAAATCCGGCGGCCGCAGGAACGCTCAAGCTTGGCCCGCGCGGCCTTGCCGTCGAGATCGAAAAGCGCATCGGCGGGCTGCTCGGCGACGTTACGGTGATCGCACCGGCGGCATCGTACCCGCTCGGCTACCACCACGCCGCCGCCTACACCGCCGAGCGGATGGTCCTGATCGGCGACGCGGCGCACGGCATCCATCCGATCGCGGGGCAGGGCCTTAACATGGGACTGCGCGACGTCGCCGCTTTGACCGAGGTTCTCGTCGACGCAGCGCGGCTTGGGCTCGATCTCGGCGCACCAGCGGTGACGGCGCGGTACTCCGCGTGGCGGCGGCTCGATAATTCGATGGTCGGCGCCGTCACCGATGGCCTCAACTGCCTGTTCGCCCTCCCCGGCGCCGCCCCGGCCGCCGCGCGGCGCTTCGGGCTGGCAGCGGTCAAGCGCATTCCCGCCCTCAAGCGCCGCTTCATGGCCGAGGCGCGCGGCGAAACCGGCGACCGTCCGAAACTATTGACCGGCGTACCGCTGTAGCCGAGCATATTGCCAAGACGACTCGGGGAGTGAGCCATGGGCGTAACCGGCATCGGCGGCTTCTTTTTCCGGGCGCACGATCCGGTGGCGCTCGCGGCTTGGTACAAGACGCACCTCAACATCGGCGGCGGGTGCGACGGGACCGCCACCGGCGAGGTCGACGAATGGTCGTGGCTGACCGCCGGTGGTCCCACCGTCTTCGCCCCGTTCGCAGCAAACAGCGATTACTTCGCCGCCGACAAGGCGTTCATGCTCAACCTCCGGGTCACCGGCCTCGACGACCTTCTTACCACGCTGCGCGCGGCGGGCATCGCGGTCGAAACCCGCGCCGAATGGGATGCCCCCGAAACCGGCCGCTTCGCCCGCATCCAAGACCCCGAGGATAATGCGATCGAATTGTGGGAGCCACCCGCCGGCTAGGGCTGAGGGTCGATCTCGCGTGCATGCTCGACGAGCATGATCGGGACACCGTCGCGGATCGGATAGGCCAGTCCGGCGTCGTCGTTGATCAGTTCCTGCCCATCGGCGTCATAGCGCAGCGGCATTCGCGTCAGCGGGCAGACGAGGATCGCGAGGAGGCGCGGGTCGGGCCGCGCGGTGGCCGGCGAGTCGCCCAACGCGCGGGGCCCGTCGTCGTTCACTGCAACATCCGCCCGTCGCTGCCGCCCGACCCTTGCGCGAACGTCATCAGCGCGTTGAGCGTCGCCGCGCGGGCGGGCAGGTCGCGCGCCTCGAGCAGCGCCTGGCGCTCGACGGGGTCGAAGGGGCATACCGCGCTGAGCGTTGTCACCAGCGAATCGTCGTCGGCCTCCGCCACTGCCTTCCAGTCGGCGCTCAATCCCTGGGTATCGAGATAAGACCGCAACGTCATTTCGAGCGCCGATCGCGCAGCCGGCGCCAGCGGGCGCGGCTCACCGGCATCGTCGGCAAAGGCATCGAAGTCGGGCATGACCTGACGGTACGGCGTCGTCACATCAAGCTCGCGCGCGACCGCGAAGCGCGCGACGCCGGTCAGCGCGATGACCATTCGCCCATCGCCGGTTTCGCGGAATTCGGTGATGCGCCCGGCGCAGCCGACGCCAAACAGGCCGGGCTTGTCATCATCCGTCGACGCGCGCGGCTGAATCATCCCGATCAATTTGTCGCCCGCCATCGCGTCGCGAATCATCGCCAGATAGCGCGGCTCGAAAATGTTGAGCGGCATCACTCCGCGCGGCAGCAGCACCGCGCCGCCGATAGGGAACACCGGCAGAACGGTGGGCAGCATCGCGGAATCCTCGGTCGCCATCCACCCTTATAGGGTCATGCGAATAGAATCGTCGACAGGCGGCGACGAACCGCCGCTGCCCATGGATCGGCAAACCCCGCCGCCTCGAGCATCTTGAGCAGCTTTGCCTTGGCAGCACCCTCGTTCGCGTCACACTCGCGCGCGATCGACGCAAGCAGAACGTCCGCCGCACCGTCGCGGTCGCCCGCCGCCATCCGTCCGCCGGCGAGCTCAACCGCCGCCGCATGGTCATCGAGATCGGCGGCGACGCGCGCGGCGAGCGACTCCAGGTCATCGACCGGCACCGCGTCCTTCGCCAACGCGATCGCCGCCCTAGTCTGAGCGAGCGTCGGGTCCTTGGCGTCGGCAGGCAGTACACTCAGCGCCGTCTCGGCGGTGGCGGGCTGACCGAGCGCGACGAGGGCGCGGGCATGGCCGGCGATGACCTCGACCCGATCCGGAAACTCCTGCGCCAGCGCGCCGAACATTTCGGCTGCCTCGGCAGCAGCCCCCTCATCGAGTGCGGCGTTGGCGGCGGCGATCATCTCCTTGACCTCGGTTTCCGGGTCTCCCGGAGCGGCGGGGACGGCGGCGAGGAGGCGATCGATGAACGCCTTCACCTCACGCTCGCCCAACGCCCCTTGAAAGCCATCGACCGGCTGCCCTCCGATGAAGGCGTAGACCGTCGGGATCGATTGCACGCGAAACTGCGCCGCGATCGCCTGATGCGCGTCGACGTCGATCTTCACCAGCAACGCCCGCCCTCCGGTTGCGGCGACGGCGCGTTCGAGAAGCGGCGTCAGCGTCTTGCACGGGCCGCACCATTCCGCCCAGAAATCGACCAGCACGAGGGTGTTTGCCGAGCCGTCGATGACATCGCGCTTGAACGCCGCGATGCTGGCTTTATCTGCTTGAGGAGTGGACAGACTGGCCACACGGCGCTCCATCGTTCGAATCGGGATCTCGGGTCAAGCGGCATATGGGGGCGGGCAGCGTGGCTTGCCAAGAGCAGGCGCATTGCGCCCCCCGCCCCGCCCTGCGTGACAAACACCCTTGCACGCAGGCCCGCGACTGTGTAGCGAGCGCATCTCCCGAAGCGTGGGTAACCGCGCTTCTGCCCGAGCGGGCGTAGCTCAGGGGTAGAGCACGACCTTGCCAAGGTCGGGGTCGAGGGTTCGAATCCCTTCGCCCGCTCCAGTCTTTCTCTCGTGCGGCATCGCTACCGCCTGGGCGTGCGATCGGCTAGACCGACTGCGTCAACGTGAGGATCGTCATGCATCGCTATGTCGTCGCTTTGGCCGCCGCATTGTTCGCGACAACTCCAATTTGCGCCGGGACGATCAGCGCGGCGATCGCCGATCCCGCGCGTCCGGTGGCACAGGTCGCGACCGATAGCGTCCGCCAGCCTGCGGCAACGCTTGCCTTCGCCGGGGTCGCGCCGGGCATGGCGGTCGGCGAGTTCTTTCCCGGCGGCGGCTATTTCACCCGGCTGCTAAGCGCCGTCGTCGGCCCGGCGGGCCACGCCTACGGGATCGAGAACGCTGGGTGGAAAGGCACGGTCGCCGCCGATGCGAAACTTTCGACGCTGGGAAACGTCTCGGTCGCCGCATTGCCGTTCGGCACGGTCGCGTTCCCGGTCCCGCTCGACCTCGTCTGGGTGACGCAGAACTATCACGACCTGAAAATAGCCGAATACGGCACCGTCGACACCGCCGCATTCAACGCCGCCGTGTTCGCCGCGTTGAAGCCGGGCGACGCATTTCTCGTCGTCGACCACGAAGCCCCCGCCGGAACGGCGACCGCCGCCATCGCCAAACTGCATCGCATCGAAAAGGCGCAGGTCATTCGCGAAGTCACCGCCGCCGGCTTAGTTCTGGCGACCGAAGGCAATTTCCTCCGCAACTCCGGCGACGATCTCACCGTGCCGATCTTCGACAAGAAGGCGCAGGGCCACACCGATCAGTACGCGCTGAAGTTCGTCAAGCCGCGCTGAGCCGATGGCCGACGCGCTGACGATCACCGGCCTGCGTAAGGTCTTCGCGAGGGTCGCGGTCGACGATCTCGACCTGACGGTGCGGCGCGGAGAACTATATGCGCTCCTCGGGCCGAACGGGGCGGGCAAGACGACGACGCTGCGGATGGTGGCCGGGCTGTTGCCGCCTGATGCGGGGGCGATCGACATTCTGGGGGTCGATGCGCGCGCCGATCCGATCGCGGCGAAGCGGCGCGTTGCCTATCTGCCCGACGAGCCGCTGCTATACGACAAGCTGACGCCGCTCGAATATCTCGACTTCATCGCCGGACTATGGGGCATCGACCCCGCGACGGCGGCCGTGACAGCCGAAAGCCTGCTTCGCACCCTCGACCTGTGGGACCAGCGCGATGCGCGTTGCGAGACGTTTTCGCGCGGGATGAAGCAGAAGGCGGCGCTGGCGGGGGCGTTGGTCCACGACCCCGCACTGCTGATCCTCGACGAGCCGCTGACCGGCCTCGACGCCGGGGCGGCGCGGACAGTCAAGGACCTGCTCGTTGCGCGGGTCGCCGCCGGTGGGACAGTCATCCTGACGACGCATATCCTCGAGGTCGCCGAACGGCTCGCCGACCGGATCGGCATCATCCGCGCCGGACGCCTGGTTGCCGAAGGGACGCTCGCCGAATTGCGCGCGGCGCAGGGCGCGGCGGGCGCGAGCCTGGAGGATATGTTCATCGCGCTGGCCGGGAGCCGTGACCCCGCGCCGCCCGCCACATGACCCCCGGCGGGTTTGCGTGGCTGATCTGGCACGAACTGCGCCTCGCGTTGCGGGGCACGGGGCGGCGCGGGTGGCTCACGCGGACCGCGCCGCTGCTATTGCTTGTGGCGGTTCCGGTGGTGGGTGGCATCGGGCTTGGCGTCGCGCTGGGGGTACCGGAACACGCTGGCCACCGCGGGCTCGGCAGCGGCCTTCCGCCCGGGTTGATCGGCGCGGGCGTCGTCGGGGGGTTCGTCCTGATGATGTCGACTGCGGCGATCGGCGTACTGAGGACGTTCCACGACCGCGGTGATCTCGACCTGCTCCTCGCCGCGCCGATCCCGGCGGCGCGCGTGTTGGCGGCCAAGACGATCGGCGTCGCGGCCAGTGTTGCCGCCCCGTTCGCCGTCGTCATCGCGCCATTCGCGCTGACCCGCGCCGTCATGGGCCAGCCCGGCTGGATCGGCGTCGTCGCGATGGTGGGCGTCGATGCGGCACTGGCCACGGCGGTCGCTGTCGTCGCCGTCGGCGGAGTCGTCGTGATGCTCGGCCCGCGCCCCGCGCACGTTGTGGTTCAGCTCGGCGCGGCGATGGTCGGCGGGGCGGTGTTTCTCGCGACGCAGGCGCCAAGTATCGCCCCGGCCCTGGCGCGACGCGCCTTTGCCGCCGCCGCGCGCCCGTGGCCGACGCCGCTCGACTGGCCCGCGCGCGCAGCCGTCGGAGAATTGCTCCCGCTCGCGGCGATGATCGGCATTGCCGTCGCGGCCACGACGCTCGCCGCGCGGCGCGGGGCGCGGGCGTTCGTTGCAGCGGGAGATGCCGGACACGGGGGAGCGACGGCGCAAACGACGACGGTACGCTTCCACGCCGGCCTGACGCGCGCGATCGTCGTCAAGGAACTCCGCCTGATCGCACGCGACCCCGAGCTGATCACCCAGATCGCGCTGCGCCTGGTCTACCTTATCCCGGCGGCGGCGCTGCTGGTGCGCGGTCGGCACGAGGGCGCCGGATCGGCCGGACCGGCGGTCGCCGCGGCGGTAACGGCATTCGCGACCTTGCTCGCCTCGAGCTTCGCGTGGATCGTCGTCGCCACCGAAGACGCCCCCGACCTGCTCGCCGCCGCGCCGTGCACCGCCGCGGCGATTGCCCGCGCCAAGCTGATCGCGGCCACGTCGATCCCGCTTGTGCTGATCGCGGTCGCGGCGATTGCGCTGGGGCCGACCAGTCCGGCGGCGGCGGCGGCGACCTTGGGTGTCGGCGCGGTCGCGGCGGTCACGGCGGCGCTGCTCCAGGCGTGGTTCAGCAAACCCGCATCACGCAGCGCGTTTAGCCGCCGGGCACAGGCGTCGTTCGTCTTCGGTGTTGGCGAGCTGATTCTAGCAGCGGCGTGGGCGGCGACGGCGAATTTGCTCGCGCAGGGGTCGGGCTGGGCGGTCGCCCCGGCACTGCTCGCCGCGACGATCGTCGCAGGCGCGGCGGAGGCGCGGAAGACCGCGGCCTAGCGCCCCGCCGTGCCGAGACCGGGTGATGGCGGGAGCGGGTCGAGGAGCATCGCGTCGAGCGCCGTCAGTGCCCGCCACCCGGCAACATAACGATTGGCAGCGGCCAGCCACGCCGTCGCCTGGGCGCGTGTCGCGACCGGCAGCGCGTTAACCTCCACGACCGCGCCAGCCACGTCGCCGGCCGCGAGATCGCGATCGGCGCGGTCGATCCGCGCCGCCGGGTCGGTCGCCGTTGCCGAAGGGGCCGCCCGCACCACGACCCCGGTCACGCCGTCGCGAAAATTTTCCCACCAGCCGCGCGCGCCGGTCGTCGTGGCCACGCCGGTGATAGCGGGACGGAGCCCCGCGAGGCTGGCACGCAGACCCAGGACGGTCACCGGCGTCGCCCCCAGCGCCGCGATCGCTTCGACTTGCGGCCCGGCACGGCCCGCGAAATTGCGGCGCAGCGCGGGTTCGAGCGGACCGAGCGGCTGCCCGGCGGATAGCTGACGGCGGACGACATCGGCTACGAGCATCGCCTGCGCTCGGGCCGCCGTCGCCATCGCGCTATCGAGCGCCGCCGCTGTCCCCCCCGCCGTCGCGTCGATGCGGGCGGTCAGCGCGGCGAGGTCGTTCGCAATCTTGTCGGTTCGCGCCTCGGCATTGGGGGTCGTCGCCGCGAGCGTCGTCAGCGCACCTTCGACCCGCGCGAGGCGCTCCCCCTGCGCCGGATCGAGCGCGGCGGCGGGACCGGCCTTGGCCGCCGGTCGCGCTTCGATCGCCGCGACGCGCGCATCGATCGCGGCAAGATCGGCGACGGTGGGCGACAGCGTCGGCGCGAAGCCCGGCAGGTGGCTCCGCACCGACCGCTCGAACCATGGATTGGCGATTAGGCCCAGTGCGAACGCGAGGAGCGCCGCCGTCAGCGCCCATGACAACACCGCGCGCGGTGCCGCTGGCGACGGCGGCACGCGACCGCTCCGCAAACGATCGAGTCGCGCCGCCGAGAGATCGGTACGCGGCGCCGTGTCGCGAGGATCATAGGGGTCAATCATGCCATCGCCCGGCGGAGCCCGAGCGACCCGGCGGCGGCGAACAGGGCCGCATCGTCGGGGGTTACCGCGACCGCGACGCCGCGCCACCCCGAACCGGCGGCGGCGGCGACGGCGGGGCTGAGGGCGGCGATGGCGACATGGCCCCGGTCGATCCCGACGGCGTCGATCTGCGCGGCGAAGTGCGCGGCTGTTCGCGGCGAATAGAGCAGCACGGCATCGACCCGTCCGCCATCGAGCAAGGTCGCGACGTGCGACGGCAGGTCGAGCAGCGTAGCGGCGTAGACCTCGCGGACGACGACGGTGAGCGTGGGCGGAATGACGGCGGCGACACGCTCGACTCCGCCGAGGTGGAGGACGGTCGTGAAGCCCGCGGCAGCGACCGCAGCGAATAGCGCCACCGCCGTACCGCCGCCGTCGCGGACGTCGGTCCACCCGGCGGCGGTCGCGGCGCGCGCGGTCGCGTCACCGACAGCGAACAATGGTAAATGACGGTATGCCTCGGCGCCGACGCCCGCCATGCGAATTCCGTTCGCGCTGGTGAAGGCGACCGCCTGGGGCGCTCCGGCCGGCGGTGTCCACGCCCGCGCGACGATGCTGAGCAGCGGCGCGACCGTCACCGTCACGCCGCGTCCACGCCACCGCGCCGCCGTGGCACCAGGGGCCGGGCGGGTGACGACGACGTGCATCAGGCGGCCGAAGCCGGCGACGGCCCGGTGAACAGCGCGCGCAACGCGGGCGATGCGCGGGCGAGCAGGTCGGCGGCGACATCAGCGACCGCCGCCGAATCGGCGACCGCGAAAGTGCCCCCGCCGGTTACCCGCTCGGTACCTTCCGAGGCGATGATTTCGGCGCGGAAGGTGACGCGGTCGCCGGTAACGGTGGCGAGGGCGGCGACCGAGCTATGGCAATCGGCCCCCAGCGCCGCGAGCCAGCCGCGTTCGATCCGGACGGCAGCATGGGTCGGCGCGTCGTCGATCGCGGCCAGCATGGCCAACGTCGCCGCGTCGGTGGCGCGGCACGTCATCCCGACTGCCCCCTGCGCCGGGGCCGGGAGCATGGTGTCGAGGTCGATCGCGTGTCCCGCGGCGATGCCCAGCCGGTCGAGCCCGGCGGCGGCGAGCAAGGTTGCGTCCGCCTCGCCATCGGCAATCTTCGCCAGTCGCGTCGCGACATTGCCGCGCAACGGCACGATGACGACATCGGGGCGGCGGCCCAGCACCTGCGCGGCGCGGCGCGGCGAGGATGTCCCCAGCCTCGCGCCCGGCGGCAGCGCATCAAGCGACGTTGCGCCGATCAGCCGGTCGCGAACATCGGCGCGCGGGAGCATCGCGGCGAGCGCGATCCCGGCGGGCAAATGCGTCTCGACATCCTTCATCGAATGGACTGCAAGGTCGATCTGCCCGTCGAGCAACGCGGCGTCGAGCTCCTTGGTCCACAACGCCTTGCCGCCGATTTCGGCGAGGGGGCGGTCCTGTACCCGGTCGCCGGTGGTGACAACCACGACGATCTCGACCGCCACCGCGTGCGCGGCCACCAGTGCGTCACGCACCATCCATGCCTGCGCCAGTGCCAGCGGCGAACCGCGCGTCCCGAGTTTCAATCCCGCCATCTCAGGCGTTGTGCCGTCGCGCCCCGGCGAAGGCAAGGCGGCGCGCGGCCACGCTTTGCGATCAGCGTTATTCAAAACTCCACGCTTATACACTGTACGCCACGGCGTTCAGCGAACTATGAACGAACCCTGCTGAGCCGATCGCTCCCATCTATTTGCAGACATTCGATCCCGGCGTATGCTCGACAGCACGGCGCAGGAGAATGCGATGGCCACAGTTCCAGTTACACGGCGTTATACGGCCAGTGCAGTGCTGTGGGTCGGGGTCTTCTTGGCAATCCCGCTGTGGCGAGAATTGCACGAACCATCCCAGTTGTTTTGGAATATATTCCTCGCGATTTTTCTGTTCACTCTCATTCTCGGAACATTTTTCGGCCTTCGTTACCTGCAGAGGATTGGCGCCAAGGTATTCGAAGCTCGTTTCACATCGCCCGACGAAGACGGCTGAACGAATCTGCTTCTTATTCATTTTTCGACGGTTCGTCGGCGTTGGTCGCCTCAATCGACCCTCGAATATGAATCGCCGCCGTGGCGCGCGCACCATCCGGCGCTATACCGGCTCCATGCTCATCCTCGGGATCGAATCGTCGTGTGACGAAACCGCCGTTGCCCTCGTGCGCGGCGACCGGCGGATCGTCGCGCAGCGCATCGCCAGCCAGGACGCGGCGCACCGCCCGTTCGGCGGGGTCGTCCCCGAACTTGCGGCGCGGGCGCATGTCGAGGTGTTGACGCCGATGATCGCCGCCGTGCTGGCCGAGGGCGGGGCGGCCTTGCGCGATGTCGATGCGATCGCGGCGACGGCCGGGCCGGGGTTGATTGGCGGTGTGATGGTCGGATTGGTCACGGCCAAGGCGCTGGCATTTGCCGCCGCCAAGCCGCTGTTCGCGATCAACCACCTTGAAGGGCACGCGCTGTCGCCGCGCCTGATCGATCCCGCGTTGACCTTTCCGTATTTGCTCCTGCTGGTGTCGGGCGGGCATTGCCAGCTTCTCGCGGTCGACGGCGTCGGGCGGTATCGGCGGCTGGCAACGACGATCGACGACGCAATCGGCGAAGCATTCGACAAGGTAGCGAAGCTGCTCGGCCTCGGCTTCCCCGGGGGGCCGGCGGTCGAGCGCGCGGCGGTGGCGGGTGATGCCGCGCGCTTCCGCCTGCCGCGCCCGCTCGCCGGGTCGGCGGACCCCAGTTTTTCGTTCGCCGGGCTAAAGTCGGCGGTTCTTCGCGCACGCGACGGGTTGCCTGCTCTCACACCGACGGACGCCGCCGATCTTGCCGCCGGGTTTCAGGCGGCGGCGGTCGATTGCCTCGTCGACCGGACGCGCCTGGCGTTGCGCGCGATACCCGAAGCGACGGCCTTCGTCGTTGCGGGCGGGGTCGCGGCGAACAGTGCCGTTCGCGCCGCGCTGAGCACCCTTGCCGCCGCGCACGGCGTGCGATTCACGGCGCCGCCGCCGTGGCTGTGTACCGACAACGCCGCCATGATCGCATGGGCCGGGGCCGAGCGGATCGCGGCGGGGTTCGCCCCCGAAGGGATCGACGCCGTTGCCCGCCCGCGCTGGCCGCTCGACCCCGGCGCCGAGCCG
>JANYFA010000004.1 GCA_025362895.1 Sphingomonadaceae bacterium | reverse complement strand
GGCGCGGAAGCGGACGCTGAGCTGGATGCCGAAGTCGACGCCGAGCCCGACGAACAACGGGATGAACGCGACCGAGATGAGGTTGAAACGCCCGACCAGCGCCAGCCCGAGCGCGGTCGTTACGACCAGCCCGGCCAGCGTCACGACGGTGATCGCGAACACCATGCGCGTCGACCGCACCGCGACCGTCAGCACCCCGAGCATCGACGCGAGCATCACTCCGCCGATAGCCAAGCATGATCGGCAAGGCTGGCGAACTCCTCGTCGGCGAGCGGAACCGCGCCGGTCAGGCGGACGCGCGCGTCGACCCCCTCCTCCCTCATCGTCGCCGCGGCAGCGTGGATCGTGTCGCTCGCCGCGCTCCCGGGCATCAGGTCGCCGTAGTCGAGGACCGGCTGGACGACGACGATCCGGCGGCGCGGGGACTTGAGCCGACCCGACCCGGCAAACAGGTCGATCCATGAGAATGTGGCTGGCTTGCCCGCCGCCACCGCGTCGAAGGCGATACCCAACGCGGCGACGGGCTTGGCGACGTCGTTCAGGGTCGCGGTGCCCCCGGTAACGCCGGTCAGGACGGTTGACAGGCTCGTCATTACCCCGCGCAAGCTCGGGTCGCTGGCGAGCGGACCGAGGAACGGCTGCGCGGCGATCAATGCCGCCGTCGTCGCGCGAACATCGGCGGTGGTGCCGAGGAGGAGACCGTTTTGCCGGAGGAACGGTGTCGAATCGGGGCGGCGAACGGAGCGGAAATGCGTGGTGTCGCGGGTCAATCGCCGGGCGAGAGCGGCGGCGGCGATCTCGGCGGCCTCGGGCGTCGCGCCGTCGACGACGACGGCGATCAGGTCGCGGTTCGCCGGGAAGCCGGTGTCGAGGGCAATCTCGTCGCGCCGCCAGTCGACCGTCGGCGCGATCAGCAGCGCCGTGTCGGTCGACATCGCGAAATTCTTCGCCGTGAACCACCCGGCGGCGAGCACGACCACCAGCGCAGCGGCGATCACCGCCCACGGGCGGCGAACGGCGGCGGCGACGGCGGCGGGAACGATGGGCACGGTGCTCCTAATCACGGGGACGCGGGAGAATTCAAGTATCGACCACGCAATCGCGACGGAACGATGGCGGACGAATGTGACAGCACGGCCGCGCCATCATGAAGAAACCGCATTGCCTCGCCCACCGCTTCGTCGCACGTTCACGTCGCACTCCACGGGGAAACGCCATGAACACCTCTATCCGCCTGCTCGTAACGACTGCGCTCACTACGCTCGCTGCCGCCACGTCCGCCGCCCCGGTGACCCCCGCCACTCTCGAAGCGTCGTTTGACGCGGGGATCAGCAGCGCCGACCAGATGGCGTGGCTCAAGGATTTCACCTCCGCCCCGAACCATGTCGGCAGCGCCCACGACAAGGTCATCGCCGACAAGACGCTGGCAATGTTCAAGGAATGGGGCTGGGACGCGCACATCGAACAGTTCGACGTTCTGTACCCGACACCGATCAGCACGACGGTCGAGATGGTGTCGCCCCAGCGCATCGTGCTGGGCGGGCAGGAGCCGGCGATCCCCGAAGATTCGACCAGCGGCAACACCAAGGACGCGCTCCCGCCTTATGTCGCTTTCCAGGGCGACGGCGACGTCACCGCGCCGCTCGTTTACGTCAACTACGGCCTTCCCGCCGACTATGAGGCGCTCGCCCGGCGCGGGGTCGATGTGAAGGGCAAGATCGCCATCGCCCGCTACGGGGCCGGGTGGCGCGGCCTCAAGCCCAAGCTCGCGCAGGAGCATGGCGCGATCGGCTGCATCATCTATTCCGATCCGCAGCAGGACGGCTATGGCGACGGCGACGTTTATCCCAAGGGCGGCGCGCGCCCGGCATTCGGGGTCCAACGCGGCTCGGTCGCCGACATGACGACCTACCCCGGCGATCCGACGACGCCGGGCGTGGGTTCGGTCCCCGGCATGACCGGGCGGTTGACGCGCGAGGCGGCGACCACGATCCTCAAAATCCCGACGCTGCCGATGTCCTATGGCGACGCGACGAAGCTGCTCGCCGCCCTCGCCGGTCCGTCCGCGCCCGACAGCTTCAAGGGCGGGCTGCCCATCGCCTACCACGTCGGCGGCGACGACAGCGTCAAGGTCCACCTCGCAGTTAAGTCGGACTGGTCGCTGAAGCCGCTGTACGACGTCGTCGCGATGTTGAAGGGCGCGAAGCACCCCGACGAATGGGTCGTGCGCGGCAATCACCACGACGGTTGGGTGTTCGGCGCGGCCGATCCGCTGTCGGGCAATGTCGCGATGTTGTCGGAGGCGAAGGCGCTGGGGCAACTCGTCAAATCGGGCTGGCGGCCCGACCGGACAATCGTCTATCTCAGCTGGGACGGGGAGGAACCGATGCTCCTCGGCTCGACCGAATATGTCGAAACTCACGCCGCCGAACTCCAGGCGAAGGCGGTCGTCTACATCAACACCGACGGCAACGAACGCGGCTTCTACCGCGCCGGAGGCAGCCATGAATATCAGCACCTCGCCAATGCCGTCGCCGCCGACGTGACCGACCCCCAGAGCGGCGGGTCGATCGCCGCGCGGGCGCGTGCGAAGCTGCTCGCCGATGCGTATGACGGCCATGGGCGCGGCGACGAGGCGGCGGCAGCCGCGGCGGAAGGCGGCGGCGACCTGCCGATCGGCGCCCTCGGGTCGGGGTCGGATTATTCGTCGTTCCTCCAGCACCTCGGCCTGCCGACGCTCGACATCGCGTTCGGTGGCGAGGGCCAGTCGGGCGGCGTCTATCACTCGATCTACGACAGCTATGATCACTTCACCCGCTTCGACGACCCCGGCCTGAAGTACGGCGCGGCGATGTCGAAGACCGTCGGGCGGCTGGTGCTGCGGATCGCCGACGCCGACACGCCGCCGGTCCGCTTCGGCGACTTTGCCGACACTGTCGCGCAATATGCGAAGGAGGTGCACAAGCTCGCCGACGACCGCCGCGCCAAGGATGCGCGCCTGTCCCGGCTGACCACCGCCTTCACCGCCGCGAGCGACCCGCTCGACAAGGTCGGCCCGCCCGAGCCAGTCGCCCCGACGCCGTTCATCGAACTCGCGCCGCTCGATAACGGCATTGCGAAATTGAGCGCCAGCGCGAAGGCGTACGACGCCGCTTATACCACCCACGGTGCAAACCTCGCCCCGGCGACCCGCGCCCGGCTCAACGCGACGCTGCGCGACATCGACCAACTGTTGCTCGACCCGAAGGGCCTGCCGTCGCGGCCGTGGTACAAGAATCTCGTTTACGCTCCGGGCAAGTTTACCGGCTACGGCGCCAAAACGCTCCCGGGGGTCCGCGAGGCGATCGAGGAACGCCGCTTCGCCGACGCCGCCGAATATGCCGGGCGGACGGGGACGGTGCTGGCGAACTATGCCGCGCGGCTCGATGCGGCGACGGCGATCGTGACGGGGCGGTGACGCCGACGACCACCCTCGCGACGTTCGACGCCCTCGACATCCGCGTCGGCACGGTCATGACGGCAGTCGCCTTCCCCGAAGCGCGCAAACCCGCCATCAAGCTGACGATTGACTTCGGTCCCGACATCGGCATCAAGCGGTCGAGCGCGCAGATCACTGTCCACTACACGCCGGAGGCGCTAGTCGGGCGACAGGTCGCGGCGGTCGTCAACTTCGCCCCGCGCCAAATCGGGAAGTTCGTGTCGGAGGTGCTGACGCTGGGGTTTCCCGATGATGCTGGTGCGGTGGTCCTCGTCGCGCCGGGGCACAGCGTGCCCAACGGCGGGCGGCTGTTTTGAAACTTCCCCGCCGAAGGACCATAGCGGCGCGCCCGATCACACTGACCGCTATTCCCCATTTGCGTGCGCGCCCGCCCGCTTCTACGTCATGCGCCATGACCACATACGATCACAACCTCTTCGTCATCGGTGCCGGTTCGGGCGGGGTCCGCGCCGCGCGGATCGCGAGCGGGCACGGCGCGCGCGTCGCCATCGCCGAGGAACATCGAGTTGGCGGCACCTGCGTCATCCGTGGCTGCGTGCCGAAAAAGCTGCTCGTGTACGGGTCGCATTTTGCCGAAGACCTCGTCGACGCACGGCGCTTCGGCTGGACGCTCGGCGACAAGGGGTTCGATTGGCCGACTCTCCGCGACAATGTGCTGGCGGAGGTCGACCGCCTCAACGACATCTACAAGACGACGCTATCGGGCCACGATGTTCATCTGTACGAGGCGCACGCCGAATTGCTCGACGCCCACACGGTGAAGGTCGGCGACGCCACCGTCACCGCCGACAAGATTCTCATCGCCACCGGCGCGCGCCCGCTTGTCCCCGATCTGCCTGGGGCCGAGCTTGGCATTACATCGAACGAAGTGTTCCACCTCGATCATCTGCCGAAGTCGCTCGTCATCGCGGGCGGTGGCTATATCGCGAACGAATTCGCTGGGGTGTTCCACGAACTCGGGGTCAAGGTGACGCTGGTCAATCGCGGCGACACGATCCTGCGCCAATATGACCAAGCGTTACGCGATCGGCTGCTGACGATTTCGATGACCAAGGGCATCAGTTTCGAATTTAACTGCGGTTTCGAACGGATCGAAAAGACCGCCACCGGCGTCCGCGTCGTCGTGACGAACGGCGACCCGATCGAGGCGGAAATGCTCCTGTGGGCGGTCGGTCGCCGCCCGAATATCGAGGGCCTCGGCCTCGCGGCGGCAGGCGTCGCGGTCAACGACAAGCACGCCATCGCCGTCGACGCCGACAGCCGCACCAATGTCGCCAACATCTGGGCGGTCGGCGACGTCACCGATCGCGTTCAGCTCACCCCGGTGGCGATCCGCGAGGGCCATGCCTTTGCCGACTCGGTGTTCGGTGGCAAGCCGTGGACGGTCGACCATGGCTGCATCCCGAGCGCGGTGTTTAGCAACCCGCCGATCGCCAGCGTCGGCCTGACCGAGGCGGAAGCGCGCAACCAACACGGCACGGTCAAGGTGTTCACCAGCGACTTCCGCCCGATGCGGAACGTGCTGGCGGGGCGCAACGAACGTAGCCTGTACAAGCTCGTCGTCGACGCCGCGACCGACGTCGTCGTCGGCGCGCACATGATCGGCCCAGACGCGCCCGAGATTCTGCAGGCTCTGGCGATCGCAATTAAGGCAAAGCTGACGAAGGCGCAGTTCGACGAGACGGTGGCGCTGCATCCGACGATGGCCGAAGAACTGGTGCTGATGCGGTAAGCGCTGGCGCGGACTCACGCCGAGCCGGCCGAGGTCGAACAGCAGGGCGCGCGCGCCGTCATCGCGGACCATCGCTTCGACCCAAAGAAAGCCCGCGAGGCGAACCCCGCGCGTGACCAGCTCGACACGGTGGAGGCTCGATGCGGGGTAGAGGACCTTGTGTTCGGCTGACAGTTTAATGCTCTGCCCGCTGCTTGACGCCTCAAGGATCAATTCGCCGCAAATGATTTCAGATAAGCGGCGTGCAGAAGTTCGCATGTCCTACACCGCTGCCATGTACATAGGGGCTGTCCTACACGGAAGTCGTTCGGCATAAACGCCCCATGGCAACACAATATCCTTCGGCTTCTCGCGCTTTTCACCACAATGGTTCGGCAAGGCTGATTTCAAAAGGTGCGTGTCGGCAACTTCGTCAACTTCCGATTTCGCCGCGAAGCAAAACTGCTTGCCCGCTGCCCGCGAGTCTCCCATGACGCGAGCGATGACGACCCATTGGACTCCCGACACTTGGCGGATCTTCGAAGCCCGCCAGCTTCCCGTTTACCCCGACGCCGCCGCCCTCGCCGCGACCGAGGCCGAGTTGCGGACCTACCCGCCGCTCGTTTTTGCCGGCGAGGCGCGCGACCTGACCGCGCAACTGGCCGACGTCGCAGCGGGCAAGGCGTTCCTGCTCCAGGGCGGCGACTGCGCCGAGAGTTTCGCCGACTTCCACCCGAACACGATCCGCGACACCTTCCGCGTGCAGCTTCAAATGGCGGTCGTCCTGACCTTCGCGTCGAAGTTGCCGGTGGTGAAGGTCGGGCGGATGGCGGGGCAGTTCGCCAAGCCGCGGTCGGGCGACACCGAGACGATCGGCGACACGACCTTGCCGAGCTATCGCGGCGACAATATCAACGGCACCGACTTCACGGCGCAGGCGCGCACCCCCGCACCCGAGCGGATGATGCGCGGCTATATGCAGTCGGCGGCGACGCTCAACCTGCTCCGCGCGTTCGCCAGCGGCGGCTATGCCAGCCTCCATCAGGTCCATCAGTGGAACCTCGACTTCGGCGGGCGGTCGCTGTGGAGCGAGCAATACCAAGCGCTGGCCGACCGCATCGGCGAGGCGCTCGACTTCATGGCGGCGTGCGGGATCAGCCCCGAGACGGTGCCGCAGTTGAAGGGGACGAGCTTCTTCACCAGCCACGAGGCGCTGCTTCTGCCGTACGAACAGGCGCTGACGCGGCAGGATTCGCTGACCGGCGACTGGTACGACACCAGCGCCCACATGCTGTGGATCGGCGACCGGACGCGCTTCGCCGGCAGCGCGCACGTCGAGTTCCTGCGCGGCGTCGGCAACCCGCTGGGGCTGAAGGTCGGGCCGTCGATCACCGCCGACGACCTGTTGCGGCTGGTCGATACGCTCAACCCGGCGAACGTGCCGGGGCGCCTGACCCTCATTGCCCGCTTCGGCGCGAACGAGATCGAGAACCACCTGCCACGTCTGGTCAAGGCGCTCGCCCGTGAGGGCCGCAGCGTCGTCTGGTCGTGCGACCCGATGCACGGCAACACGGTCAAGGCGGCGGGCGGGTACAAGACGCGGCCCTTCGACCTCATCCTGCGCGAGGTCCGCAGCTTCTTCGCCGTCCACCGTGCCGAAGGGACCCACGCCGGCGGCATCCATGTCGAGATGACGGGACAGGACGTGACCGAATGCACCGGCGGCGCGATCGGGGTGACCGACGCCGGTCTCGCCGACCGGTATGAGACGCAGTGCGACCCGCGCCTCAATGCGAGCCAGGCGATCGAGCTGGCCTTCCTCCTCGCCGACTGCCTGAAGGCCGAGCGCGTGGCGGCGGCGGGAGCGGGGACAGCAGGAGTGGAGGCGGCCGTCGGGCGCGTGGCGGCTTGACGAACCACGGCGGTGCCCCCTATGGACGCCCTCACACGGCCCCTTCGTCTAGCGGTTAGGACGCGGCCCTCTCACGGCTGAAGCACGGGTTCGATTCCCGTAGGGGTCACCAGGC
>JANYFA010000123.1 GCA_025362895.1 Sphingomonadaceae bacterium | reverse complement strand
AGCAGAACTTGTAACAGCCCTGTTCGATCAGCCCGAGGTCGGTGCCAACCTTCGTCCGCGCGAGACCGGCGAGCTTGGCGGCTTTCAATGGCATATCCGCGGCGAAAAACACTCCGTCACCGCTGCCGATCTTACACAATTCGGCAAGCATCAGCAGCCGATCCGTATCGAGCTTGCTCGCGACGGGGCCGCTGGCGACCGGGATTTCCTTCGAGATATAAACCTCAAGCTCGTCCTCGGGGACGTCGCCGCGCGCATGGCGCTTGGCAAATTCGATACCGTCGAGGAAGCGCAGATAACCTAGACCCGCCCAGCCTTCGGTGCGGACCCAATCGTTCATCTTGTCGAAGAAGCTGCGCGGGAGTCCGCCCGTCTTGGGCGCGGGGATGGCGCGAATGACGGCCCCGTTCTCGATCATCTTCGCGAACAGGGTGAAGTCGCTGCCGCGAAAAACCTCGGTGACGTCGACGATTTCGA
The DNA here is from genome assembly GCA_025362895.1 of Sphingomonadaceae bacterium. GTDB lineage: Bacteria > Pseudomonadota > Alphaproteobacteria > Sphingomonadales > Sphingomonadaceae > Polymorphobacter_B. The sequence continues at coordinate 24,088 of JANYFA010000123.1, read as the reverse complement.
GAGGGTTCCTCAGGTCGGGCTTGTCGTTGCCGTATTTGAGCATCGATTCCGCATACGCGATGCGCGGGAAGGGCGCCGCCGTCACGGTCCACGGCGTATCTTTGGCGAACCCCGCAAATTCGTCGAATACGCCGGCTAGCACCGGCTCGATTGCTGCAAAAACATCGTTTTGCGTGACAAAGCTCATCTCAAAGTCGAGCTGATAAAACTCGCCGGGCGAGCGGTCGGCGCGGGCGTCCTCGTCGCGGAAGCATGGCGCGATCTGGAAATAGCGATCGAACCCGGCGACCATCAGCAGTTGCTTGAACATCTGCGGGGCCTGCGGGAGCGCATAGAATTTGCCCGGATGGACGCGACTGGGGACAAGGAAGTCGCGCGCGCCTTCGGGGCTGCTCGCGGTCAGGATCGGCGTCTGGAACTCGGTAAAACCCTGGTCGATCATCCGGCGGCGCAGCGACGCGATGACGTTCGACCGCAGCACGATGTTGCGGTGGAGACGATCACGGCGCAGATCGAGGAAGCGGTACTTGAGACGAATGTCCTCGGGGTAATCGGCCTCCCCCGCGACCGGCAGCGGCAGTTCGTCGGCGCGCGACTGGACCGTGATTTCGGCGGCGCGCAGCTCGATCTCGCCCGTCGGCATCTTCGGGTTGATCGCCGCCGCGTCGCGGAGAACGACCTCGCCCGTTACCGTCACAACGCTTTCGGCGCGGAGCCGGTCGAGAATGTCGAACGCAGACGAGCCAGCATTGGCGACGATCTGGGTCAGGCCATAATGGTCGCGCAGGTCAACGAACAGCACCCCGCCATGGTCGCGCTTGCGGTGGACCCAGCCCGACAGGCGGGCCGTGGTTCCGGCGTCGGCGGCGCGCAAGGCGGCGCAGGTGTGGGTGCGATAGGCGTGCATCTGGGAACCGTTCGGACTGGCTGAAGCGAGGGCGGGTGACACACGCTGCGCGCCGCCGTGTCAAGTTTTACGCCGTTCGCGGTCGAAGGTGGCGCGTGAAGTACCGATCCGTCGACGACGGGAAGTGTAAAAAGTTTCGACACTTTGCGTGGACGACAGCGGCACGCTCCCAAAGCAAAATTCTATCAGCAGGTACGATTTCGTACTTATTTTTTTAGTATCTGGTCCGGCGACAGTTAGCACAGTTGTTGCTCAATTGTAATGGAAGGACGTGCCTGACTGGCATTGCTTTCGGGGAAATGTTGACCGGTCGGTCGACGGTATGGGGTGATTTTATGATGTTGAAGACAGTCCTTTTCGGCATGGCAGCCCTCGTCACCGCCGGCAGCGCATCGGCCGCGGTCGAGCTCGTCTAGAACGGCAGCGTCGAGCAGTCGGCCTACACCCCGACGCCGGGCCCTGCCGGCATCGAGATCGGCGTCGACATCTACAACACCGGCTACGTCAGCCAAGGCGTGACCGGCTGGAACGCGCCGTTGAGCGGCGGCATCACATATTATTACTACACGCCGGCTCTCGCCTCGACCGCCAACGTCCAGGAGCTGTTCAATGACCCGCTGGGCAAGTTGTCGCTGGCCTATACCGGTCCGAGCCCCGACGGCGGCCGGTTCATCGGCTTCGACGCCGATTACGTCGGTGACGCCCCGCCGTCCTACGGCCCGTACAACTCGACCTTCGTGCAGACGATCACCGGGCTCGAAGTCGGCAAGAAGTACAACCTCAGCTATTACTGGGCGGCCACCCAGCTGCAGAACCGCTCGGACCAGACCACGAACTTCATGACCGCCAGCCTCGGCAGCGAAAGCTACAGCACGGCGACCCTGATCCTCCCGTCGCAGGGCTTTTCGGGCTGGGCGAAGGTGACGGCGACGTTCACGGCGCAGGCAGCCAGCGATACGCTGACCTTTCTCGCCAAGGGCACTCCCGCCGGCGGGCCGCCGTTCACCCTGCTCGACGGCGTTTCGCTGACGGCCGCCGTTCCGGAAGCGGCGCCGTGGGCGATGATGATCGCCGGTTTCGGCCTCGTTGGCACGGCAGCTCGCCGCCACCGCTCGACGACGATCGCCGCCTAAGCGAAGATAGTTGAATGACCGGGCCGGACGGGGGACCGTCCGGCCCGATTCTGTTTGGAGCGACAGTAGCCGCAGTTGCGGGGACGAAAGATTTGATTGCGCGCTACGCACGGGACCGCAGCGTACTCTAATATTGTAGCGTAGTGGACTCCGCCCATGAAAATCGCCGTGATCGCTGCCGCGCTGGCCGCATTGCCAGCTCTTGCTGCCCCTGTTCCAAAAGTGAGCATTGCGTCGCTCGACGAGATCGCGCGTCCGCTGCCGCTGCCCTATGATGAAAGCGCCGACGGCGTGGCCCAGGTTACTGCGGCGAAAGCACGGGCCAAGGCGAGCCAGAAGCTGCTGCTGATCGACCTCGGCGGAAACTGGTGCCCCGACTGCCGCGTCCTCGCCGGCGTCATGGCGCTGCCCGAGATCAAGTCGTTTCTTACCCAGCACTATGAGGTGGTGACGGTGGATATCGGTCGCCGTAACAAAAATCTTGGGATCGCCGAGCATTATGCTGCTGACATCAGGGGCGTTCCCGCCGTCCTCGTCGTCGATCCACAGACCGACCTGCTCCGGAACGGCGGGCATTACGCCGCTTTGTCGGATGAGCGTACCATGACCCCGCAGGCACTCGCCGACTGGCTGGCGAGCTGGCTGTAGTCGACGGCGGCGCAACTGGCCTGCACCCTGTCGTGTTCCCCGCGTCCAGAGTGCCGCCATGCACGCGCGACACAGGCGCGCAGCAAGCGATTCCCCATCGCGCCCTCGGGTGCAGGCGGGTAGCCACGCCCGATCAGATCGCTGCGGCGAACACAAAATGGATAATTCATGGCCAGCCAGTTTCCGATTACGCTTCTCGCGTGGCTCTTCACCGCCCTAACCTTGGTTGCGCTGGCCGCGGCCGCATGGCGTTTCCGCCGCCGCCCGGTTGCCGCGATGATCGCGGCGGGTGAGCGTCGGACGGCGTTCCACCGTGACACGCTGGCCGCGCTCGATGCCGCCATCGCCAGTGCGCTAGCCGAGGGCCGAACCGGCGAGGCCAACCGCCTGATGCCAGCGCGCCGTGAGCACGTTCGCGCGCTCGCCGGCCTCGACGCCGCGCGTGGACGCCCCCGCCACCGCTGACCGGCGCGACCGTTGGCACTGCGGCTGGCACGGGGGGTAACAATCTTCTATCAGGGGTGATGCTCATCCACCCGCTCATCACCGACACCGCGACGCTGGCCCGTTTGTGCGACCGCCTCGCGACCGCCGACTTTGTTACCGTCGATACGGAGTTCATGCGCGAGAATACGTTTTTCCCCGACCTGTGCCTCGTCCAGATCGCCAGCGCCGATGAAGCCGCCGCGATCGACCCCAAGGCCCCCGGCCTCAACCTGCAACCGCTGCTCGATCTGTTGACCGAAGCCGATGTGCTCAAAGTATTCCACGCGGCCGGGCAGGATCTCGAGATAATCTACAACCTGACCGGCAAGACCCCCGCCCCGCTGTTTGATACCCAGGTCGCGGCAATGGCGCTGGGACAGGGCGAACAGGTTAGCTACACCAACCTTGTCCAGTCGTACCTCGGTATTGCCGTCGACAAGGGCGCGCGCTTCACCGACTGGGCGCGACGGCCGCTCAACGATCGCCAGATCGACTATGCGATCGGCGACGTCACCCACCTCGCGGCGCTGTTCCCGAAAATGGTCGACAAGCTGCGTCGCACCGGGCGCGGCGTCTGGCTCGACGATGAAATGGCGCGCGTCTGCGACCCCGCGACCTACGCCAACGATCCCGAGACGGCGTGGCAGCGCGTCCGGATCAACAGCCGGAAGGCCGATGTGCTCGGTCGCCTCAAGGCGCTCGCCGCGTGGCGCGAGCGCGAGGCCAAGGCGAAGGATGTGCCGCGCGGGCGCATCGTCAAGGACGAAACGCTCGGCGAACTCGTCGCCAGCCCGCCGCGCCATCAGGCCGACCTCGCCCGGATGCGCGGACTGTCGGCGGCGTGGGCGTCGAACGACATCGGGCGCCGCCTCATGGCCGCGCTCGACGCCGCCGAGCCGCTGCCCGCCGATGAAATGCCGTCCAAGGAGGTTGCGCGACCCGGCCTGTCCACCGAAGGGGCGCTGATCGCCGACCTGTTGAAATTGCTGCTTAAAATTCGTGCCAAGGAGGCCAATGTCGCACCGAAACTGATCGCACGCGGCGAAGAGCTCGATGCCATCGCGGGCGGCGTGCGCGATGGGCTAACGATCCTGTCCGGCTGGCGCTTCGACGTGTTCGGAAAAGACGCGCTGGCGTTGGTTGATGGGCGGCTGGGGTTCGCGGTACGCGACAACCGGCTGGTGATGACAGCGATCGAATAGGACGAGGGTGGCGATGGTCGCCGATCAGGACACCGACAATCTCAGGCGCATCCAGCGAGGCTTGCGCGCGTCGAAAAAGCGCGGTGTGACTCTGGTGGCCTCTCAGGAAAGCCGCCTGCGCCATTACCACGCGACGGTCGACGGCTACATGGCGCGGCAGGTCGAAAAAGATGGAGCCGTGTGCTCTACGACCCGGCGCCTACCCCACCCGCTCCGCCGCCGCCAGCCCCAGCACCCCCGCCAGCGCCTTGAGCCGCCGCGACACGGCTTCGCCGAACAGCGGCACGTCGGCCGGGGCGAGCGTCAGGACGAGCCGGTCGTCCTCCACCGTAAGCCGGCTGGCCGCCAGCGGAGCGGCAGTGCCGCCGGTCAGGCGTTGGCCCAGGCGTAGTGCCAGTCCCCACGCGCGGGCGGTCGCAAGGCTCGCGGGGTCCGCCAGTCGGGCGAGGCGCGCCGCCTCGATCGTTCCGGGCAATCCCCCGAAGCACGCGACGAGAGCAGCGGCGAGGATCGCCCGCTCGCCGGGTGTAATCGCGACCCAGTTTCCGTGGAGAGCGATGTCCAGCCCGCGTTCGGCGCGGAAGTCGGGGTGGGCGCGCCACGCGATATCGCTGAGCAGACACGTCGCAAGTCGCAAGCGGCGCATCCCGGCGGACTCGCCGTCCGCGAAAACGTCGTCCATCCAGCGCATCAACAGGTCGCCGTGTTCAGGAAAACGCCCCGATCGCGCACCCTCGTCGCGCGCGGCGGCGATCAAGGGGTCCTCGGCCTGAAGCGCTAAGGGCATCCGTTCGAATAGCAGTCCCTCACGCAGGCCATAAGCGCTGGCAACTATGCTGCTGCTGCCGAGGCGTTTGACAACTTCGCCCAGCAGTAGTGCCGCGCCGGGAAGCGAAGGCAGACGGCTCGTTGAAATCGCAGTGACGGCCTTTAAGGTCTTTGGGTCGACGCGGCTGAGCGAACGTGCCAGCCGTGCCGGGGCCGAAGTCGCCATCGTGTACTGCTGGATGACTGGTAACGGATAGTCGGTCGACCAAATATCAAGCTGCGCCAGCGCGCGCCACGACCCGCCGACCATGTAAAAGGGCTTCCCCGCCCCCTTCGCCGCCCAGTCGACGCGAGCGAGCGCGGTGGCGATAAACGGACGCAGGGCGCGGGCGCCGCGCTTGCGGACGGCGTCGAGGCGAAGGGCACCGATCGGCAGCGAGATACGATCGTGAACCTGCCCGCGTTCGACGCGGATCAGCTCGAGGCTGCCGCCGCCGAGGTCGCCGACGATGCCGTCGGCATCGGGGATGCCCGCGATAACGCCGAGCGCCGCGCCGCGCGCTTCAGCCTCGCCGCTGATGACCTCGATGTCGAGACCGCAGGTGTCGCGGACGGCATCGATGAAACGCGCGGCATTGCTCGCCTCACGCACGGCAGCGGTGGCGACGATGCGCAGATCGGCGATCCCCATGTCACGGGCCAGCATCCCGAACCGCGCCAGTGCGGCGACGGCGACCTTGATCGATCCGCCGCTCAGCCGCCCGTCGCAGGCGATGCCGCGACCAAGCCCGGCCATCACCTTCTCATTGAAAATAACCGCGGGGGTCCGCGTCTGCCCGGCGTAAACGACCAGTCGAACTGAATTCGACCCGATGTCGATGATACCGGTCAAGCCGTTCCCCGGCACGGCGACGACCGGAGGCCTGGGCCGCAGCCACGGCAGGACGCTCATGCTCCTGACGGCTCCTCGCTATCGGCGAGCATCAGATGCGGCACCATTTCGTGGCCGCGTGACGCCGCGCCGCGCCCCGATAGTGACGGGTTGGTCATAAAATAATGGTGCAGATTGAACGCTGGCTGCGCCCCGCGACTGATCCGGTCATAACTGCCGTCGGCGTTGAGCGACCATGATTGTTCGGTATCCTTGAGGTTGGCGAGCATGACCTGATCGAGCACCTGCGCGTGCACCGTTGGGTTTTCGACGGGAACAAGCACTTCGACGCGGCGGTCGAGATTGCGCGGCATCCAGTCGGCCGAACTGATGAACAGCTTGGCCTCACGCGAGGGCAGGTCATGGCCCGCCGCGAAGGCGAAAATCCGACTGTGTTCGAGGAAGCGCCCAATGATCGAGCGAACGCGGATGTTGCTGCTCATGCCGGGAACGCCGGGAACAAGGCAGCAGATACCGCGGACGATCAGGTCGATCTCGACCCCAGCCTCGCTCGCCTCGTACAGTTTTTCGATGATACCGATATCGACGAGGCTGTTGAGCTTGGCCCAGATCGCTGCCGGGCGCCCCGCGCGCGCCGCCGCAATCTCGTCGTCGATCAGGCCGTACAGCTTGGGGCGCATCGTCAGCGGCGCCATGCCGAGCTTCGCCAGCCGCGTCGGCTGAACGTAGCCGGTTATGTAGTTGAGTACCTGCGCCGCGTCGCGCGCCAGCACCGGATCGGCAGTGAAGAAAGACAGATCGGTGTAGATCCGCGCCGTCACCGGATGATAATTGCCGGTGCCGAAATGAACATACGTTCGCAACTCGTCGCCCTCGCGACGAACGACCATCGATAGCTTGGCGTGGGTTTTCCACTCGACGAAGCCGTACACGACCTGGACCCCGGCGCGCTCTAGCGCGGCGGCCCACATCAAATTCTGCTCCTCGTCAAAGCGCGCTTTCAATTCGACCACGGCAGTCACCGACTTGCCCGCTTCGGCGGCATCGATCAGCGCGCGAACGATGGGCGAATTCTTTCCCGCGCGGTACAGCGTCTGCTTGATTGCGATGACGTCGGGGTCAAGCGCCGCCTGCCGCAGGAAGGCGAGAACGACCTCGAAGCTCTCATATGGATGGTGGACCACCAGATCCTTGTCGCGGATCGCCGCGAAGCAATCGCCGCCATGTTCGCGGATGCGCTCGGGAAAGCGCGGCGTGTACGGTTCGAACTTAAGGTCGGGGCGATCCTCGTCAACCAGCACGCCAAGGTCGGCGATGCCAAGGATTCCGGTCACCACGGTCACGTCGCGCTCGCCGACGCCGAGCGCGTCACGGACGAGGATGTGGAGACCAGGGGGCGTCGCCGCTTCGATTTTCAACCGGATGACATCGCCGCGCCGCCGCCGCTTGATCGCGCTCTGATAATAGCGAACGAGGTCCTCGGCTTCCTCTTCGATTTCGATGTCGCTGTCGCGAATGACCCGAAAGGCACCGTCCCCCAGTAACTCGTAACCCGGGAACAACTGGTCGAAGAACAGCCGGATCGTGTCTTCGAGGCTGATGTACCGCGCCGAACGCCCCGGCAGACGGGTGAAGCGCGGCAGCATCGACGGCAGCATCAGCAGCGCGCGCAAAATCTCGTCATCCGACGTCCGCCGGAGTTCGAGGATCAGGCTGAACCCTTTGTTGGGAATAAACGGAAAGGGGTGCGCCGGGTCGATCGCCTGCGGGGTCAACACCGGAAAGACGTGATCGAGGAAATGACGTTCGAGCCACGCAAGGCACGGCGGATCGAGGTCGCGTGCCTTGAGCACATGGAAATCGACCCCCGCCAACCGGCGTGTCAGGTCGCCCCATGTCGCCTGCTGGCTTTCCATCAGCCGGTCGCCGGTGACGGCGATCGCTGCGAGTTGTTCGGCGGGCGTCGCACCCTCGGGGCTGCGCGTCTCGATCCCGGCGTTAACCTGCCCGCGCAACCCCGCGACACGAACCATGTAGAATTCATCAAGGTTGTTGCCGCTGATCGACAGGAACCGCAACCGTTCGAGGAGCGGATGGTTCGGGTTCGCCGCCTCGTCGAGGACGCGCTGGTTGAAACTTAGCCACGACAGCTCGCGGTTGAAATAGCGTTCGGTATCGACGACGCCATCGGCGACGGGGGGCGGCAATGTCGAACTATCGAAGCGGCGGGGGGAAACCATCACCCTCCTGTACCCCGCCACGGGTGGCAGGTCGATGACCGGTGTGGGCGTGGCGCGGGCCTGGTTTGCGGTGACGGCAGATGCGCCGCTACGACCGCGTGATGACCAGCCTGGCCGTCGCCATCGGGACCGCGCGCAAATTGCCGGTCATCCGTCTCGACCAGTTATATCACCTGCCGCAAACCAACTGGGTACCACGACCGCGTGACGAATTCGGGCAGCTGCGCGATACTGCAAACGCTGGCGACAATTGAGTTATCGACGGCAAGTATTGGCGGCGTTCTACCGGGCGGAAGGGCTCGAGCGATAGATCGCGCTTAGCCGAGCAGGTCCCCCTGTCCGTCGAGGACCGTGCGCGCCAGCGGCACGGTCACCTCGCGTCCCGCCGCCAGCGCGGCAGCGTCGAGCGCGACGGCGGTAGCGGCGACGGCGGCGAAGCTGCGTTCGATGCGGGCGATGACGAAGGCGACGACGTCCGCGGCGACGCGGACCCCGCGGTCAGCGAAGTGCTTGACCAGCAGGCTTGCGAGCAACGCATCGTCGGGCGGTCCAATGATCAATGTCGGCGTCGCCGCCAGCCGCGAACCCAGGTCGGGCAGCGTCACCCACTGACGCGGCAGCACGCGCGCGGTGAACAGGACCGGCGCAGCGGTAGTCGCCGCATTCCACGCGTGAAACAGCACCTCCTGATCGACGGTCTCAACATCGTCGATCAGCGTTGCGTCGTGCTGCGCGGCGAACAGCCGTCCGAGGTGGGACTTGCCCGATTCTGACGGTCCGACCAGCAGCGTCCGTGCCGCCGGAGCTCCCGCCAGCCACGCGACCACGTCGGCATTGGCGGCGGCATGGATGAAATCGTTCGCCCCCGTAGCGGCGCGGTAGGCGAGCGGAAGCGGAAGCTGGCCCACTAGAGCGACGCTAGCCGGTACCGCCCTGTCGAAACCATCGGCATCAGTCGGGCGCGAGCGGATCGCGCGGTTTGACCGGTGCCGCGCCCGGTTTCGGTCCCAGCGGCGCGCGGGGGGCCGACTTTACCGAAGCAACGGCGGCATCGGCATCGCCGACCCCTTCGGCGCGGGCAAAATCGGCGGCGGTCGGCGGCGGCGCGACGACGGGATCGCCCGCAATGCGCCGCCGCAACAAAACGCCAGCAACGTCTGGAGCGAGCCGCCAGCCCTTGCGGTCAAGGTGGTACGCGAGGCTCGCCTCGCCGTCGCTGTGGCGGATGACGATGTGCGAGACACTGCCCAACGCGAGCCGCGAGATCATTACCCCCACCACTCCCGGTGTCGCCAGCAGGTCGGCCTCGATCGTCGCCCAGCTTTTTGCGTCGGGGGTCGCAACGTTGGCGTCGGTCAGGCTCATGGCGGTACTTAGGCCGCCGTTGCCAATCTCCGGCCCGTCGGCCAGTGCCGGAGCCAGTTCGATCGTCAGCCCCTTTTCGATTTTCAGCGCACCATTGGCGAGACTGCGGACATAGATCGCGTCGACTGCGCGCACCGCCTCGTCCAGCATCGCATCGACCCCCGCTGGCGTCGCCGCCCGCAGCGTCACACGCCCCAGCTCGACAGCGTCGGGGCCGTGACGTGCGATCGCCGTGGCATTGACCGGTCCTCCGGGCCAAGCGCGGACCAGCCGGATTTCGGCGGTCAAAACGTCGGCTGCGTTGAATCTGGCGAGGATCGTCCGCCACAAGCCACGGTCGCTCCGCCGTGCCTGAAACGCGGTGAGGACAACGTTGTCGCCCGTGTTCGCCGCCGGGATGACGTAATCGACGGCGCTCGCCGCGTCGCGAAAGCGCAGCCACGCCGCGCTCCACGGCGTCTTCGCCTGATAGACCGTCCGCACCCCGGCGCCGTCGATGAAAACGGGCAACAACAGCAACGGCGGGGCGTCGCCCCCCTCTCCGCCTAGGATGCCGCTCGTCCGGTTGCGGTCGAACACAATGCTCAACCGCCCGATATAGCGGGTGAGCGAAAATTGCTCGGTTTCAATCTCGACGCCCGCGACCATCGCCTCGATCGCACCGTCGCCAAGCCGTGGTGCGCTGGCTGCGTTTCCGCCGGTAATTCGCGCCCATAGCTGCGGCCATGCGCGGCGCTCGGCGATGGCATACGCAGCGGCGCGCGCGGCTGTCGGGTTCGCCGCGACGACATCGACCGCGACGCCGGTGATCTTATACGCCCCAGGGCCGCCCGGCGCAGCGGCGGTAGGCGCGGCGAGCGTGGCAATTAGGGCCGCGCACAGCCAGAGAGTGATGCGAGCCATGGCCGCTGTCTTTGGCCGATGGGGCCGCATATGAAAAGGTCCGGTGTTATTCCGGCACCATTTGCCCTTCGACCTCCCCCGTCCTAAACACCCGTCATGTCCGAAACTTCCGACCTGCCCGGCACGCCCCTCACTTACGCAGATGCCGGTGTTTCGATCGCCGCTGGAAATGCGCTGGTGCGGATGATTGCCCCGCTTGCGCGCGCAACAGCTCGCCGGGGCGCGGATGCGGAGCTCGGCGGCTTCGGCGGCTTTTTCGACCTCAAGGCAGCGGGCTATATCGATCCCCTTCTTGTCGCGGCGAACGACGGCGTAGGCACCAAGCTCAAGCTCGCAATCGCGACGGGCAAACATGACACTGTCGGCATCGACCTCGTCGCAATGTGCGTCAACGACCTCCTCGTTCAGGGGGCCGAGCCATTATTCTTCCTCGATTATTTTGCCAGCGCCAAACTCGATACCGGCGTCGCCCACGCTGTCGTGGCGGGGATCGCCGATGGATGCCGCCTCGCCGGCTGCGCGTTGATCGGCGGTGAGACCGCCGAGATGCCGGGGATGTACGCACCGGGCGACTACGACCTCGCCGGGTTCAGCGTCGGCGCCGTCGAGCGAGGGCAACAACTGACGGGTAACAAGGTCGCGCCCGGTGACGTCCTGCTCGGCCTGGCGTCGTCGGGGGCGCATTCGAACGGTTATTCGCTCATACGCAAACTCGTCGAACGGAGCGGAACGCGGCTTGATCGTCCGGCTCCATTCGACATCGATCACCTGCTCGGTGACATACTGCTCGAACCGACAAGGATTTACGTCAAATCGCTGCTGCCGCACCTCCGTGCCGGAGGCATCCATGCTCTCGCGCATATCACTGGCGGCGGGCTGCTCGAGAACGTGCCACGCATCCTCCCTGCCGGGTGCTACGCGACGATTGACGCCGGCGCATGGCCGCTGCCGCCGCTGTTCGGCTGGCTGCAGGCGCAGGGGCGGATCGAACCGGGCGAACTGGCGCGAACCTTCAATTGTGGGATCGGAATGGTCCTAGCCGTTGCCGCCGATCACGTCGCAGAGTTGAGTTTGGCGCTGAGAGAAGCCGGAGAGGTCGTTCATATCATTGGTCTAATTGATACTGGCGAGCGCGGCTGTACTGTCTACGGTGCCGACGAGATTTGGAGCGCACGCGGCGCATGGGCGGCGACCCACCGTGCGTAAGGCGCGGCTCGGCATCCTCATTTCGCGGACCGGCAGTAACATGGCGGCGCTGCTCTATGCGTCACGATTGCCGGACGCTGCGTTCGAGGTCGTCATCGTCGCGTCGAACAACCCCGCTGCGCCGGGATTAGCGCTCGCCGCTGCCGAAGGGGTGCCGGTGTTTGCCCGTGACCATCGTGGCATCGCCCGCGCCGATTTCGACGCGCTAATCGACGCCGAGTTGCGTCGCGTCGGGGTCACCCATGTCGCGCTCGCGGGGTATATGCGCCTGTTGTCGGATGACTTCGTCGGGAACTGGGCGGGGCGAATGGTCAACATCCACCCGTCGCTGCTTCCTGCCCATAAGGGCACGCATGTCCACGAAAGAGTTCTGGCGGCGGGCGATAGCGTTACAGGGGCAACGGTCCACCTCGTCACCCCCGATCTCGATGGCGGCCCGATCCTCGGCAAAATCCGCGTCGCTGTCATCGCCGGGGATACGCCCGACACCCTCGCCGCGCGCGTCTTGCACGCCGAGCACCAGCTATACCCGCGCGTCGTTACCGACCTCGTTGCGCGCCGACACCCGGCCTGACTCGCTCATCGACCGCGTTCGCACGCTGGCGCTGGCGCTGCCCGAAGCGGAGGAGAAACTCAGCCACGGCGCACCCGGCTTCTTCGTTCACGGCGGAAAGCTTTTCGCCTACTGCAGCGCGAACCACCACGGCGACGGCATCGTCGCCCTGCTCGTCAAGACGAGCGGCGTCGAGGAACAGGCGAGCCTGATCGAGCGTGACTCCGACCTGTATTTCCGACCGGCCTATTTCGGACCGGCAGGCTGGATCGGCATCCGCCTCGATACCGGCGACGTCGACTGGGGCCACATCGACGACTGGCTGACCCGAAGCTGGCGGGCGAGCGCACCGAAACGACTGGCATCGATGCCGCTTTAACGATTTTTTGATCAAACGAAATCGACACCGGCCCGCGCTGCAGCTTTCGCAGGAGCACGGGCCGGGGCCGACTTATAACAGAACGCGCTAGCCGACGATTTCGGTTTCAGCAAAGAAGTACGCGATTTCGGTAGCGGCGTTTTCGGCGCTGTCGGAACCGTGAACGGTGTTCGCCTCGATCGATTCGGCATGGACCCTGCGGATCGTGCCGTCGGCGGCGTTCGCCGGGTTGGTTGCACCCATAATGTCGCGGTGTGCCAGAACGGCGTTCTCACCCTGAAGCACCTGAACGACGACCGGACTGGAAACCATGAATGAAACCAGATCGTTGAAGAATCCACGCTCGCGGTGAACGGCGTAGAAGCCCTCGGCCTGGGCGCGGGTCAGATGGAGGCGCTTCTGCGCGATGATGCGGAGGCCGCTCGCCTCGATCATGGCGTTGACCGCGCCGGTCAGGTTACGCCGCGTAGCGTCGGGCTTCAGGATCGAAAAGGTACGTTCGGTGGCCATGGGGTCTCCGGGAGAGCAAGCGGTGAGGGGGAAAGCGCCGCCGCTCTATCGGCGCTGCCCGCGAAAGGCAAGTTATCCTGCCTTTTCCCACCGCTGACCATCGCTCTCACGCCAATAGACCGGCGTTACGCCGTCGCGGTCTTTGAGTGCGCGCCAGTGAGCGCGCGCGCGATCAAGCGCCGCGTCATCACCGCCGTCGAACAAGTATAGCACACGTTTGTAATGAGTTGGCTCGCCCGGCAGAACGCCGTCGACGACGGCGATTAGGTCGGCGGCGTTCGCGTCGGCGGGCTCGCTCGTCAACAGGATCGGCTGGTCGACGGCAAACGGCCCGTCGACCGAATGCGGCAGGAACGACGCCGGGTCGTAGGTCCATATTGCCGCGTCGAGGCGCGCAAGCAGATCAGCGTCGTTCGACCGCACGACGCACCGGAACCCTGCCGCCAACGCCTTGTCGAGGAGGCGCGGCAAGACAGCATCGAGCGGACGAGCGGCGAGCTGGTAAAAATTGATGTCGGTCACGCGAAAGGCTCCCCGCGCCGGACAGGATCATGAAGCCTCAAAATTATCCGCGACAAAGCGCTCGAGCAGACGGACACCGTATCCGGTAGCGCCCTTCGCCCATAATGGGCCGTCCTTGGCCGCCCACACCATCCCGGCAATGTCGAGGTGAGCCCATTTCACCCCCGGCTTGATGAAGCGAGCAATGAACTGCGCCGCCGTGATCGATCCACCCTCGCGCGGACCGACGTTCTTCATGTCAGCGATCGGCGAATCAATCAATTTATCATAGGCTTCGCCCATCGGCATCCGCCACAGCTTATCGCCGGTCGCCTCGCCAGCGGCACTCAACTGCGCGGCGAGGGCGTCGTCATTGGCAAATAATCCGCCCGCTTCGTGGCCGAGGCTGACGATCATCGCCCCCGTTAGCGTCGCAAGATCGACGATCACCGCCGGCTTGAACTGTTCCTGCGCCCACCAGAGCACATCGCACAACACCAACCGCCCCTCGGCGTCGGTGTTGATCACCTCGATCGTCTGCCCCGACATCGACGTGACGACATCGCCCGGGCGCTGCGCCATGCCGTCGGGCATATTTTCGACAAGGCCGCAGACGCCGATGACGTTGACCTTCGCCCGCCGCGCAGCGAGCGCGTGGAGAGCACCGGCAACCGCACCCGCGCCGCCCATGTCCCACTTCATGTCCTCCATCCCCGGCGGCGGCTTCAACGAGATTCCGCCGGTATCGAACGTCACGCCCTTGCCAACGAGGACGACCGGCGTCGTGTCGCCGCCGCCATTCCATCGCATCGTCAGAAGCTGCGCCTCGCGCGCCGAACCCTGGCTGACGCCGAGGAGCGCGCCCATGCCCAGCGCCGTCATCTCCGCCTCGCCGAGGACGTCAATCATCAGGCCGTCCGGCGCAGCGGCGCGGACGCGGGCAACGAAACTTTCGGGATAGATGATGTTGGCTGGTTCCGAGACGAGGTCGCGGGTCAGCGTCACCCCGGCGGCGATCGCGGCAAGACCGGGTTCGGCGGCATCGGCCCCGACGATAGTCAGCGCTGTCAGCGTCGGCTTATGCTTCGCTTTCATCGTCGTGCGGTATTTGTCGAAGCGATACGCGCGGAGGGTCGCGCCATGCGCCAGCCGCGCGGCGGCACTGGCGAGCGGCAGTGCGATGCTATCGATCCCGGTCATGTCGACGGTCACATCGGTCGCGCCGCTGGTGATCAATTTGGCAACGATCGCACCACCGATCTTTTCGAACACCGCCGCGTCGGCCTTTTCGCCCGCGCCAAGGCCGACGACGAGAATGCGCCCCGCATCACAGCCTGCGGGGGCAAGTACCTCGACGACGCTGGCGGCATCGCCCTCGAACCGCACGGCGACTACGGCGCGTGCCAGCTGGCCGCCGGTTGCTGTGTCGAGCGCCGTCGCAGCTCCGACAAGCCCGCCAGTCTTGGCCGCGAAGACGACAAGCGCGCCAGGAACGTTGGGAACGGTCGCGGCATAACCGATGTGCATGGGAATTCCTTAAAGGGTAGACTGGGTTTAACGCCCTGCCCCCGCCCGCGCAAACCCGTCCGCCGCCTTGCGACACCGCCACCCCCGCCTTAAGGATCGGTGGATCGCGCCAACAACCCAACTCGTGACCGAAAGCGACGCTTGCCCCTACGATCCGCCCTGCTCGCCGGTATTGCGCTCCACCTTCCGGCGTATGCCCTGGCCCGGCCGGTTCCGCCGCCGTCTGCACAGACTGATCCGGCAGCAGCGCCTGACGCCTCGTCAGCGACGCGTGCCGCGAAGGGTCCGTCGCTCCTTTCTACCGGCACGGACGGTGCCATCGGCAAGCCCGGCGACGTCGTCGATTTCGCGGCGGATGCCATGGATTACACAGATGCGGAGCGCATCGTCACGGCCACTGGCCACGTCGCGATCAACCGCGACCGCTATGCGCTGACCGCCGACACCGTCGTCTATAACCGGACAAGCGGACAGGTCGAAGCACGTGGCAATGTCACCACAACCGATCCCGAAGGTAACAAGGCCTTCGGTGACCGGATCATGCTGACAGACGCGCTTAAGGACGGGGCGATCGACAACATTCTCCTCGTTCTGGCGGACGGCGGGCGACTGGCGGCGGAGTCGGCGATCCGCGTCAATGGCGTCAGCACATTGAACCGGGCGATTTACTCACCATGCGCGGTCGAGGGCGGCGACGGCTGTCCTAAGCGCGCGGTGTGGGCGATCAAGGCTGTGCGAATTACGCATGATCCCGCGCGCCATCGCATTTCCTACCGCGACGCCCGGATCGAGATCCTCGGGCTGCCGATTGTGTTCCTTCCCTCTTTCTCGCACCCGGACGGCAGTTCAGGCCGCGCTTCGGGCTTCCTCGTGCCGGAAATCGAAATCCGCAGTTCGCTTGGCTTCGGGGTCGGCGTTCCGTACCATCTCGATCTTGGCCCCGACCGCGACGTGACGATCAAGCCCTGGCTGTTCACCGGCGTCAAACCGGCGCTCGACATCCGTGCACGCCAGTTGTTCAAGGCGGGGCCGGTCCAGCTGCACGCCTATATGACCTATGGCGAAGTCATCGATTTCGCGCCTGTCGGGCCACGAATGATCAATCGTGGCCAGCGTCCGCGCGGCTATTTCGAGCTGAATGGACAGCTGCAGCATGATGACGAATGGCGCTCGACCTTCGTATCGCGGCTGAGCAGCGACGACACCGTCGACCGGCGTTACGGCCTGGATTACGACGACACGCTTCGCAGCACCTATAATCTCGAACGCTTCCGGACCAATTCGTATCTGTCGATTGCCGGTTGGGGGTTTCAGAACCTGCGCGCGAACAAGGGGCGCGACACGACCCCCATCGTTCTGCCGCTGATCGATTACGACTGGCGGCCACAAGCGACGATCCTCGGCGGGCGGCTCGACCTGTCGGCGAATAGTATGAGTGTCGTTCGCATCTCGGGTCAGGATGTGCAGCGCGCCACCTTGCAGGGCGAATGGACCCGAAGCTGGCTGACCGGCCTCGGCCAGCGCGTCACCGGGACCGTTCTTTTGCGCGGTGACCTATACAACACAACTGATCGTATCAGGGCGACCCTGCCAAATTACCGCGGCAACGAAGGCTTTCAGGCGCGCGGGATCGCCGTCGCCGCCGTCGATGCCGAATGGCCATTCAGTGGCCCGGCACTTGGCGGGACGCAGACGATCACACCGCACCTCCAGATCGTCGCCGCGCCGCTCAACCTCAATCGCGGCGTGCCGAATGAGGACTCACGGTCGAACGACTTCGAGGATACCAACCTGTTCGCACTGAACAGGTTCAGCGGCCTCGACCGGTTCGAAAATGGCACCCGCCTGAGTTACGGCCTGCAATACGGCCTGACCCGCGCCCACTTCCGCTTTTCCAGCGAGATCGGCGCGAGCGTTCGCCTCGACGGCGTCGGTACCGGGCGGTTCCTTGCCGGGACGGGCTTGTCGGGTCAATTTTCGGACATCGTCGGGCGCAATACGCTACAATATGGTAGTCTGTTCTCCATCACGCAACGGTTTCGCATCGACAGCAGGAACGGCAACGTCCGGCGCAACGAAATCGATATCGCGGCAGGCACGAGCCAAACGTATCTGACGCTCGGCTATGCCTATCTCAACCGCAACATCCTCCTCGAGGACCTGCGCGATTTTCAGGAAGTCCGCGCCGGCGCCCGGGTTGCCCTGTCGCGGTTCTGGTCGGCCTATGGCACGGTCATCATCGACCTGACGACGAAATCTCAGGAACGGACGACAACGGCGAACGGCTACCAACCGATCCGCCACCGCATCGGCCTCCAATACGAAGATTCTTGCTTTCGCCTCGGGGCCACATGGCGGCGCGATTACACGTCCGACCGCGACTTCCGCGCCGGTGACAGCTACATCTTTACCATCGCCTTCAAGAACCTCGGACGTTAATCGCCGGTTCGTTATCTTTGTGGGAAGAAGCATCGACCGCCGGACCTTTGCGGAACCGGCGCGGCATGTATAAACGAACGCTGAATTAGACCGAAGGCGACAAGACCTTCAGGAGAAATCGATGAAAGTGCGTACAACTCTGGCGATGGCGCTCGCCGGAGTATGGCTGGCGTCACCGTTGACCGCGCAGAATGTGCCGCCGGCTGACAACTCGCCCGACACGGCATTTGTCTTGCCCGATGCGGCCGCCCTCGCCGACTTCAACCCGAATTTGCGGAAAGCGACGGCTATCGTCAACGGTGCCGTCATCACCGATACCGATGTCGAACAGCGGCTCAACCTTGTCGTCGCGGCGAACGGCGGCAAGATCGATGCCGAGGAAAAGGTCCGCCTGCGCCTCCAGGTGCTCCGCAATTTGATCGACGAGAAGCTCGAAATCCAGGAAGCCGCGAGCAAGGACATCAAGCTCAGCGACGCAGAAATCGACAGCGCCTACAATCGTGTCGCGGCGAATTTCAAAAACGCAAACGGCACCTTTGTCGACTTCCTGCGCGAGGCAGGGTCGTCGCCTCAATCGATCAGGGGCCAGATTCAAGGCGAGCTCGCCTGGTCGAAACTGCTCCGCCGCACGGTCGAGCCGCAGGTCAACGTCGGCGACGACGAGGTCAAGGCGGTTATCGCCAAGCTGACCGCCGCAAAGGGCAAAGACGAATATCACGTCGGCGAAATCTTTCTGTCGGCGACGCCCGAAACCGAAGCCCGGGTGCTTACCGACGCCAATCGTATCGTCGGCCAGATCCGAGGCGGCGCTTCGTTCGTCGCGTATGCCCGGCAGTTCTCCGAAGCATCGACCGCCGGCCTCGGCGGTGACCTCGGCTGGGTCCGCGCCGAACAGCTGAACGACGCCGTTGCTCCGACTGTCATCAAACTCACGGCCGGTGACGCGGTTGCGGGTATCAGCGACCCGATCGGCGTGCCGCAGGGCGTCGCCATCATGGCGCTGCTCGCCAAGCGTCAAGTCCTGTCCGGAAATCCCGACGACGCAATTCTCAGCCTGAAGCAGCTATCGCTACCCCTCCGCCCCGGCATCACCCAGGCGGAAGGCGAGGCGGTCGTCGCCAAGTTCAAGGCGGCCACGCAGGAAATGGGCGGCTGCGGGCGCGCCGAAGCGGTGGCAAAGGATCTTGGCGCCGAGATCGCCATCAATGACGCGATTGCGATCAAGGATCTGCCGACCGCGCTGCAAAACCTGATGAAGCAGCTGTCGATCGGTCAGGCAACGCCGCCGTTCGGATCTGCCGCCGATGGGCTGCGCGTCCTCGTTCTGTGTGGGCGCGACGATCGTCCGGTCAAGGTTGCCGAGCCTAGTTTCGACGCTGTCTACAGCCAGATGAACGAAGAGCGGGTCAACATGCGCGCGCGCCGTTACTTGCGTGACCTGCGACGCGACGCGATCGTCGATTATCGTTAGGTCGGGAACGATGGCCCTGCCCATCGCGCCACTGGCGGTCGCGCTTGGCGATCCTGCGGGCATTGGCCCTGAAATCGTCGCGGCGGCGTGGGCAGCCCGGACAGCGCGCAATGTACAGCCATTCTTCGCGATAGGCGACTTGCGCGCGGTCAAGGCCGTGTGGAACGGACCAATCGTCGTCCTCGGCGCGCCCGGCGACGCGGCGGCGATGTTCCCGCACGCCCTCCCGCTGGTTCAGGTCGACGACCCCGGCGAGATTGTCCCCGGCAGCCCCAACTTGCCGGGCGCGCGGTGTGCGCTCGACAGTCTCGAAATTGCCGTCGGTCTTGCTCGCGCCGGAACCGCCTCCGGGGTCGTCACCGGCCCGGTATCCAAGGCGCAGCTGTATGCGATCGGCTTCAATTACCCGGGGCAAACCGAATTCATCGCCGAACGCTGCGGGATGGTCGTGAGCAACGTCGCGATGATGCTTGCCGGGCCGACGCTGCGGACGGTGCCGGTAACGATCCACACGCCGCTGGCGCAGGTGGCGACCGTGCTGACGACCGATCTGATCGTATCGCGATGCCGCGTCGTCCATCGCGGGTTACAGCGCGACTTCGGGATCGACTCCCCCCGCCTCGCCGTCGCCGGGTTCAACCCCCACGCGGGTGAAAGCGGTACACTCGGGCGGCAGGAGATCGATGTCATTGCCCCCGCCGTCGAGATATTGCGCGCCGAAGGCATCGACGCCTTCGGCCCGTTGTCGCCCGACGCCATGTTCCACCCCCACGCACGCGCCGCCTATGACGCGGCGATCTGCATGTATCACGACCAGGCGCTGATCCCCCTCAAGACGATCCATTTCGACGATGGCGTCAACATCACGCTCGGGTTGCCGATCGTCCGCACCTCCCCCGACCATGGCACCGCATTCGACATCGCCGGACGCGGGCTTGCATCACCCGAGGCGATGATCGCCGCGATCTGTCTCGCCGGAGCCGCCGCCGAACGACGTCGACGCGGATGAACTTGCCGACCCTCGACACCCTCCCGCCTCTACGCGAGGTCATCGCGCGCCACGGCCTTGCCGCGAAAAAGAGCCTGGGCCAGAACTTTCTTTTGGACGGCAACCTTCTCGATCGCATCGCCCGCGTCCCCGGCCGACTTGCGGGCGCGGCGGTTTACGAAGTCGGACCGGGACCGGGCGGGTTGACCCGGGCGCTCCTACGCGCCGGAGCGAGCGTTACGGCGATCGAGCGCGACGACCGCGCGCTTCCTGCCCTCGCCGAACTTGCCGCCGTTGCGCCGGGACGCCTGACCGTGATCGGCGGCGACGCGATGGCACAAGACGAAGCCGCGCATTTTGATGGCAAAGGTGTCCACGTCGTCGCCAACCTGCCGTATAATATAGGCACCGCGCTTCTCGTTCGCTGGCTGACCGGCCCGTGGCCGCCGTGGTGGGTCAGCCTGACGGTCATGTTTCAGAAGGAAGTCGCCCAGCGGATCGTCGCCGCGCCGGGAGATGACGCCTACGGCCGCCTTGCTGTCCTCAGTCAGTGGCGATCGACCCCACGCATCGCGTTCGACGTCAGTCCCAACGCCTTCACCCCGCCGCCGAGTGTGACCTCGTCGGTCGTCCACATCGTCCCGGCGCCACCGATCGGCGACATCGCCGTCGCAACCCTCGAGCGACTGACCGCCGCCGCCTTCGGTCAACGCCGTAAGATGCTCCGCGCGAGCCTGCGGGGATTGCCGGGAGGGGTCGAAGCGCTAACGGCCGTCGGCATCGACCCGGCGCGGCGGGCGGAAACTCTGACAGTAGCAGAATTCGTGGCGTTGGCTGGCAAGCTATAACCGGCGGGCCCTCTTGACGGCGCCGTCAGCGATCGTCTGCCTAATCCTTCGTGACCACCGGCTTGGTCGGTTCGTTGCTCGCGATCGGATGCAACACCGGTAATGGTGGCGCAGCGAGCGCCATTTCCAGGCGCTTGGCCGCCGGGCACTCGCCCTTGCACAACGTCTTGATCCGGTCGAGATTTACCCGCGCCCGTGCCGTCGCACCACGCGCGATCATTGCCTTGCCTTGGCCCTCGAGCGCGCCAAGGTCGTTCGGCTGGAGCGCCAGCGCTTCACGGTAATAGCGGATCGCGCGACCAGGGAGCGCCTGCGCGTCATATGCCCGCGCAATCCCGATGAAGGCAGGAGCGCTTTTCGGATCCACCGCGAGCGCGGCCTCGAACGCATCGATCGCGTCGACCGGATGCTTCGCATCCAGGGCTTGTTCGCCGATCGCCAGCCACCGTGACGCCACCGGGTTCGGCGTATCGTCGCGCGCGGCTCCGACCGCAACCGAAGCCGCGGTTCCGGCGAGCAGCAGTGCTCCCGCGATCAACACTTTACGCATGTCACTATGCTCCGTCGTGGAACCGAAGCCTAGCAGCCCCGCATCACCCGCGCGATGTAGAATCCGTCGCACCCTTGGTCCCCCGGTGTCAGTACCAATTGATTTACGACCGGTCCGGGCAAAAGGTTGCGTAATGGTTGACGTGTGAACGCCGGATTCTTTGCAACGAAGGCATTTAACGGCGCATCGCCCTCATCCGGCAGCAGCGAGCAGACGACGTAGACGAGGCTGCCACCCGGACGCACGAGCGGGGCCGCCAGATCGAGCAACCGCGTCTGCGCCTCGACCAGCCGCGCCAGCCGTGTCGGGGTCAGCCGCCACCGCGCCTCGGGGTTGCGCCGCCACGTCCCCGTTCCCGAACACGGGGCGTC
This sequence comes from Sphingomonadaceae bacterium, assembly GCA_025362895.1. Classification (GTDB taxonomy): domain Bacteria; phylum Pseudomonadota; class Alphaproteobacteria; order Sphingomonadales; family Sphingomonadaceae; genus Polymorphobacter_B. Next base: position 2,201 of record JANYFA010000123.1, on the reverse strand, counting down.
GATCAGGACGAGGTCGGCAACTCCAGCCAAGTCGGCCAGCCCCTCTGCCTCGCGCCCTGGATCGAGCAGGCGGCGATCGACGATTGTCACGCCGGCACGTTCGAGGCGTGGCCCCATCCGCTGCAGCCGACCGCGATCGGTGTCGGTTGCGATCAGCCGCCCGTCATCTGCCATCCCCGCCGCCAACGCGAGCGTCTTGCCCCCCGCCCCGGCGCACAGATCGACAACGGTCATCCCCGCCTTCGCCTCGCACGCGGCGACGGCAATCTGACTGCCCTCGTCCTGAATTTCGATCAGTCCGCTACGGAACGCATCGCTCGCCTCGACATCGAGTGGCTCGGTCAGCCGTAGGCCGTCGGGCGCAAAGCGTGTCGGCTCCGCCCCAGCAATGACAATGTCGTCGCGCGTGGCCTTGAGCGTGTTGACGCGAAGATCAAGCGGAGCGCGCCCAAGCAGTGCCACCGCCTGTCGTGGCATGTCATCACCGAACCGCGCGGCGAGCTTCGCCAGCAGCCACGTCGGGGCCAACGACGGCGTCGATGTCGGCTCGCGGGCCTCGATCGCGGCGGGAGCATGACCGCCAGTACCGAACAATGCGAGAAGATCGGGGTCGTTCGCGCGCGCATACCCGATCAGCGCGCCGCGTCCATTTGCCGGACAGTCGCCGATCGTTCGGACGACGGCGAAAATCAAATCGCGGACCGCACGGCGATCCTTCGAGCCGACGAAGCGCCGCGTCGCGAAATAGCGCGCGGTGACCGTATCGGCGGCCGCCCCGCCCTCCCGCGCGGCGGCGGCGATCAGGTCGAGGCAGTCGATTGCCGCCTTAACGCGAGCTCCGGGGGTCATGCTGTCAATCCGAAGTGAAGGCGCGTCATGTAGGGTAGTTTGGCGCTTCGCGGGTGATCGCGACGTCATGGACGTGGCTCTCGCGCAAGCCAGCATTGGTGATGCGGATGAACTGCGCGCGGCGCTGAAAGTCGGCAATGGTCGCCGCCCCGGTATAGCCCATCGCCGCCTTCAACCCGCCGACAAGCTGGTGAAGCACGTCCTTTGCCGGGCCTTTGTACGCGACCTGCCCCTCGATGCCCTCCGGAACCAGCTTGAGCTGATCCTTGATGTCCTGCTGAAAATAACGGTCGGCCGACCCCCGTGCCATCGCCGCGACCGATCCCATGCCGCGATACGACTTGTACGTCCGCCCCTGAAACAGGAAACTTTCACCCGGAGCCTCGGTGGTACCCGCCAGCATCGACCCGACCATCGCCGCCGCTGCCCCCGCCGCCAGCGCCTTGGCGATATCGCCGCTGGTCCTCAAGCCGCCATCAGCGATCACCGGAATACCGAGTTTCGTCGCCGCTTCGGCGGCATCCATGATCGCCGTCAACTGCGGCACCCCGACCCCGGCGACAATCCGCGTCGTGCAGATCGACCCCGGCCCGATGCCGACCTTGATGCAATCCGCCCCGGCCCCCGCAAGTGCGCGGGCCGCCTCGGCGGTCGCGACGTTGCCGGCGATCACCTGAACGCTGTTCGACAGCCGCTTGATCCGCTCGACGGCAGCGGCGACGTGGACCGAATGTCCATGTGCGGTGTCGACGACGATCAGGTCGCATTCGGCGTCGATCAGCGCCTCCGTCCGGGCAAAGCCAGCGTCGCCGGTCGTTGTCGCGGCGGCGACGCGCAAGCGCCCGGTCGCGTCCTTGGTCGCATTCGGGTACGTCACCGCGCGCTCGATATCCTTGACCGTGATCAGCCCGATGCAACGATACGCCGAGTCGACGACGAGTAACTTCTCGATGCGGTGGGCGTGGAGCAGTCGCCGCGCTTCGTCCTGCGTCACACCCGGCGACACGGTGACCAGCCCGGCGTGGGTCATTAGTTCGCTGACCGGCTGCTCCGGGTTTTCGGCGAAACGGACGTCGCGGTTGGTGACTATACCAACGAGCTTGCCGGGGCCGCCGTTGCTGACCGCATCGACAACCGGGATGCCGCTGATCTTGTGGCGCTTCATCAGCGCGAGCGCCTGCCCCAGCGTCTCGTCGCTCCGCATCGTCACGGGGTTGACGACCATGCCGCTCTCGAACCGCTTGACCTGCCGCACCGCCTGCGTCTGTGCGTCGACGTCGAGGTTACGGTGGAGGACACCCAGCCCCCCCGCCTGCGCCATAACGATCGCCATGTCGGACTCGGTTACAGTG
>JANYFA010000086.1 GCA_025362895.1 Sphingomonadaceae bacterium | reverse complement strand
GTTCAGGGCAAGCGCTGCTGTACCCAAAACACGAAAGGAAAAAATAACGGCTTGACCCACAACCCGCATCGCGAAACATAACTTCCACCCGGGTCAAATCTCAATGAAAATCCCGGGTCACTTCTCAGTGGAAATCAACAGGCGAGGTTCTGGAACCCTACGCCACCAAGACCAGAGACAAGGCCGCCGCGCTAGGCTTTCTCAAGCGCATGATGAAGCGACACGGCAGGCCCAAGGTGATCGTTACCGACCGGCTGCGCTTCTACGGCGCCGCCATGAGGGAGATCGGCAACGCCGGCACCCAGGCAACGGGCCGCTGGCTCAACAATCGTGCCGAGAACTCACACCAGCCGTTTCGATGACGAGAACGGGCGATGCTGCGGTTCTGACAAATGCACACGTTGCAGAAGTTCAGTTCGGTCCATGCCTCCGTCCACAACCACTTCAACCACGAACGCAACCTCATCAGCCGCCAGGACTACAAGGCCTGCCGCTCCGCTGCCCTTGCGGAATGGCGAGCAGTCGCGAGCTAAACCGACGGCGGTTTGGTGATTCCCGCGACCGTTGGAGACGAGTGCCCGTAAGACTGACAGCACCGAATTACCGCTTTGAATAGGGTCGAACTTGTTCGCGAACTGCAGCCCACATGAATGAACGTCCGCTTCCGAACGGCCGACATCAGGTCGCGAATGTCCGCACGTGGGTCACGCTCGTTGTGAACTGGCGAAACAGCAACTGGCCGCTCGGATCCTTCCGCTCGGCCGGCCACGGGTCCCAGCTTTGCCGTTGACGACAAGGAGAATAGGACCAGCACCGCGTGTCATCGGCGGGTTGCGGGAATGCATCATCATACTTTGATGCTATGCTGCAAAAATCGACGAGACTCTCTTGTAAGAAAATGCCGCCCTCGCTCTCGCTCTGATGCCCCGGAGAAACAAATGACTGAAGTCACGCCGATCGTGCTCGTGGTTGAAGACGAAATGGTCTTGCGAATGCGTGCCGTCGATATCGTCGAAGACGCGGGTTTCGTTTCGCTCGAAGCGGTCAGCGCCGACGAGGCGATTGGCATACTTGAGGGCCGCGACGACATCTCACTCCTGTTCACCGATATTCAGATGCCGGGCAGCATGGACGGGCTGAAGCTCGCGCATGCTGTTCACACCCGCTGGCCCCATATCAAAATCATCCTCGTCTCTGGCCAGATCGCGATTACTGATGCGGACCGGCCGGGCGATAGCCGCTTCTTTCCCAAGCCGCTCGAGATTGAACGGATGGTGGCCGAGATTCGCGATATGGTAGGTGCTGGCGCGCTCAAGGTCATCCCATCAGTTGTGGCGGCGGACGCGTCACTTGCCAGCGAGAACCGGCAACTGCGTTACCAACTTCAGCAGGCGGGGATTGATGCCACGGCGCTTCGAGCGAAGACGGTCCTCGCTACCGAGAAGCAACAGCTGATTATCGATGAAAACCAGCCGTTCCAGGACGCCCTGACCTCCGAGAACGACAGTCTGAAGCTGGCACTCGAACAGGCGGGCATCGACGCCAAGGCGCTGCTCGTCCAGTCTGGGATCGACGCCGAAGAACGCGAAGCTGCCGACAAATTGCAGCATCTGATTCACGCCGAGCTGCACCATCGGATAAAGAACATGCTCGCTACGGTCGGGGCGATCACCCAGCAGAGCCTGCGCACCGCCCCTAACATGGCGCATGCCAGCGCGGCGATCGATGGCCGCCTTGCGGCGCTGGCGCGCGTCCATGACCTGCTGACGCGAGTAAGCTGGGACAATGCGACAATCGACAGCACCATCGGCAGCGCAATCGTACCGTTCGACGAAGGCGACGGTCGCTTCGTCATTGCCGGCCCCAGCGTCCGCATCATGTCGAGCGCAGTGATCGCATTCGGCATGACCCTGAACGAGTTATGCACCAACACAACCAAGTTCGGTGCGCTGTCGCTGCCTGCAGGGCGAGTTCATATCATCTGGTCGGTCGAGGGCGAGCGTCTTCGCTTCAGCTGGGTTGAGACCGGCGGACCTCCAGTCTGCGCGCCTTCTCGCAAGAGTTTCGGGACGAGAATGATGACCGCTTTGGGACAGCAGCTGAAGGGCAACGTTACCCTCGCCTACGAATCAAGTGGATTTGCCTATACGCTTGATGTTCCGCTCGAGGCGCTAGCCACCAAACCGAAACACCACGGTCAAGAGGCGACAGCCTGAGCTGTGCCAAGATCGTTCACGCTGTGCTGCTCCAACATATTCTGAGGTGGTCCCGCCTGTTTGGACAGTTTGGCGGCGAAGTTAAGCTAATCCTTGGTTTCGATCATGCCGCCAGTAGGAGTGTTTCCGTTGGCGGGGCTACTCACGCCGCGCGGAGGATCTGCCCGAGGCGCGGGAAGTGTACCGCGAGGGTGCCCGCGTCGGGGTCGTCGCGGCGGATGACGATTTCGGCATACGACAAGCTCAGCAGGGTGCCGGCGACCGGGTTCGCCCCTGGATC
>JANYFA010000079.1 GCA_025362895.1 Sphingomonadaceae bacterium | reverse complement strand
TCGACCGTTGGGCGGCTGCCGACCATGTTGCGGGCGCTCGGGATGCAACTCGACCGGGCAAGCGGCGGCCTCGCCAGCCCGGTGCGCGTGACGACCGGCCCGCGGGCGCTGCGGACCGCCCCGCCCCCGCTGCCGGTCGAGATCCGCGCGCCACCGCTATCGCCGATCGCTCTGATGCGCGAAGTGCTGAGCCCTGTCGTCGGCCCGCTCGAGACGACCGCCATCGTCGTCATCGTCGCCATCTTCATCCTCCTCCAGCGCGAGGACCTGCGCGACCGGCTGATCCGTATCTTCGGCGCGACCGACCTGCATCGGACGACGACGGCAATGGACGAGGCGGCATCGCGCCTCAGCCGTTATTTCCTTACCCAAGTGGCGATCAACGCGGCTTTTGGCGTCATCATCGGCGGCGGTCTCTATGCGATCGGCGTGCCGTCGCCGGCGCTGTGGGGGGTGCTGGCGGGGCTGCTGCGCTTTCTGCCCTATATCGGCCCCTTCCTGTCGGCGCTGCCGCCGTTGATCCTCGCCGCCGCCGTCGCGCCCGATTGGACGATGGCGATCTGGGTCGTCGGACTGTTCATCATCGTCGAGCCGGTCATGGGTTATGTCGTTGAGCCGATGGCTTATGGCCATTCGACGGGGCTGTCGCCGATCGCGGTGATCGTCTCGGCGATCTTTTGGACGTGGCTATGGGGTCCTATCGGGCTGATCCTGTCGACCCCGCTGACGCTGTGCCTTGTTGTCCTCGGGCGGCATGTCAAACGTCTCGAGTTCCTCGACGTGATGCTCGGCGACCGCCCGGCGCTGACCCCGGTCGAGAGCTTTTACCAGCGGATGCTCGCGGGCGATTCGGACGAGGCGCTTGACCAGGCGGAGACACTCCTGCGGGACCGCGCCTTATCGAGTTATTATGACGAGGTCGCGGTCAAGGGCCTCAACCTTGCCGCCGCCGACTGCCTGCGCGGCGTGCTCGACGATGCCCGCCTCGACCGCGTCCGCCGGGCCGCAAGCGACCTCATCGCCGATCTCGCCAGCCACGATGACCGCGATCCACCGCCCGCCAAAGCGAACCCCGCCGGGTCGCGCACACTTGCCGAACAGACTCTGCCGAGCGACGCGGCACCCGTCAGCGGGGGTCACGCACCGTCGTCGGCATGGCAGGCGGACGGGGCGGTGCTGTGCGTCGCCGGACGCGGACCGCTCGACGACTTTGGAGCGGTAATCCTGGCCCAGCTACTCGGCAAGCACGACCTTGGCGTGCGGACGGTAACCTTCGCCGACGTGTCGCGCGAGCGGATCGCGTCCCTCGATGTCGCGGGTGTGCTTGCGGTCGTCGTCGTTTACCTCGAGATCGAGGGGGTTCCGGCGCACTTGCGGACCTTGCTACGACGGCTTCACGAGCGGCTGCCCGGCGTACCGGTCGTGATCGGCCTATGGCACCCGATGCCCGGGGTAGCCGAGCGGCCCGATGCCGACCACGTCGCCGCGACCCTGCGGGAAACGGTGATCCATTGCCGCGACCTTGCTCAAGCCGGGGCTGCCGCCGACCATGAACTACTCGAGGCTTTCGGTTGACCTGCAGATGGTGAAGTTCTCGCCCACACCGTGACTTCGCGTAGCCTCACCGCTGTAAACCGCTAAGTCGGCTGAACAAAAGTGGCGTCATCGCGCTCTCAGCCGACCGATTCGGCATCCTGCAGGGCAGGCCCTTCTAGCGGCTGCCTTACGAGGCGGGGGCTTCGGCGGCCCGCGCCTGCTGCCGGTCGAACAGCATCGTGATGTGCGGCAGCGAGAACAGGTGCGCGTAGATCAGGCCCATCATTCCCGTCTGCACCATTTTTCGCGCCTGGTCGCCGCGGAGCGCCTGAAGCCGGTCCTCGGCGACCATGCGAAAGCCGCGATAGACGACCGGTTCGGCATTCGGCTGCTGGATCGTGACTTCGCCGTCGGTCAGCAGGTCGAGCTTCTCCATTTCTTCCATGAAGCCGCGCGTCCGCGCTACCGCTGATTCGAACTGGCCGCAAAAATCGAGGACCCGGTCGACCGTCGCCGTCTTGACCTCGCCGTCGAACAGCTTTTCCTCGCCGTCGGCGGTCACGATGCCCGATTGGTCGTCGAAGCACAGCGACAGGTCGGTCGCGTCCGGCCCCAGTTTGGCGAGCATGAACGGATAACGGCGGACGAAGGCGGGCAGATAGGCCCCGTCCTGCCACTTGCCGTCGGCGTCGAGAAACAGGTTGAGGCCGTCGATCAGGCTGAGCAGCGCCAGCGGCGCGGGGCTTTCGCCCATGCCGAAGACGATTGGGAAGCTGCGCTGGGCGACGGCGAATTCATCGACGGTGAGCGGAATGGCGTGGGTCGAGCGCGTGAAGTTGAGATTGGTGTGCGGCACCAGCCCGTGATGGGGATGGAATTGCGTCGAAAGCGGGACAAGCGACTGGTAGAACAGCGGCAGTTGCGACGCGGGAGCCGAGGCCATGATCAGGGTTCTTTCCGGGCGGCACCCCTAAGCAGGCCCGTCAATGCGCGTTCTGTTACGGATCCCAGGCAGCAGGCGCAAGCGGCGGACTTGGCCGGAGGTGACACAGGCTCACACGACAACCTGTATTTTACCGTGAAAGCGCAGTCGGCAGCGCGGCTCGGCGGTCACGCGATCACCTTCCCGGGGTTCATGATGCCGAGCGGATCGAGCGCCGCCTTGACCGCGCGCATCGCCGCCAGCCGGGCGGGGTCGCCGACGCGCGCCAGTTCGGCCACCTTGATCTGGCCGATCCCGTGTTCGGCGGCGATCGATCCACCCATGGCGACGACCCGGTCGTTGACCGCGCGCGTGATCGCGGCCCCGTACGTCGCAGCCCACGCGGCGCTGTCGGCCCCGACGGGGGCGCGAACATTATAATGAAGGTTGCCGTCGCCGACATGGCCGAAGGCGAAGACGCGGCTGCCCGCCCACTGCGCTTCGATCGCCGGGGTTGCGGCCGCGACGAAGGCAGGCAGCGCCGGAACCGGCAGCGCGATGTCGTGCTTGACCGCCACCCCGTCGCGCCGTTCGGCCTCGGGCAGGGTTTCGCGCACTCGCCACAACGCCGCTGCTTGAGCCTCAGACTGGGCAATCACCGCATCGGCGACGCCCGCCGCCGCGAGCGCATCGGCCAGTGCAGCCGCCAGCCCCGGGGCGGCGGCGACCGACTGGAGCTCGATCAGCACCTGCCACGGCGCGGCGGTGTTCAGCGGCGGACGCTGCCCGTGCGCCGCGACAAGATCGACTCCCGCGAGCGGGATCAGTTCGAAACTGTCGACGACGTCGCCAAGATCGCCGCGCAATTGGGCAAGCAGCGCCAACGCCGCGTCGGGTGACGAAACCCCGGCCCAGGCGACGACGTGGATGCGGGGCGTCACGGCGAGGCGCAGCGCGACGCGGGTGATAATCCCCAGCGTCCCCTCCGATCCGATCAGTAATTGCTTGATGTCATAGCCCCCGGTGTCCTTGACCAGCGGTGACAGCTGGCCAAGTACCGCGCCCGACGCGAGCACCGCCTCCAGCCCGGCGACGCGCGCGCGCATCGTGCCATGGCGCAGGACCTGGACCCCGCCGGCGTTGGTCGCGACCAGCCCGCCGATCGTCGCCGACCCCTTCGCCGCGAGGTCGAGCGGAAAGGTCGTACCGGCGGCGGCGGCGGCGGCATGGACGTCGGCAAGGATCGCGCCTGCCTCGACCGTCAACGTCAGACCGGCGCGATCGACCGCGCCAATCGCCGCCATCCTCGCCAGACTAACGATTACCGCTCCGCCCGACGCCGCCGGTGTGGCACCCCCCGCCAGTCCGGTGTTACCGCCCTGAGGAACGAGCGCCACCTGCCCGGCGGCGGCGGCGCGGACAACGGCGGCAACCTGCGCGGTCGTCCGCGGCCAGACGATCATTTCCGCCGCGCCGTGGACCCGCCCGCGCCAGTCGACGAGATGCGGCGCGAGGACGCCTGCGTCGTCGCTCCACCCGTCGCCGACGGCGGCAGCGATCGCGTGGAGCGACGACGTCAGCATCTGCCCGTCATCGCGAAGCTGCACGATCGACCGACTTTCTTCACCGCGCATCATCTCCCGACTCGACCCGGCCATTATGGCCGGACGCGGCAGTGTAGAACAGCGTTACGTCGGCCATTCGACTGGCCAGGTTCATCTGGCGTTCAGCCGCCGCCCGCGACGAGCACTTCATGACACCGGGCACGACGACAGCGTGATCACGCGGATCCTTTTGGCGGCGGTCGGCGTCATTCTGCTCACCGCAGCCACGCCCCCCGTGTTCGACCGCTCGGTCGCCCGGGTCCATGCCCGGCCTGGCCACGCCAATGCCATCGCTCGGACCAGCTCGCGCGCGGCGCGAACACGGTGCGTCGGCATCGACCATGTCGCCGGGGCCGTCATCCTCGGCGACCGCGCCGTCGAAATGACGATGACCGACCACAGCCGATGGCGGATGAACTTCGACGCGGCGTGCCCGGCATTGAGTTTCTACCAAGGATTTTATTATCGACGCGCCGTCGCCGGGCGGCTGTGCGCGGGACGCGACGCGGTGATTTCGCGCGCCGGCGGGACGTGCGCGATTTCATCGATCGTCCACGTCCGTCGCTAGGCCTTGCGCTGAACATCGGCGCTGAGTTTTGGCGCTAATCTCCACCCAGCCAATGATAATGTGTCAATAATGTCACACGCATAGCCTCGTCTACGCGGCGCGACCTATTGACCAGTTCGATTGCGTGGACAAGCTATGGGCCAGCGGTTCACATAGTTCCTGACCACTGTAGCAATCCGCTACGCGGCGGCGACCGGCCATTAACGCTGGCGTCGATCAACCATCTGGGGAGATGATCATGCGCCTCACCGCCACATCCTACGCCGTCCTGTCGAGCGTCTCACTGCTCGCGCTTTTCGCCGCTACGCCCGCCGCTGCTGTCGCTGCGGCAGGCACCCCCGCTCCGGCGACCGCCCCCGCCGCCGAAACCGGTGCGTATAATGCGCTCGACGAGATCGTCGTTACCGCGCAGCGCACATCGCAAAGCCTGCAGGACGTGCCGATCGCGATCACCGCCTTTACCGCGCAGAGCCTTGCCGCGCAGCAGATCAACAACTCGTCCGACCTGCAGCTGACCCTGCCCAACGTTGTCTTCACCAAGGGCAACTTCACCGGCGGCAACTTCACCATCCGCGGCGTCGGCGACCTGTGCGTCGGCGTCAGCTGCGACAGCGCGACCGCGATCCACGTCAACGACCTGCCGCTGTTCGGCACGCGCATCTTCGAAACCGATTATTTCGATCTGGAGCGGGTCGAAGTCCTGCGCGGGCCGCAGGGCACCCTGTTCGGGCGCAACGCCACCGCCGGCGTCGTCAACTTCATCACCGCCAAGCCCGACCTGAAGGCGTTCCATGCCAATGCCGAGGGTGAATACGGCAAGTTCAACGACATCCGCGTCAAGGGTATGATCAACGTGCCGCTGAGCGACACGCTCGGCGTCCGCTTTGCCGGAACCTACCTCAAGCGCGACGGCTACACCCAGAACCTGTACAACAACACCAATATCGACGGCCGTGATGAATATGCGATCCGCGGGTCGGTCCGGTGGCGCCCCGACAGCAGCACGACGGTCGACCTGATGGGCTATTACTTCCACGAGAAAGACAGCCGTCTGCGTAACCAGAAGCAGCTGTGCCAGCGCGACCCGACCGGCGTACTGGGCTGCTTGCCCGGTCGTCTGGCGAATGAAACGACCAACGCCAACTCGACTCTCGCCAGCATCTTCGCTTCGCAGCAGTTCCTTGGTAATTCGCAGCCGTATCTGTTCGGCGCGCTCGCGCCTGCTCTCAAGCCACTCGCGATCGCCAACCTGTATGGCCCCGACGCCTTCACCGGCGCGATCAATCCGACAGATCCGCGCAAGGTCTACACCGCGTATCAGCCGCGCTACTTCGCCGACGAAATTCAGGCGGAAGCCAAGATCGAGCATGATTTCGGCAAGGTGAAGGTGGGCGCATCGGGCCTGTATCAGCGCAACACGGTCGATTCGAGCCAGGATTACGACCTTGCGATCAACAACCCGGCGGGCTTCGTCGCCGGGCTGACCGCCGCTTCCGCGTATGCCGCCGGCCTCGGGCCGCTCGGCCCGCTGGGCGCGCAGATCGCCCCGGCGGTCAAGGCACTGATTCCCAACGGCCCGAATGGCCCGTATTGCACGTCGTCGGTTTATGACACGACCGGCACCGGCGCATTCGGCGGACGGTCGACCTGCGCGGCAGTCCCGCTCAACTACGACCGGTCGGTCCAGTATAATGATGCCTACACCGGCGAAGTCATCCTGACGACGCAGTTCGATGGCAGCCTGAACTTCCTTGTCGGGGGCATCTACAATAACGTCCGCACGACCGAGAACAGCTATTACGTCAATGCCTTCGGCCTCGACTATGCTTCTGCGATCCTCGGCCTGGCCGGCACGATCGGCAATCAGTCCGCCGGCAATGCCACCTTCCCGTCCAGCTATCGCGGATCACCGTATTATCGCAACAACACTAACTACGCGAAGCTCGAGTCCTACGGCTTGTTCGGCGAAGCCTATTGGAAGGCCACTGATCGCCTCAAGTTGACCGTCGGCGTCCGCTACAACAACGATAAGAAGTCGATCAGCGCGCGAACGACCCTATTCTCCGATGCGAACGGTGGCGCGGTCCTCGTCCCTTATACCGCCACCAACATCACGCAGGCGGCGGGCTATGCCAACCTCGACTACGATCCCGGTCGCACGGGCAACCAGCTGTACGACGTGCGGAAGGTGAGATTCTCCGAAGTCACCGGCCGCGCCGTGGTCGACTTCAAGATCACCGATGAGAGCCTGCTCTATGCGTCATACTCGCGCGGCTATAAGTCGGGCGGCATCAACCCGCCGCTGTCGCCGATCTTCGCGGTCAACGAGGCCTTCTCACCAGAATTCATCGACGCCTTCGAAGTTGGGTCGAAGAATACCTTCCTTGACGGCCGCCTCCGCCTGAACGTCGCGGGCTTCTATTATAAGTACAAGAGCCTTCAGATCAGCCGCATTGTCGCCCGGACGTCGGTCAACGACAACGTCGACGCCGAGATCTACGGCCTCGAAGCCGACGCGATCATCGAGCCGGTCCGGGCCTTCGCGGTCAACCTCGGCTTCAGCTACCTTAAGACCAAGGTGTCGAGCGACAAATTCCTGTCGAACCCGCGCGATCCGTCGGGCGGCCGCAGCGACGCGGTCATCATCAAGGACATTACCAACGCGTCGAACTGCGCCATCATCCCGACGACCCCGGGCAATGCGGCGGGTGTTAATGGTTACGTCGCTACGGTGAACGCTGCCGTGATCGGCGGGGGGCTGCAGGCTCCAACCCCCTTCCCGGCAAACAGTGGCATAAATGGCGCAACCGGCGCTTACAGCATCTGTGCTGTCCTCGCGGCGGCATCGGCGAACCCGGCGTTTGCGGCATTCGGAGGCGTCCAGGTGCTTAACGAGGGCGTGACGACCAATCTGCGCGGCAATCAGCTGCCGCAGTCGCCGAAGTTCAAGGCGTCGGCGGGCGCGCAGTACACGATCGACCTCGGCAGCCGCGGCATGACCCTTGTTCCGCGCTACGATATCTCGATGACTGGCAATAGCACGGGCAGCATCTTCAACGGCACCGCCGACCGGATCCCAAGCTACTTCATCCAGAACGCCCAGGTTCAGTTGAACGGCAAGGACGACCGCTGGTTCGTCCGTGGCTTCATCCAGAACATCGGCAACAACAATGCGACCACCGGCCTGTATGTCACCGACCAGTCATCGGGCCTGTTCACTAACATCTTCACCCTTGAGCCCCGGCGCTACGGCATCGCCGGCGGCATCCACTTTTAGGGCGATTGCCCTCAGCGGACGGCAAGGGCGGGGAGCAATCCCCGCCCTTTCTGTTTGGCGCCCCGCGCGCATTGCCGTCGACGGAGCAGGGGGACGCGCCACCCGCCGATTGACTTTTGTCCCAAAATTTGAGCAAGCGCGCGGCTAGGCCTGTCGTCGGCACGATTGTCGTGCGCGCGCTGCTGTTGACCCAAGGACTTGCATGAGCTTCGAAGCACTGGGCCTGTCGCCGGAATTGCTCCGCGCGGTCGAAGACAGCGGCTATACGACCCCCTCGCCGATCCAGGCGAGCGCGATACCTAGCGTCCTGATGGGGCGCGACATCATCGGCGTCGCCCAGACCGGCACCGGCAAGACCGCGTCGTTCGTCCTGCCGATGATCGATATCCTGAGTGAAGGGCGCAGCCGGGCCCGGATGCCGCGGTCACTGATTCTCGAGCCGACCCGCGAACTCGCGCAGCAGGTCAGCGAGAATTTCGTCAAATACGGCAAGTATCACAAGCTCAACATGGCGTTGCTTATCGGCGGCGTGTCGATGGGCGATCAACTGACCGCGCTCGAAAAGGGCGTTGACGTCCTGATCGCAACGCCGGGGCGGTTGATGGATCTGTTCGGGCGCGGCAAGATCATGCTCAACGCCTGCGGCCTGCTCGTGATCGACGAGGCCGACCGGATGCTCGACATGGGCTTCATCCCCGATATCGAAGAGATCTGCACCAAGCTGCCGAGCGTCCGCCAGACATTGCTTTTTTCTGCAACGATGCCCGGACCGATCAAGAAGCTCGCCGACCGCTTCATGACCGACCCCAAGCAGATCGAGGTTGCCCGCCCCGCGTCGACGAACGCATCGATCGCCCAGTTTATTATTGAGACGACTAGCCGCAGCAAACGCGCCACGCTCCGCAAGATCCTCGCCGACCCCGAGGTCAAGAACGCCATCGTCTTCTGTAACCGTAAGAAGGATGTTCGGGAACTCGCCGACGTCCTCAAGAAAGCAGGTGTGAGCGCCGGGCAGATCCACGGCGACATGGAGCAGGGCGACCGCATCCGCGAACTCGACCGTTTCAAGTCGGGCGCGATCCTTGTTCTCGTCGCGTCCGACGTCGCCGCGCGCGGCTTGGACGTGCCGGGCGTCAGCCACGTCATCAATTACGACGTGCCGCACCACGCCGAGGATTATGTCCACCGCATCGGGCGGACCGGGCGCGCTGGGCTGACCGGCATCGCGTACACCCTGTTCACGCCAGAAGAGGCCGACAACCTCCACGAGGTCGAGAAACTGATCGGTCACAAGGTTCCCCGCCACGGTGCCAGCGCCGCTGCCCCCGCCGAAGTTGCCGCCGCTGCCGAGACAATTGCTGTGCCGGTCGACGCGCTGCCCGCGGACGAGGCGCGCTATGATACCGTGTCAGACCCTGCCGACCATGAGGTCGGCAGCGACACCGCCGACATCGATACCGCTACCGATACGCAGGTGGCGCGCGAGGTGGACGCGCCACGCCGCCGCCGCCGTGGTGGTCGCGGTCGCAAGTCCGGCGGTGACACCGCCGGACCCCGCCAGCTCGCGGACCGTCCCGCCGAGCCGCGCCCGGTGGACGCCTCGCGTAGCGTCGAGCAACGCCGCGACGCTACGCGCGATCAGGGCGAGACCGTGCGCGGAGGTTTGGAACCGCACCGCGAACCCCGCCGTGACGGTCGCCACGACGCGCGCGGTCCCCGACCTGACGAACGCCGCGACGACCGGAACGACCGCGACGATGGCCCGCGTGAAATCGGCTTTGGCAGCGACACCCCGGCTTTCATGCTCGTCCGGACGTGTGGCTGAAGGGCGTCGCACTGCGTCGTGGCGGGGTCGGTAAGCAAATCGGTCAGAGTTGGCAACAACGGTTCCCTGCGGTGCGATTCCGGTTTACGGCTACGTCAACCGGGGAGACGCGCGTATGGCTTATAATTACATCCTGTTTGACGAGGCCGACGGCGTCGCGACCCTGACGCTCAACCGCCCGGCGGCGCTCAATGCACTGACGACGCCGTTGATCGAGGAAATGATCCACGCCGTCGATCGCGTCCGCGATGAAGGCACCGCACGTTGCTTGTTGATGACCGGGGCCGGGCGCGCGTTCTGCAGCGGTGCCGACCTCGCCACCGGGGGAGCAACCGGGGCGGACGGTAGCGGCCCGGTCGACGCAGGTCATCGCCTTGAGACTCATTTCAATCCGCTGCTCGAGCGCTTGTTCGCCCTGCCGGTCCCGTTCATCACCGCGATCAACGGCCCCGCCGCCGGTGCGGGCTGCTCGTTCGCGCTGGCGGGCGACATCGTCGTGGCAGGCGAATCAGCATATTTCCTCCAGGCCTTCGTTAATATAGGGCTGGTGCCTGACGTCGGTGCGACATGGCTGCTGCCGCGTCTTGCCGGGCGGGCGCGGGCGCAGGCGATGATGATGCTCGGCGAGCGCATCCCAGCCGCGACTGCGCTCGACTGGGGGTTGATCTGGCAGGTCGTTCCTGACGCCGATCTGATGACGACGGCACGGGGCCTCGCCGCCCGCCTCGCCGCCGGGCCGACAAAGACGTACAGCCTCATCCGACACGGCATCCGGGAATGCCTCGACGCCTCGCTGACGGAAGCGCTCGCGGTCGAGCGGCGGCATCAGCGCGCCGCAGGTCGCACCGCGGACTTCGCCGAGGGAGTCACGGCGTTCCTGCAGAAGCGCCCGGCGGCGTTTACTGGCCGGTAGCTCAGGCGACGATGGCGGTGAGCGCGCTTCGCCACTCAGGCGGGAACGGCGTCGGGCGGCGCGTTTCACGATTGACAAGGACGTGGACGAAAAATCCCTCCGCCGCCGCCGACATTTCGCCCGCGAGGAACAAGCCGACTTCGTAACAGACGCTCGACGTGCCGATCTTTGTCGTGCGGATGCCCGCTTCGACCGTTTCTGGGAACGAAACAGGCTTCGCGTATCGACAGCCGGTTTCGACGACGAGGGCGATCTCGCGACCACCGGTCACGTTGAGCACACCGGCCTCGACGAGATAGGCGTTCACTGCCGTGTCGAACCAACTGTAATAAATCGTGTTGTTGACGTGGCCGTAGACATCATTGTCCATCCACCGCGTCGCGATCGCCCGATAATTGCGATAGCTGCCTCGTGCACGGTAAGGTGAACGATCAGCCACGCTATCAGTCTTCGGCAGCGATCATGTTGTTTTCGTCGGGACCGCTGTCCTGCCCCTTGGCGGCAACGTCGCGATCCACGAACTCAACGATCGCCATTGGCGTTGCGTCGGAGCGGCGGATACCTGCCTTGACGATACGAATATAGCCGCCCGGACGATCAGCGTAGCGTGCTGCAATAGTGTCGAACAGCTTGATCAGCTGGACGTCGTCCTGCAGCCGCGCGTGGGCCAGGCGACGGTTCGACAGCCCACCGGTCTTAGCCAGCGTTACCAGCTTTTCGACATAGGGGCGAATTTCGCGCGCCTTGGGTAAGGTGGTCGTAATCTGCTCGTGCTTGATGAGCGACGCGGCCATGTTGCGGAACATGGCAAGGCGGTGGCTGGTCGTGCGACCGAGTTTACGATGAGCATTACCGTGACGCATTTGTTCGTTCCTGTTTGTTCGGGCGCCGTATCAGGTACGCCGGACCAGGTGGCGGCGAGGATGCCGGTCACCGTTCTAAATCGCCATTCCCCGCGAGCGATGGGATGATGGCACAGGCTCAATATTCTTGTTCGAGCTTCTTGGCCATCTCTTCGATGTTCTCGGGCGGCCAGCCGGGGATCTGCATGCCCAGATGAAGGCCCATCGCCTGGAGAACTTCCTTGATCTCGTTCAATGACTTACGACCGAAGTTCGGAGTGCGGAGCATTTCGCTCTCCGACTTCTGGACCAGATCACCGATGTAGATGATGTTGTCGTTCTTGAGGCAATTCGCCGAACGAACCGACAGTTCGAGCTCATCGACCTTCTTGAGCAAATAACGGTTGAGCGCGGCAGTGTCGTCGATCTCGATCGGACCGAGCGGCATCGCGCCGCCGGTGCTGACCGGGGCTTGATAGCCGGTTGCCGGTTCCTCGAAGTTCACGAACAGCGCAAGCTGGTCCTGCAGGATCTTCGCGGCATAGGCTAGCGCATCGTCGGGCGACAGCGTGCCGTCGGTTTCAACCGAAATCGTCAGCTTGTCATAATCGAGCTCCTGCCCGACGCGAGTGTTCTCGACCTTGTACGACACCTGCCGCACCGGCGAATACAAAGCGTCGACGGGAACAAGCCCGATCGGCGCGTCAGCCGGACGGTTCATCGACGCTGGAACATAGCCCTTACCGGCTTCCACCGTCAGTTCCATATTCAGCGTTGCGCCCTCGTCGAGCGTGCAGATCATCAGATCGGGGTTCATGACCTCCATGTCACCTGACACGGTAATCTGACCCGCTGTGACGGGGCCCGGGCCAGTCGCAGTCAGCGCGAGACGCTTAGGCTGGTCGCCCTGCATCCGGATGGCGACCTGCTTGATGTTGAGGACGATGTCGGTGACATCCTCCCGGACGCCGGCAAGCGACGAGAATTCGTGCAGAACCCCGTCCATCTTGATCGCAGTGACGGCAGCGCCCTGAAGCGACGACAGCAGAACGCGGCGCAGCGCGTTGCCCAGCGTCAGGCCAAAGCCGCGCTCGAGCGGCTCGGCGACGAAACTGCCCTTGCGGCGATGATCGGCGCTCGGGCGGGTTTCGAGCCTGTTGGGCTTCTTTAGTTCGGTCCAGTTCTTTGCGATTACGGCCACTGCTTCACCTCGGGGGCTGGAAAGGCGGCGTCGTCACGCCGGGCTTTCGACAAATTAGGAACCGTCGGCGAGGCCGACGGCGGCGCCGCTGCGGTTAGACGCGGCGGCGCTTCGGCGGGCGGACACCGTTGTGCGGGATCGGCGTCACGTCGCGGATCGAGGTGATGTTGAAACCGACCGCTTGCAGCGCGCGGAGCGCCGATTCGCGTCCGGAACCGGGGCCACGAACTTCGACCTCGAGGGTGCGAACGCCGTGCTCGGCAGCTTTCTTGCCGGCATCTTCGGCGGCCATCTGGGCGGCGTAGGGCGTTGACTTGCGGCTTCCCTTGAAGCCCATTGTTCCGGCCGACGACCATGCGATCGCATTGCCCTGGGCATCGGTGATCGTGATCATCGTGTTGTTGAAGCTGGCGTTCACATGAGCGACGCCGGAGATGATGTTCTTGCGCTCACGGCGCTTAATGCGGGCAGGTTCGCGGGCCATTTTTTCGTTCCTTGGAGGACCGTAACTTTACATTGTTCACACGCTCACGCCGGAGCGGCGAGAGCGGAAAGCGGCTTTACTTCTTCTTGCCGGCGATCGGCTTGGGCTTGCCCTTGCGGGTGCGGGCATTGGTGTGGGTCCGCTGGCCGCGCACCGGCAGGCCACGGCGATGGCGCAGCCCGCGGTAGCAGGCGAGATCCATCAACCGCTTGATGTTCATCGCGGTCTGGCGGCGCAGGTCGCCCTCGACCGTGATTTCCTTGTCGATCATCTCGCGGATCTGAAGGACTTCGCTGTCGGTCAGGTCCTGGACGCGGCGATCGCGCGGCATTTCCAGCTTGTTGACGATGCCGAGCGCCTTGGTCCGGCCAATGCCGTGAATATAGGTCAGGGCGATCTCGACGCGCTTGTTGGTCGGGATGTTGACGCCCGCGATACGTGCCACAGATTATTCTCCCAAGCTCCACGGGACGGCTGGGCGCTGTCCCATCTCAAAGCATCCGGTTGTCAAAGCGACCGGTCTCAATACAAATCACCGGAACACCATGAAGGCGTCCCGGCAAGACTTCCGGTTGATCGGAATCCAAGTAGTTAGGCAGCAAAAGCGAAAGAGTCAAGCAAGACGACGGAACTTTACGCCGCCGTCGCACGGTAGGGCCAGATTGATGCGCTTCACGCCGTGGTTACAAGCCCCGCGCCCAGCACGGCCCCGATCTCGGCGTTGACGACTGCCATCGCCGCCATGCCATCGACCCGGGCGACAAGACCGCGGGCGTCGTAATATGGTAGGATCGGTGCAGTCTTGGCGCGATATTCGGCCATTCTTGTCCGTACTGTCGCGGCGTTATCGTCCGGTCGCCGCTTGAACACATGGCCACCGCAGACATCGCAGGTTCCGGCGGTGTGCGGTACCTTGTAGCGATCGTGATAGCCCTCTCCGCAGGTGCCGCAGGTGAAGCGCCCGGTGATCCGGTCGACGAGCGCGTCTTCGTCCACCTCCAGTTCGATGACATGGTCGAGCCGGAGCCCTTTCGCCGCAAGCATGGCATCGAGCGATTCCGCCTGAACCTGCGTCCGGGGATAGCCGTCAAGGGTAAAGCCGGCGCGAGCATCGGCAGCGTCGAGCCGATCCGACAGGATACCGTTGACGATGTCGTCCGACACCAGCTCGCCCGCGTCCATCACCGCTTTGGCGCGTTGCCCGACCGGCGTTCCGGCGGCGACGGCGGCGCGGAGCATGTCGCCGGTCGACAGCTGAACCATGCCGTGCTCGCGCTCGAGGCGGCTTGCCTGGGTTCCCTTGCCGGCCCCCGGAGGCCCGAGCAGGATGATATTCACAGTGGCGTGTACCCGGTCATCGGCGATTTCCCCGCAGCTTGGACTTCTTGATCAGTCCTTCGTACTGATGGGCTAGCAGATGTGATTGAATTTGTGCAACCGTATCCATCGTAACGTTGACGATGATGAGCAGCGAGGTGCCGCCGAAGCTGGCAGCGATCCCAACCTTCGAGGTCAGAAATTCGGGCAGCAGGCAGATTACGGTGAGATAGGCCGCGCCGATGACGGTGATGCGCGTCAGGACATAGTCGAGATATTCGCTTGTCCGGACGCCGGGGCGGATTCCGGGGATGAAGCCGCCGTATTTCTTGAGGTTCTCAGCCGTCTCCTCGGGGTTGAAAACGACGGCGGTGTAGAAGAAGCTGAAGAAGATGATCCCCGCCGCGTACAGAGTCATATAGACCGGTGCACCGCGCTGGAGCTGCGTCGTCACCGTCAGCAGCCAGTCCGGGCCATTGCCCCCCTTGCCGAGGAACTGCGCGATTGTCAGCGGCATCAGCAGCAGCGATGAAGCGAAGATCGGCGGGATGACGCCGCTGGTGTTGATCTTCAACGGCAGGAACGAACTGTCGCCCTGATACTGGCGGGAGCCGACCTGGCGCTTGGGATACTGGATAAGTATCTTCCGCTGGGCGCGCTCCATCAGACATATGAAAGCGATCGTGCCAAGACCGAGGACGGCGACCATGAGGATGAACGGCAGCGAAATCGCGCCTGTGCGCGTCTGCTCGAACAACTGGCCGACCGACACCGGCAGGTGGCTGACGATGCCGGCCATGATGATTAGCGAGATGCCGTTGCCGATGCCACGGCTGGTGATCTGCTCGCCCAGCCACATCAGGAACATCGTCCCGCCGATCAGCGTAATGACGGTCGATACCTGGAAGAACAGCCCGGGGCTAATAACTGCCGCAACGCCAGTTCCCGCGCCCCAGCCCTCCAACCCGACGGCGATGCCGTACCCCTGGATCGCGGTGAGAAAAACGGTGCCATAGCGCGTATACTGGTTGAGCTTCTTGCGCCCGCTCTCGCCTTCCTTCTTCAACGTCATAAGCGCAGGGACCAGGCTGGTGCATAGCTGGATGATGATCGACGCCGTAATATACGGGGTGACGCCGAGCGCGATCAGCGACATCCGTTGAAGCGCGCCGCCCGAGAACATGTTGAAAAAATCGAGCACGCCACCCTGGGTGCGCGCAAATAGAGAGTTCAGCGCCTCGGGGTCGATCCCCGGCAGCGGGACGAACGATACGAGGCGGAAGACGATCAGGGCGCCAAGGGTGAACCACAGCCGCTTCTTGAGCTCGGTTGCCTTGCCGAAGTTCGCCAGGCTGAGGCTAGCGGCGAGCTGCTGTTGTTGCGCGGAAGAGGCCATGTACGGTCCTGACTGTCGGCGACCCCCCCAAGGGCCGGTGCGCTGCCTAGATAGGAGGTGGCTCGCGATGAACCAACCTCTTCGCCGTCACCCCGGTAAAAGCAGGGACCCGTCTCGCCGCGCAACGACTTTCCGAAGTCATGGGGCGGATTGGGTCCCGGCGTGCACCGGGATGACGGGGTGAAAACTACCCCGTTACCTTCGCGGCGCGCGCGGCTGCCCGAGCGGCCTTGGCGGCGACCGCATCGATGACGGGCTTGACCGGAGGTACCGTAAGGGTCCCGCCAGCCGCCTCGACGGCTGCCTTGGCGCTGGCGCTTGAACCGGCAACCTTCAAGTGCAGGGCGGCGGTCAGCACACCCTTGCCAAGTACGCGAATGCCTTCGCGCGCATGGCTAATAACGCCCGCCGCGACGAGTGCCGCGCCATCGAGCGACGCTCCCGCTTCGATTTTACCCGCGTCGATCGCCTTTTGCAGCGTCCCGAGATTAACCTCAGCGTACTCGATCCGGAAGATGTTGTTGAAGCCGCGCTTCGGGATCCGCATGTGAAGCGGCATCTGGCCGCCCTCGAAGCCCTTGATTGCGACACCCGAACGGCTCTTCTGGCCTTTTTGACCGCGCCCGGCAGTCTTGCCGACGCCCGAGCCGATACCGCGACCGACGCGGACCCGCGACTTACGGGCGCCGGGGTTATCGTGGAGATCGTTCAGTTTCATGGTGCACTCGCTTTCGCTAGGGTCGCGCTGGGCTGGGATGAAATACCGTGATCCCTGCTTTCGCAGGAATAACTGGCCCGGGTTAGTCTTCGACCTTTACCAGATGCGCGACCTTGCGGATCATGCCGCGAACAGAGGGCGTGTCCTCCAGCTCGCGGGTGCGATGCATCTTGTTAAGGCCGAGGCCAACGAGCGTCGCCCGTTGGTCAGGCTGGCGACGAATATGCGAGCCGATCTGGGTGATCTTGACGGTTGCCATGGTCATGTTCCTCACGCGACGGCTTCAGCGTCGGCTTCGACGGTCCGCGCCGACGCATCGCCACGGCGCGCCATCAAATCAGCGATCTTCTTGCCGCGACGCTGCGCGACCGCCTTTGGGCTCGTCTGATCGGTGAGCGACGCAAACGTCGCGCGGATCATGTTGTACGGGTTGTTCGTGCCAACCGACTTGGTGACAACGTCGGCGACGCCCAACGCCTCGAACACAGCCCGCATCGGACCACCGGCGATGATACCCGTACCCTGTGCTGCCGAGCGGACATAGACCTTGCCCGCGCCGAAATGCCCATAAGCGTCATGGTGCAGCGTCCGGCCGTCGCGTAAGGGGACGCGAATCATTGCTTTCTTCGCAGCGGCAGTACCCTTGGCGATCGCCTCGGGAACTTCGCGGGCCTTGCCGTGGCCGAAGCCGACGCGGCCTTTGCCGTCGCCGACGACGACGAGCGCAGCGAAACCAAATCGCTTACCGCCCTTAACCGTCTTGGAGACGCGGTTGATGTGGACGAGCTTTTCGATCAGCTCTTCGCCGCCGTCACCGGTCGGCCCACCGCGCCCGCCGCGATTATTGCGATCATTGTTACCGCGATTACCGCCTGGGCCCCCGCGATTGTTGCCGCCGGGGCCGCTGCGATTGCCGCCAGGGCCGCGCCCGGCACCACCGCCAGGACCGCCGCTACGTGGTTCCATACCCATCGATTAAAACTCCAGCCCGGCTTCGCGAGCACCTTCGGCAAGCGCCCGGACCCGACCGTGAAACAGGAAACCACCGCGGTCGAATACAACCGTATTGACGCCCGCAGCCTTGGCACGCTCGGCGAGGCGTTTGCCGACATTGGTAGCGGAACCGGTCGTAGCGCCGGTGACATCGCGAACATCTTTTTCGAGCGTCGACGCGCTGGCGATGGTAATGCCTGCGTTATCGTCGATTACCTGAGCATAGATATGCTGCGACGAGCGATGGATCGACAAACGGGGACGCTGCCCCGCCTTGGCACGAAGTGCCGTACGGACGCGCCGCCGACGCTTCTCGAACAGGGAAAGACCCTTGGACATTACTTCTTCTTCCCTTCCTTGCGGAAGATAAACTCGCCGCGATATTTGATGCCCTTGCCCTTGTACGGCTCGGGCTTCCGCCAACGGCGGATCTCGGCCGCGACCTGACCAACCTGCTGCTTGTCAGCGCCGGTAATTTCGACCGTCGTCTGATCGGGCGTCTTGATCGCGATGCCGTCCGGAATCGAATAATTGACATCGTGGCTGTAGCCGAGCTGGAGCTTGAGGTTCGACCCCTGGACATTCGCACGGTAGCCGACGCCGGTGATTTCCAGCACCTTGGTGAAGCCCGTCGACACGCCGACGACGAGGTTCGACACCAACGTCCGCTGCATACCCCAATAGGCGCGCGCGGTTTTACTGTCGTTCGCTGGCATGACGCTGATCGCGTCGCTCTCGACCGTGTAGGCGATGTCGGGAACCATCGACAGCGTCAGCAGCCCCTTCGGACCTTTCACGCTGAGGACGTTGCCTGCGATCGACGCCGACACGCCGGCGGGAACAGCGACTGATTTTTTACCGATGCGTGACATCAGAACACCTGACAGAGGACTTCGCCGCCGACGTTCTGCTCACGCGCTTCCGCGTCGGACAGAACGCCCTTTGGCGTCGAGACGATGACGATGCCAAGGCCGTTACGGATACGCGGCAGATCCTGCGCCCCCGAATAGACGCGCCGGCCGGGCTTCGAAACGCGCGCGACGTGCTGAATCGCCGGCTGCCCCTCGAAATATTTGAGATCGATGCGGATCGACGCGCCCGGGCCGGCATCAGCGGAATCGCCGTAGCCGCGAATATATCCCTCACGCTGAAGAACATCGAGCACTCGCGAGCGGAGCTTGGACGCCGGCGTCAGGACGCTATCCTTGCGCGCCTGCTGGCCGTTGCGAATACGGGTGAGCATGTCACCGATGGGGTCGGTCATCGACATAGCGTTACCAGCTCGACTTCGTCAGGCCGGGGATCAGGCCCTTGTTGCCCAGTTCCCGCAGCATGATCCGCGACAGTTTGAA
>JANYFA010000085.1 GCA_025362895.1 Sphingomonadaceae bacterium | reverse complement strand
CAGCCCGAGCATCGCCGTCATCTCGGGCGTATCGGCCTTCAGATAATCGCGATTGAGGTTGAGGTTCTGCGCCGTCGTCCGCCACCCCTGGTTCGCCGGGCCGCGCTGGTTGGGGCGATTGAACGCGCCGCTGCGCGCGTGCCCGTCGGCGTTGAAGATCGGCACGATCATCAGGTTCACACGGTCGAGCAGGCCGTCTTTTCCGCGCATCGCAATGTCGCGCAACAGCATCAGCGCGGCGTCCTTGCCGTCGATCTCGCCGGCATGGATGCCCGCCTGGACAAGGACCAGCGGCTTGGCCGGATCGAGTGTCGCTCCGTCCTTTGTTGCGGTGACGACGATCAACTCGCGGCCCTGCGCGCTATGACCAAAAACGCGCTGGCGGAGCAGCGGCGACGCCGCCGTCAAGCGGTCGATATACGCGCGGGTGGCGGCATAATCGGGCGTGGTAACGAACCCTGCCGACTCGGTTGGGGTGATCCATGGGTCGCCGGGCGCGGCGATCAGCTTTTCGCTCGCACCGTGCCATGCGCGGACCGGGGGCAGGGGGGCGGTCATGTCGACGGCGCCAACGGGAGCCGCAGCGAGCGCGAGCGCGATGCCGAGCGCCTTCATATTGTCGCCCGCAGCGTCGCCCGGACGCCGGCGTGGTGCGCGTCATAGTCGAGCGTCGCGCCGAGGCTGGCCGCCATCGCGCCGATCAGCTTGGTACCGACGCCGGTGCCGCGCGGCGCTGCCGCTGCCACCATGCCGCTGCCGTCGTCCTCGACGCGAAGGAGGAAATCACCGTTGTCACGCGCCAGATCGATCCTAATCTCGCCGCGCGTCCCCGCCGGATAAGCATATTTACAGGCGTTCGAAACCAGTTCGTTGACGATCACGCCGAGCGACACGGCACGGTCGGTCGTCAGGCGAAGCGGCTGTGCGCTGAGGATGATCGGGCGCGGCGACTGCGGGGTCGACCATGTCGCCTCGAGTTCGCCGATCAGTGCCGCGAGATAATCGTCCATCGCGACGCCCTCGACATCGTGCGATGTGTAAAGCCGTTTGTGGACCTGTGCGATCGCTGTGATCCGCGCCTGGGTATCGGCGAGCGCGGTCTGTGCCGCCGGATCGGTCAGCGCGCGCGACTGAAGATGGATGAACGCCGACACGAGCTGAAGTGAATTGGCGACGCGGTGGTTGACCTCGTGGAGGAGCGCCTCGAGCCGCGTGTTCGATGCGCGCAAGGCGATCGTGACTTCGTCGTTCTGCTTCTGCAACGCGACGGCAGTCAGCGCGGTGTGAAATGCACTCGTGAGCAGGTCGAAGAAATCGTCACCGACGGTTTTGACGACATAGTCGACGGCGCCCGCCTTCAACGCGGCGACCGCGATGCGGCTTTCCTCCGATCCGGTGACGTAGACGATCGGCGGTACGCGCTTGAGCGCTCGCAGCGCCTCGAGTGTCGTCAAGCCGTCATAGCCGGGCATGTAATGATCGACCGTAATCAGGTCGAACTCGTGGTCGTTGGCGATAGCGACGCCCTCCGCCCCGTTCGTCGTAAAGGTGACGTCGTAGCCGCGCCGCTCCATCGCCCGGCTGACCAGCCGACACAGACGATCGTCGTCATCGATGTACAGGATGCGCGGGCGGCTCACTCCTCGCCGACCTCGGGCACTTGAATTACCGACAGAAACAGGCCGAGCTGCTGGATCGCCTTGGCGAAACTTTCGTAGTTCACCGGTTTGGTGATGTAGACGTTGGCCCCGAAGTCGTAGCACCGCTGGATTTCGATCTTGTCGTCGGTCGTCGTCAGCACGACCACGGGCGTGCGTTTCATGCGGGGGTGGGCCTTGATTTTAGCCAGGATATCGATCCCGCTCATGTCGGGCAAGTTGAGGTCGAGCAAGATAAGCGCCGGGCCGTTGCAGGCCGGGCCATTGGGATCGTTGAACAGGTAGTCGAGCGCGGTCGTCCCGTCGATGAAGTGACGAATGGCGTTGGCGATTCCGGCCCGGCGGATATTTTTCTCGATCAGGCGAGCGTGACCTTCGTCGTCCTCGATCATTACGATGTTGACGGTGTGGTCGCTCATCCGGCGGGTCCTTCACGAAGATCGACGAGGACAGTTGGCAACGACAGCCGGAACGTCGCACCCTCGCCAGGGCTAGAAATACAGCTGATCACCCCACCCAAACGATACGCCAATGCACGAACATGCGCTAGCCCGAGGCCCTCGCCGGGTTGATCCTGAATCCCCGATCGGCGGAACAGTTCGAAAATCCGTTCCTGATCGGCCTGGGCGATGCCGCGCCCGTTGTCGACGACATCGACGATGATCCGGCGCCCTTCGGACCGCGCGGCCACCGCGATCCGTCCGGGGCGCCCAGGCTGCAGGTATTTCACCGCATTTTCGATCAGGTTGGACAGAATCTGTTCGGTCGCCAGCCGGTCGCTGACGAGCGGCGGGAACAGGCCATCGACATCGATCTCCGCGCCGATCTCGCCGAGCCGGTGCGCGAACGTATCGCGGATTGCGGCGAGCATCACGCCGAGGTCGATCGGCGTCGGGGCCAATGTTCGCCGCCCCTCGCGCGACAGGCGCAGAATCGAATTGATCAGCCGGTCCATCTTGGCGGTCGATGTGCGGATGAACTGGATCGCCTCGGGCATATCCGCCTTGGCATCGCGCGCCTCGGTCGTCATCAGCGCCGGGGCTTCGGCGTCGACGCGGTCGATCAGGACCGTTAACGGCGCGACCGCCATTTCCAGTTCGGCGGTGAAGCCCATGACGTTGACCAGCGGCGAACGCAGGTCGTGGCTGACGATATAGGCGAACCGCTGGATCTCCTCATTGGCCCGGCTGAGTTCGGCGGTTCGCAACGCCACCCCCTCCTCGAGCCCGGCATTGAGCGTCCGCAGTGC
The DNA here is from genome assembly GCA_025362895.1 of Sphingomonadaceae bacterium. GTDB lineage: Bacteria > Pseudomonadota > Alphaproteobacteria > Sphingomonadales > Sphingomonadaceae > Polymorphobacter_B. Next base: position 5,696 of record JANYFA010000085.1, on the reverse strand, counting down.
ATCCTGCGTCTGGTTGAGGTTGGCGGTGTAGCGCAGGACGATCCAGAAGGTGCCGCCCATGATCACGAGAATCAATGCCAAGGCGATCCCCGACACGATGTTGAGCATCAGCGACGCTTCATCCTGGGCGCCCATGCGTTGGTCGAGGAGCCGCTTCTCGTCGCCGTCTATCACGGCGATCTGGTTGCGTAGCTCGAGCATCGAGACAAAGCTGCTGTCGACTGCGAAGTCGGCCATCGCCTGGATCGCGGGATTCGGGTTGGCCAGGCGATCGAACGTCTGGCGCGCGGAATCAACGTGGAGCTTCGCCTCCACCCGCAGGGCGATCAATCGCTTTTGCTGCACCGGATTGTCGTGGGTCAGCCGACCAATATGGTCGAGTTGCAGCGGGATAGCGTCGATCGTGCGGTGGTAGGTGTCGAGCGACACCTGGCGGTGATTGAGGATATACCCACGTCGTGCGGTCTCAAGCTGCTCGCTCAGGATGCTGAACTTGTCGAGCGCGCGCTCGACTTCATAGGTGTGGATGACGAGCATCGTCGTGCGCTGTTTTTCCTGCGCGGCGACGACGGCAACGACGGCGGCGATCAGCAGCAGGGCGAAGCCGACTGTCATCGCCGCAAAGACCACACGGTTGAAATAGCGGTCGCTGATCTCCATCAATTGAACGTAGCGCCAATCAGGCGGGGGTGATAGCGCGCCCCGCCCGCCCGGCGAGTTCGATTGCGAACTGCCACGCGACGCGCCCGGAGCGGTGGCCGCGCCCGGCGGCCCACGCCAGCGCGTCGGCATCGGTGAACGCTAACCCGTGCGCCGCCGCATAGCCCGCGACCATCGCGAGGTAAGCGTCCTGGTCGGCGTTGTGAAAGCCAAGGCTCAGCCCGAAGCGGTCGGCGAGTGCAAGCCGGTCGTCGAGGACGTCGCGGGCGTTCACCGCACTCGCGGCCTCGGTGTCGGCGTGTTCGCGCGCAACCAGGTGGCGGCGGTTCGACGTGACGACCAGCCGAACATTGTCGGGCCGTGCCTCGATGCCGCCGTCGAGGATCGATCGCAGCGCCTTGTACTGGCGTTCGTCGGCCTCGAACGACACGTCGTCGGCGTAGATGACGAAGCGGCGCAGCGTCCCGGCGAGCAGCTGGAAAAGCGTCGGCAGCCCGTCGAGGTCGTCGCGCGCGACCTGGATCAGCGCCAGCCCCGGCACCGCCGCGCCGACGCTCCGCACGAGCGACGACTTGCCCATGCCGCGCGCCCCCCACAGCAGAACATCGTGTGCCGCCGCGCCGTCGGCATGGCGGCGGAAATTGGCGAGCAGGGCGTCGCGCTGCGTATCGATCCCGACAAAGCGCGCCAGCGGCTGGGCCGGCGGCGGCGCGACGGCGCGCAGCATGCCGCGCTCGAAGACGAACGCATCGCCGACGGCTGGGTCGGCGGCGGACACGGCCGGGGGCGCGAGGCGGTCGAGGGCGTCGGCAATGCGGAGCAGGGTCGATCGATCGGTGTCCATCCGCTTTGAATAGCGTCGTCATACCCACGAACGCCAGCACGACAATCGAAAGTCGGGAGCCTGCCCATTTGCGCCTTGCCCCCCTTCGGTTATAGAGCCGCTGCAATCCCTTTCCGCGACGGAAACCGCTCATGTTCTCTTCCCCCGCCTATGCCCAGGCGGCAGCGGCCCCCGCCGGCGGTGCCTATGCCGGGCTGATCCAGTTCGTGCCGATCGTTGCGATCTTCGTCATCTTCTATTTCCTGATGATCCGTCCGCAGCAGACGCGCGCCAAGGCGCACCGGGCGATGCTCGACGCGGTCAAGCGGGGCGACGAGGTCGTCACCGGCGGCGGGTTGATCGGGCGCGTGACCAAGGTCGCCGATGCCGAGCTCGAGGTCGAAGTCGCGACCGGGGTCAAACTGCGCGTGGTCAAGGGCACCCTGTCGGACGTGCGGACGAAGACGCTCCCGGCCGCAGCCAACGACGCCAAAAACTAAGATGCTCGGCTTTCCGAAATGGAAGGTGTGGTCGATTCTCGCCACGCTGGTCATCGGCGTCATCTGCGCCCTGCCCAATTTCATTCCCGCAGCGACGCTCAAGCAAATTCCCGGCCTGCCGACTTCGACGCTCAGCCTCGGGCTTGACCTGCGCGGTGGTAGCTACCTCCTGCTCGAAGCGGCGGTCGCCGATATCCGCCAGCAGAAGCTCGACACGCTGTCCGAAATCGCGCGGACCGAACTCGCCGATGCGGCTGGGGGCGGGGTCAAGGTGCGTGACCTCGGCATCAGCGGCAACCGGGTGTCGGTGACCATCATCGACCCGACCCAGCTCGACCGCGCCGTCGAGACGCTTCGAAAGGTCACGCGCCCGGTCGGTAATCTGACAGGGGAGCGCGACGTCGACGTCGCCGTCATCGACGGCAACCGCGTTACCCTGACCCCGACCGACGCCGGTCTGACGGCGGCGACCAACAGCGTCATGGATCAAGAGGTCGAGGTCATCCGGCGGCGCATCGACGAGCTCGGCACGCGCGAACCGACGATCGTCCGCCAGGGCGACAACCGCATCGTCGTCCAGGTCCCCGGTCTGCAGGACCCTTCGGCGTTGAAGGCGTTGCTCGGCAAGACCGCCAAGCTCGAATTCAAGCTCGTCGATACCGATGCCGATCCGGCGCTCGCTACGGCGGGAACCGCCCCGCCGGGCGACCAGATTTTGAGTTACGCCGACCAACCTGGCACCATCATCGTGGAGCGCCGCGCGATGATCACCGGCGACCAACTTGTCGACAGCCAGGTCGGTCAGGACGACAACGGGGCGCCCGCTGTCACCTTCCGCTTCGATTCGACCGGCGGACGCCGCTTTGCTAAGGCAACGCAGGAGAACATTGGCAAGCCCTTTGCCATCATTCTCGACAACAAGGTCATCTCCGCCCCACGGATCAACAGCGCGATTCTCGGTGGGTCCGGCATCATCAGCGGTAGCTATACGACCGAGAGCGCCAACCAGTTCGCCATTCTGTTGCGTTCGGGCAAGCTGCCGGTCGATCTGAAAACCGTCGAGGAACGCACTGTCGGCCCCGACCTTGGTGCCGATTCGGTCCGCGCCGGCAGCCTTGCCGCCGGCACCGCCGTCCTCGCCGTCGCGCTGTTGATGATCGTGACTTACGGGCGCTTCGGCGTATATTCGGTCATCGCGCTCATCCTCAACATGATCCTGATCATCGGCGTCATGTCGGTCCTCGGCGCGACGCTGACGCTGCCGGGGATCGCGGGCCTCGTCCTGACGATCGGCGCGGCGGTCGACGCCAACGTCCTGATCAACGAGCGCATCCGTGAGGAGCAGCGCAAGGGGCGCGGCGTCATCGCCAGCGTCGAGGTCGGCTTCCGCGACGCGACGCGGACGATCTGGGACGCGAACAGCCTCAACATTATCGTCGCCATCATCATGTTCCTGTTCGGCTCGGGGCCGATCAAGGGGTTCGCCGTCGTCCTGTCGATCGGCATCGCGACCAGCGTCTTCACCGCCGTCACCGTCGTTCGCTTGATGGTCTCCCGCTGGCTGACGACCGCTCGCCCGAAGGCGTTGGTGGTATGAAGGACCGGACATGCCGCTGAAAATCGTCCCCGACAACACGAACATCGGCTTCGTCAAGCTGCGCTACATCGCGTTCGCGCTGACGTTGCTGCTGACCCTCGGGTCGATCGGGCTGCTGGCGACGCGGGGGCTCAACCTCGGCGTCGATTTCGTCGGCGGGCTGACGATGGAGGTGGCCTTTCCCAAGGCTCCGCCGCTCGACACGCTGCGTGGTGAAGTCCGCAACCTCAACGTCGGTGACGTATCGTTGCAGGAGTTCGGCGCGCCGACCAACATCCTCATCCGCCTGCCGCTACCGTCGGGCGATCAGGCGGCGGTGCAGCGGGTCGTCGCCAAGGTTCAGGCCGATCTGCGCGCAAAGTACGGCCAGGTCAGCTTTCGCCGCACCGAGAGCGTCAGCGGCAAGGTCAGCCAGGAGCTGATCCGCAAGGGCGCGCTCGCCGTCCTGCTGTCGATGGCGGCGGTTGCGCTGTTCACCTGGTTCCGCTTCGAATGGCATTTCGGCGTCTCGACTGTCGTCGCGCTGGTCCACGACGTAACGGTGACCCTCGGTTTTTTTGCCCTAACGCAGCTCGAATTCGACCTCAACGTCGTCGCCGCGATCCTGACGATCATCGGCTACAGCCTCAACGACAAGGTCGTCATCGACGATCGTATCCGCGAAAACCTGCGTAAATACCGGCAGATGGACATCGGCCCGATCATCGACCTCAGCGTCAACGAAACGCTGCCGCGCACCGTGATGACCAGCCTCGCGATGATCGTCGCGCTGACGTGTATGCTCGTGCTGGGGCCTGACGTCATCAAGGGCTTCACCGCCGCGATGCTGCTCGGCATCGTCGTTGGGACCTATTCGTCGATCTTCGTCTCGTCGTCGCTGCTCATCGCGCTGGGCGTCAAGCCGAAGATCGAGCCGGTGGCGAAGAAGTCGGGACCGTCGATCAACGTCGAGCGGGCGAAACGCTCTTAGCTTCGGTCGTGTGCGAGACAATTTTGTAGGATTTAGGCACTAATCCTTGACATTTTGAACCAGATGCGCTAGTTGTTAGCGCATGTCGAGTCCCACTCCGCGCTGCCGCAACCGCGCCTCCGGCTGGACCGTCGAGCGGCAGACGCTGTTCCTCGCAGCGCTTGCGGAGAGCGGCAGCGCCGAGCGGGCGGCGGTCGATGTAGGCATGTCGGCGTCGACCGCTTATCGCCTCCGCAAGCAACCGCGCGGGGCCGATTTCGCTACCGCGTGGGATACGGTACTGTCGATACGGGCCGCGCGCCTGACCGAAGAACTTCTCGCGCGGGCTAACCCGCCGCCGCGCCAGGTGTATTATCGCGGTCGGGTCATCGGCGAAAAGGTCGCTGTGTCGAACCGCCTGTTGCTTGCGATGCTTGATCGCACGATGGCCCGGCGCGCCCGCGGCAGCGGTGATCCCGCGACGGTCTACTACGCCGCACTGGCGAGACTAGCCGCGCTTAAGGTCAACGATTCGACCGGATCCGCGACAATAGTGTGACCTTAAAGGAGTGGCCAAATCGCTTAGACGACTTGCCCCAGCCCGTCGCACGACAGTTCGAACGCGGCCAACCCGCCTTCGAGATAGGCGGCGAGCATCGGCAGATCGAGAAGGAAGTCAGCGGCGTCGTCGACCTCTTCGCTCGCGTCGTCTATCGCATCAGACCATTCGCTCGCGTCGTAAGTGCCGCGTCCGACCAGTGCGAGCGCGACGAGCTCCGCCTTCTCGTCGTCGGCCAGGTCGTCGATGACCGCGCGCAGTTCCTCCTCGGTCGGGTTGTCGCCGTCGTCCTCGATCTCGCCGCGCGCGCCGTCATCGGTGGGGTCGGAGCCGTCGTCGGGGTCGGTATCGGGGATCAGCGCCTCGAATTCACGCGCCCGCAGGATGATCCGGCAGACGGTTTCGAGCGGGATGGTCAGTTCCATGGCGTGTCTCCTGCCGGGCCACAACGATATCGCCCGGTCACGGTTCCTTCAGGCCGCGATCGCTCGATCGGTCACGGTGCCAAGGCGGCTCCGCGCGACGTCATATTCGCGGTGCAGCTTGGCGATGAAGGCCGCCGCCGGCAGAACGGCATCGATTGCGCCGATGCCCTGGCCGCAGCCCCA
>JANYFA010000084.1 GCA_025362895.1 Sphingomonadaceae bacterium | reverse complement strand
TCCTCGTGATGAGCGTCAACCCAGGGTTCGGCGGGCAGAGTTTCATCACCAGCCAGCTTCGCAAGATCGCCGCGATCCGTAAGGCAATCGATGCCACCGGACGACAGATCGACCTTGAAGTCGACGGCGGCATCGACGCGGTGACCGCGGTTCAAGCGATCGCAGCGGGGGCCGATGTCCTCGTCGCCGGGACCGCGACCTTCGCTGGGGGTCCCGACCGCTACGCCGCCAATATCGCCGCATTGCGCGGCCAGTGACCGCGACGCCGTTCGACAGTGCCGAACCGGGCAAGGTCGACGCGGCGTGCGAACCCCCACGCGAACCCGACCTGTTCGCCGAACCGCCCGCTGGGACCGACGGCGATCGGCTGCGACGCGGGGCCGGGGCGACGGGAAGCGACCAGGGGCTGAGCCTGACCGAACGGATCAGCGCCGGGCTGCACCGTTTGAGCTATCGCACCGCGCTCCACCGCATCCGACTGCGCGGCCATTTCCCGCTCAAACTGCTCGCCGTTCCTGCCGACCCGCTGCCCGGCGATGCCGCCGTCGGCGCGCGCATCGCCGCCGGTCGGCTACCTCATGCCGGGTATAACGCGCCGTCGACCCTTCGCTTCGCCGATCCTGCGGCCCCGGCGGCGTGGCGCGACTGGGCGCACAGCTTTGGGTGGCTGCGCGACCTCGCCGTCGCCGTCGGCCGCGAGCGCGGCGCCGTCATCGCTCAGCCGATCGTGGCGTGCTGGCTCGCCGATCACGCCGAATTCGATGCCGCCGCGTGGGCCCCCGACCTGATCGCGCGACGGCTGATCTTCTGGACGACCTATGCCCCGTACATTCTGTCGTCGCCCGACCTCGTCTACCGCTCGACGGTTCTTAACACCCTCGCACGGATGGCGCGCCACCTCGACCGCGTCGTCGAAAAGCTGCCCGATGGGATGCAGCGCGTCACCGCCGCCGCCGGGTTGACCGTCGCCGCGCTGCTCATTCCCGGCGTCGACGCCCGCCTCATCCGTGCCGAAGCCCTGCTCGACCGCGCCCTCGCCGCCATCGTCGCCGACGACGGCGGAGTCGCCGACCGCGCGCCAGCCAGCCAGGTCGCCCTGCTCGAACTGCTGCTCCACGTCCGCGCCGCGCACGCCGCGCGGGGACGCCGCGCGAGCGAGGGCGTGGCCGCCGTCCTCGACCGTCTGGTTCCCGCGCTGGCCTCGGTCGCCCTCGGCGACGGCGGCATCGGCGCGTGGCATGGCCCCGGTGTCGCCCCGGCGCGACTGGCCGCCGCCTTTGCCGCCTCGGGCCTCGTTGCCCGCCCCAGCCGTGCCGCCGGTACGGGCGGGTATCAGCGCGCGGCGGGGGCGACGACCTTGCTCGTTGTCGACGCCGCACCGCCGCCCCAGGCGCGCGCCGCGACCGCTGCCCACGCCGGAACCCTCGCCTTCGAGCTATCGAGCGGAACGCAGCGCGTCGTCGTCACGTGCGGCGCGCCCGGCGTCCTGCCATTGCCCGCCGAGCTGGCGACGGGCTTGCGGACGACGGCCGCGCATTCGACCCTCATCCTCGCCGACAGCAATTCAACCCGCATTCGCCCCGACGGCGCGCTCGGTCGCGGTGTCGAGGAAGTCGTCGTCGGACGTCACGAAAGCGAGGACGGCATCTGGCTCGACCTCGTCCACGATGGCTATGCCCGTCGCTTCGGCGTCCGCCACCGCCGCCGCCTGTTCCTGTCGGCAAACGGATCCGACCTGCGCGGCGAAGACAATCTCGAAGCCGTCGCCGGGACACGGTTGCGGCGGCGCGGGGCACGGGCGAGCTTCGACGTTCGCTTTCACCTCGGCGCGGGCGTCGCGGCGACGCCGACCGCCGACGGCCAGGGGGCGCTGCTCAAACTGGCATCGGGCAGTGTCTGGCAGGTCCGCGCGCGCGGCGGCCCGCTGGCGATCGACGATAGCGTCTGGGTCGGCCCCGACGGTACCCCCGTGCCGACGAAGCAGCTCGTGGTAAGCGCGACGACCAGCGCGACCGGCGCAGCCAGCGTCACCTGGTCGTTCACGCGGATGGGAAAATAGACGGCCGGCCGGATCGCGCGCGGTCGTCGAACCCGGAGCCTCGATCCCGCGTACCGCCACCACCGATGCCGCAAGGGATGACGCCACCGTCCCAGCCCGCTACACGCGCGATCCATGGATATCATCACCCCTACCCGCGCCCTGCTTTCGGTCAGCGACAAGACCGGTCTCGTCGACCTTGGCACCGCGCTTGCCCGGCACGGGGTCGAGCTGGTGTCGACCGGCGGCACGGCGGCGGCGCTGCGGGCGGCGGGGCTGGCGGTGCGCGACGTCGCCGATCTGACCGGCTTTCCCGAAATGATGGACGGCCGGGTCAAGACGCTCCACCCGGCGGTTCATGGCGGGCTGCTCGCGCGGCGCGACCTCGCCGCCCACGTCGACGCGATGACCACGCATGGGATCGGCGGAATCGACCTCGTCGTGATCGACCTCTACCCCTTCGCGGCGACCGTCGCCCGGGGGGCAAGTCGCGACGACATCATCGAGAATATCGACATCGGCGGCCCCGCCATGATTCGCTCGGCCGCAAAGAACCACGATTTTGTCGCCGTCGTCACCAGCCCGGCCGATTATGCGGCGCTGGTCGCCGAACTCGACACGACCGGTGGTACGACCCTCGCATCGCGCAAGCGCCTCGCCGCGAGTGCCTTCGCCACCACCGCCGCCTATGACGCGATGATCGCCAACTGGTTCAGCCAGGTCGATCAGCGCGAAACCTTCCCCGCCGTCCGCACGATGCCGACGCGCCTCGTCACGACGCTGCGCTACGGCGAAAACCCGCACCAGCGCGCCGCGCTTTACGTACCCATGGCCCCGACGGCGCGCGGCATCGGTCAGGCGACGCAGGTTCAGGGCAAGGAGCTCAGCTACAACAACCTCAACGACGCCGACGCCGCGCTCGAGCTCGTCGCCGAGTTTCGCGATGG
>JANYFA010000055.1 GCA_025362895.1 Sphingomonadaceae bacterium | reverse complement strand
TCCAGCCCGATCGCACCGTCGTCGAGAACGCCGCCGGTTGCCATGAACTTGATGACATCGACGCCGCGTGCCGCATTCTTCCGCACGGCGACGGCACACGCCGATGGCGTGTCGCAAACGCCGGGGTTTTGCCCCGTGGCGTTGATCGCGTCGGCAAGTTCGGGTGCCAGACCGACGGCATTGTCGGCATGCCCTCCCGAAATCGAGAATGGCGTCCCGGCAACCAGAATGCGCGGCCCGGGAAACGCGCCCTCCGCCACGGCGTCGCGCATCGCAAGGCTCGTGAGTACCGGCCCGCCGGCATCGCGCACCGTCGTGAACCCGGCGCGCGCGGTGATCAGCGCGTTCTTCAGGCCGGTCGCTGCTGCATAAGGTTCTGAATATTTGGGTCGCAGCGTCGCGTACCACGGCAGGCCGCTATCCTGCGTCAGATGGACGTGCGCGTCGATCAGGCCGGGCATGATGGTCTTGGTCGACAGATCAATGACCCGAGCGCCCGTTGGCGCAGTCATGTCGGCGGCCCCTATGGCGACGATCTTGCCGTCGGTGACGACGATGCTCGACGGGCCACGCGCCGGGAGCGCAGCGTCCGTAATCAGCCGTCCGGCGCGGATAACAAGCGTTTCTGCGCCGGCGGGTGCGGCGGCAGCGAGCAGGATGGAAAGAACTAAACGGCGCATTGGTGACCCCCAGGAATTTAGTAATTGGAAAGCTAAACGACTGTCGCGCCGCCGTCGATGACCATGCTCTGCCCCGTCGTGAACGCTCCCGCCTTGGCCGCGAGGAACACCGCCATGCCGGCGATTTCGTCGGGGACGCCGATCCGACGTAGCGGCGTGCCGCGCGTCGCCTGCTCGAGGGTCGCCGCGTCGTCCCACAGCGCCTTGGCGAAGTCAGTCTTGATCAGTCCCGGGCAGATTGCGTTGACGCGGACGTTCGACGGACCAAATTCGGCGGCAAGGTTGCGTGCCAGCTGCATATCGGCAGCTTTGCTGATGCAATAGGCGCCGATGATCGTCGATCCGCGCAAGCCCCCGATCGACGACACGATCGTAATCGATCCGTCGCGCCGGGCGGTCATCGCCGGCGCGACCATGCTGATAAGCCAGTGGTTGGACACGATGTTGTTCTGCAGGATCTTGCCGAACTGATCGTCGCTGATCCCCGCCTGCGGGCCATAATAAGGGTTCGACGCAGCGTTGCAGACGAGGGCGTCGATCTTGCCGAAGCGATCGATCGTGCGGTCGACAAGCGCCTGCAACGCCTCCTTCGACGCGATGTTGGCGGGAATGGCGACCGCGGCTTCGCGCCCGACGGCAGCATTGATCTCAGCAACGGCAGCGTCGCACGCATCGGCCTTGCGCGATGACACGACGACGTTGGCGCCGTGCTCCGCCATGCGGTGTGCGATCGCCTTGCCTATGCCGCGCGATGAGCCGGTGATGAGCGCCGTGTGGCCGGTCAGGTCGAACAATGCGGGTATGGTCATCGGCGTCACTCCCAAGGTTTTACCCTGTCTATGCCACTCACCACATTAGGCGCAAACACTGGCGCGGGCGGCTGGACGGCGTCGTGCATCCGGGGATGACAAGCTGTCCGCTACCCCCCATGATGCGCGTATGACCCCTGCTGTCCGTTCGACCGTCCTCGCCTGCCTTTATTTTGCGGGGTTCGGGTGCTTGATCCCGTTCCTGCCGCTGTGGTTGGAGAAGGTCCACGGCTTCTCCGGAGCCGAGATTGGCGTCGTGCTGGCGATTGCCGGGTTCAGCCGCGCGCTCGCCGGGCCATTGACAGCGGCATGGGCGGACGGCCGCAGCGATCGCCGCGCGCCGTTATTTCTATTTACCATCGTCCTTACGATCGGCTTCGCCATCCTCAAGCTGCTGACGGGCTTCGTTGCGGTATTCGCGCTGATTCTTGTTCTCGACATCGCCTTTTGGGGGCTGCTGCCGGTGGTCGAGACGACTCTGCTCCGCCTGACTCGCGTCGGGCGGCCGCCTTATGGTGTCGCGCGCGGCCTCGCGAGCGCGGCATTCGTCGCCGGGACGACGACGGTGGGCTTCCTGATCGACCGCACTGGAGCGTTCTGGCCGATCTGGGGCTTTCTGCTCGCCGTGTCCGGCGTGATGATCGCGGCGAGCGCGTGGATGCCGCGGGAACCCAACCTCGCTCGCGCCGAAGCCGGCGAGCCGTTCGGCGAACGCCTGTCGCACGGCCTTGGAATGCTTAAAAATCCGGCGTTCACCCTGTTCATCTTTGCTGCCGGACTGATTCAGGCAAGCGCAGCGTTCCTGTACACTGCCGGGTCGCTGATCTGGAGCAACACCCAGCATTTTTCGGGCGGGACGATCGCGATGTTGTGGAACATCGGGACGCTCGCCGAGGTCGGCTTCCTGATCTTTCTCGGCGGCTGGTCGAGCCGATTCCGTCCCGAAACGCTGATCGTCGCTGGGGGCATCGCGGCGGTCATCCGGTGGACGGCGTTCGCCGCGCTGCCGCCATTATGGGTGCTGATCCCGCTCCAGTTGCTCCATGCGCTCAGCTTCGCGGCGACCTTCCTCGGCGGTATGCGCTTTATCCAGGCGATGTACGGCGACGACCGGACGCCGACCGCGCAGATGATTTACATGGGCCTCGCCAACGCGCCGACATACGCCGCCGCCGTGCTCGTGTCGGGGCCGCTGTACGACCGGATCGGCGCACCGGGGTATCTGGCGATGACTGCGGTCGCCGCACTGGGGCTGATGCTGGCGATCATGCTGCGCGCGCGCTCTATCGCTTCAGCGTCGCGACAAGGAACAATTTACCATCCCCCACGGGAAAACAATGGTGAGACGGTCGTGTTCGAACTGAAGCCGGTTGGCCCAAAAACAACTGGAAGGTAAGCCGAGCAACTAGACCAGCACTCCCTGACCTGCCGCCTGTCCATACGGCGGGAGCGGGATCGCCATCGTCGCCACGCGCATTGCCGCCGACCAGCGTTCGGTCAATTCGCGGTAATAAGCGTCGTCGTCGGTGATGCGGTGGATTAGCTCGGGGTCGGTATCGCCAGCGCGGAGCTGAACGATATCGATGGGCAGGCCGACGGCAAGGTTGGACCGCATCGTCGAGGTGAAGGAGATCAGCGCGACCTTGACCGCCTCCTCGAGCGACGTGTCGAAGGTGACGACGCGGTCGAGGATCGGCTTGCCGTATTTATGCTCGCCGATCTGGAGATACGGCGTGTCGGGCTGACACTCGATGAAGTTACCACTGGCGTAGATAAGGAATAACCGTGGTTTGCGCCCGGCGATGCACCCGCCGAACAAAAGCGTTGCCGCCGTCGACACCTTGTCGCCGCCGACCGCCTCATCCACCGCCGCGCGGGCGTCGTGGAGTGCGTGGCCGACGAGCGTTGCGGCGCGAAACATCGTCGGCGCCGACCGCAAGGTTTCCGCCGGTGGATCGACGGCCTCGGCACCAGCAAGCAGCATCGCATCGGTCAACCGGGTAAGTGCTGCCTGCGTCACGGACAGCGATCCGGCGCTGGCGACGATCATCGTCCGTCCCGGCCCGACGTCCATCACGCGCAGCTTGCGGTAGCTCGACACGTTGTCGAGCCCGGCATTCGTCCGGGTATCGGCGAGCATCGCCAGCCCGTCCTTGACCAGCATCCCGACGCAATAGGTCATCGGTCCCTCCGAGGTCGCCGCCGCGTCACGCCTGTGACTGCGCTTGAGACTGACTTTGGCTTAGTCGCACGCCGGTGTCGACGGCACTCACACGCACCGCCATCGTCTCGTGGCCGCCGCCACGCCGGGCACCGCGCACCGGCGCGGCGTCAAGGTAATCGAGGCCGACGGCGACGCGGACGTGCGCCGGGGTCGTCGAAATGCCGTTGGTCGGGTCGAAACCGACCCAGCCGAGGTCGGGAACGAGTGCCTCGGCCCAGGCGTGCCCCGCGGGCTGTGTTTCGGCCCGGACATAATGGCCCGAAACGTAGCGCGCCGGGATGCCGAGCGCCCGCGCGGCGGCGCAAAAGATGTGGGTATAGTCCTGGCACACCCCCGACCGTTGCGCGAAGGCAGTCGCGGCGTCGGTCCCGGTCCCTGTCGCGGCGGCGTCGAAGCCCATCGAGGCGAAAATCGCGCTGTTGAGGGCGTGAAGCCGGTCGAGCGTGTCGCCGCCGTCGATCGACCGAGCAAAGGCGACCATCGCCGCGTCGGGGGTCGTCAGCTCGGTCGCGCGCAGGAACATCGCCGGTTGTAACGGCTCGGCAAACCCGCGTACCGCCCCGTGCGCCTCGGTCGTATCGACTTCGCCGGAACACGTCAGCGTCAGGCGGCGGACGGGAGCGTCGGCCGTGAACAAATGCGTCCAATTGCCGAACGGGTCAGTTCCGGCGCGCAGACAACCGTCGGCGTCGACGTCGATCCGCCACCGGCTAACGATCTGGTCGTGCCCCGATCGCGGCTGGAGACGCAGGAGCTGGATCACCCCATGCGCCGCCTGTGCGTAATCGTACGAGGTCGTATAATCGATTCGGATTCGCATTCGTCGCCCTGTGGCCCCCGCTGTAATGCCCGCCTAAAACAAATATTGTTCGGCGATGGCCGCTCCCAGCCGGTTATTGTCGGCGATGAATTCGCGCAAAAATTCGTGGAGGCCGCGCGAATAAATGCCGTCGATCTTCGCTTGGTCGAGCGCCGCGCACCCGGCGGATGCGAGCCGGTGCGCCGGGCCGCGCCGCGCACTCGACGTCGATAACTGGTCGAGCCGGTGAAGGATCTCTTCGTAGCAGCTGACAAGGCTCCGCGGAATCTGGCGGTTGAGGATGAGAAGGTCGGCCACCAGCCACGGCTTGACCGTATCGCGATAGACCCAGCGGTACGCCGTCAGCGCGGACACTGTCCGCAGGATCGTCGTCCATTGAAAATAATCGAGACTGCCGCCGACGCGCTCGCCATGCGGCAGGAGCAGGTGGTATTTGACGTCGAGCAAACGCGCGGTGTTATCGGCACGCTCGACCGCCGAGCCGAGCATGATGAACCAGTAGGCGTCGCCGCGCAGCATCGTGCGGTGCGCTGCGCCATCGAAGGCGAGCATCGACGCCTTGACGGTTTCGAGCATCGTGCCGAGCTGATCCCGGTCTTCGAGACGCGTCCCGTATTTCTGGACATCGAGCCACGCGCCGTTGATCGCCTCCCACGCCTCGAGCGTCAGCGCGGTGCGGACGGCGCGGGCGTTCGCGCGCGCCGCCTCCAGACAGCGCCGGATTGACGATGGATTGGCCGGGTCGACCGTCAGAAACTCGCCGACGCTCGCCTCGTCGAATGCCCCGCCGCGTGCGGCATAGGCATCGGCCATCCACGCTGCCTCGAGCGCCGATTCCCACGCATTCGTCATGCCGCCATACGACGACGGCAGCGCCGCGAGCCGCAGCGTCGCCTCGATCAGCCGCGACAGAAAATCGGCGCGCTCGATATAGCGCCCGACCCAGTACAGGTTCCCGGCGGTGCGGCTCAGCATCGCCTAGTCATCCACCACCCACGTATCCTTCGTCCCTCCACCTTGCGATGAATTGACGACGAGCGACCCCTGCTCGAGCGCAACGCGCGTCAGCCCGCCGGGAACGACACGGCTGCCGTTGGTGCCGGTCAGGACGAACGGACGCAGGTCGACATGGCGCGCTTCGATGCCACCGTCGCACAGGGTCGGACACGTCGACAACGCCAGCGTCGGCTGGGCGATGAACTTGTCGGGGTTGGCGCGTAACTTGTCGGCGAACGTGGCGATCATCGCCTTGGTCGCGTGCGGGCCGACAAGCATCCCGTAGCCGCCCGACCCGTCAACCTCCTTGACCACGAGCTCCGGCAGATGGTCAAGGACATAGCCAAGCGCCTCGGATTCGCGGCAACGCCATGTTGGGACATTCTTCAGCACCGGCTCGGCTCCGGTATAAAAACGAATGATCTCGGGCATATAGCTATAGATCGCCTTGTCGTCGGCGACGCCGGTGCCGACCGCGTTGGCGATACTGACATTGCCCGCGTCGAAGACGCTCATCAATCCCGGCACCCCGAGCATTGAATCGGGACGGAAGACGAGTGGGTCGAGGAACGCATCGTCGAGCCGCCGATAAATCACGTCGACCCGGCGTGGTCCCTCGGTCGTCCGCATGAAGACGCGCGCATCGCGAACGAACAGGTCCGACCCTTCGACGAGTTCGATGCCCAATTTATCGGCGAGAAAGCTGTGTTCGTAGAACGCGCTATTATGCTGACCGGGCGTCAGCAGGACCGCCGTCGGCGCGTTTCCCGCCGCCGGTGGCGCGATCGAGTGGAGCATGTCGAGAAGCTGGTCGGGATAGGTCTCGACCGGGCGGATGCGGAGTTTGGCAAATAGCTCGGGGACCAGCTTGAGCATGACCTCGCGGTTTTCGAGCATGTACGACACGCCCGACGGCGTCCGCGCATTGTCTTCGAGAACGTAGAAGTCGTCGGCGTCGGTGCGGACAAGGTCGATCCCGGCGATGTGGACCCAAATGTCACCGACCGGGCGCTTGCCGATCATCGCGAGGTTGAAGCCGGGGTTGCAAACGATCAGTTCTTCGGGAACGATCCCGGAGCGCAGGATGTCCTGCTTGCCATAAATGTCGGCGAGGAACGCGTTGAGCGCCTCGACACGCTGGATCAGCCCGGCCTCCATCGTCGCCCATTCACTCGCGCTAAGGACACGCGGGACGATATCGAACGGGATCAGACGTTCGGCGGCATCGGGGTCGCCGTACACGGCAAAGGTGATGCCGATGCGACGGAAGAACAGCTCGGCCTGCCGTCGCCGCGTCGTCATTACGTCCAGCGGCGAACCGTTCAGCCAGTCGGAGATCGGCGCATAGACGTCGCGTGTGCCCGCCGCGCCGGGATGGCCGAACATCTCGTCGAAGGCTTTACCCGGCACGACGTCTCCGCAGCGGCCCCGTGCCGCCACGCCATAGTGTTCAGTGCAGCGCTTTGGCGCAAGTCCGCTGTGTCCCGCGGGCGGCTAATCTGGCCGCGCGTCGGGGTTGCGCTCACGCGGTGATTGGCGCGGCTCGGCCCGGGGTTCCGGTCGTGGCTCGGCCCGTGGTGGGGAATAGGCCGGAGCCGGGGTCGCCATCGGCTGGGAGGGCGCGACAAAGGCGGGCTGCTGCCGCATGGGCGGCGCGGCCTGGGGCGGTGCGGCTTGCGGCGTCGCCTGACGATAAGCTGGGGCCACGGGTGCCGACGCGGCGGGGTTGCGCTCGATGGTACGCGGCGGCGCCCCTTGAACGGCACTATTGCGTGGGCCGAACCCGTCACGGGGAATGAAGCCGTCGCGCCCATAGCCGCGGCCTCGTGCATCGTCCCGTGGCGCGCCACCATAATTGGCTGGCGGCGGCACCTGCCGCTGTGGCGTGCTGTAAAGGGGCGCGGCGCGGGGATCGGTTCGGCCCGTGTCGCGGCGCTGGTCGCGACCATCGGGACCGCCGTCGCGGCGGTCATCGCGATTGATGTTGCGCCCGTCACGTCCATCCCGTCCGCCAAAGCCGAAGCTGCGGTTGACGACCTGCCCGTCGACCCGGTCATAGCGGGTTACGCCGCGCGTATGCTCCCAGAAATCACGGTTACGGTCCGACGGCAGGAACGCTCCGCGCAACGACCGACTGTACAGATAACTGCGCGGGACATAGCTCCACGCCGGGGCATACCATTGGTCATAGCCGAGGTCGTTGAAGCCATAGCCCGAGCCGAAAGCGAAGCTGAAGCTGATCTGCGGCGGGAGCGGGGCCCAGCCAGTGACGTCGTCGCTATCGCGCCACGCGACCCAGCCCGGCCCCCAGACAGTATCCGGCGACCACAGCCAACCGAGCTGCCGATCGAACGCCCAGCGCCCGAAGTGGAAGACCGCCCAACCGAACGGCTCGTCGCTGCGCCAGGTCTGGCCATAGGCTCCTCCTTCCCAATGGCCGATCGTGTACGGGCGCCATTCACGCCGTACATTGGGCGACCATACGCGGCCATAACGGCTGTTCAGCCAGCGCCCGTAACGCGACAGCGGCTCGACAAACACCGCCACCGAGTCGACCGACTGGCCGTCGGTATCATAAGCGGGCTGGGCGTAGCCGGGCGCATAGCCGCCCTGTCCATAACCACTTTGGCCATAACCACCTTGGCCATAGCCATAATCCTGCGCGGCAACTGAACCCCCGGCAAGCACAAGCGCGAGAGGGAGAATTACGCGGCGCACTATCATCGAACCCATCCTGTCACAATTACCAGCTGTGATTACACCGCGTTGGTTGTCTGGCAGGTGAACGTCATTCGGCGGCCAGCCGGTGATCGACGGTGCGAGGCAACGACGGTTCGGCCGGTACGCGACGACGACGGCGCTCGGCGAGCGATTCGATCCCGAGGTAAACAACCGGAGTGATGAACAGCGTCAGCACCTGGCTGACCATCAACCCGCCGAGCACCGCGACGCCCAGCGGCTGGCGCAGTTCGGCCCCCGCTCCCAGCCCGAGCGCGAGCGGCAGTGCCCCGGCGATCGCAGCGAAGGTGGTCATCATGATCGGCCGGAAGCGTGTTGTCGCGGCGGTGCGGATGGCGTGTGCCGGTGTCCAGCCGTGTGCGCGTTGTCCGGCCAGCGCGAAGTCGATCATCATGATCGCGTTTTTCTTGACGATGCCGATCAGCATGACGACGCCGATAATGCCGATGACGTCCAATGGCATATGGAAGATCGCCAGCGCAGCGACCGCGCCGATGCCCGCCGCCGGCAATCCCGACAGGATGGTGATCGGGTGGACGAAACTTTCGTACAGGACGCCGAGGACGATATAGATCACGAGGACTGCGGCGAGGAACAACCACCCCATGCCGTTGGTCGATGCCTCAAACGCCTGCGCGTTGCCCTGGAATGACCCCGCGATTGTCGACGGCATGTTCATCGCCGTCTCGGCCGCCTCGATCCGCGTCTTGGCTTCGCTGAGCGCCGTGCCCGGCGTCAGGTTGAAGCTGATCGTCACCGCCGGGAGCTGGCTCTGATGGTTGATCGATAACGGTGCGCCCTCGACGACGACGCGGGTGACCGCTGACAGCGGGACGGTGGCGCCGCCGCCCGCGTCCTTGGCATTACCCCGGACATACAACGACGTGATGCTGTCGGGGGTCATTTGTTCGCCCGGCTGGATCTCGAGAATGACCTGATAACTGTCGACATCCGTATAGATCGTCGAAATCTGGCGGTTACCGAAACTGCTGTACAGCGTGTCGCGGATCGCCTGGACGGGGACGCCGAGCCGCGCGGCGGCGTCGCGGTCGATGGCAACGCGCGCCTGGCGGGCGCCGCGCTGGAGGTCGGAGTTGACGTCCTCGAACCCGCTCGTCGCGCGCAGCCGCGCCTCGAACGACTGGCCAAAGGCAAACAGCGCCGCCTGATCGACCGACTGGAGCGTGTACTGAAAATTGGTCGATGATGGACGTGCGCCAAGCGTCAGGTTCTGCGGAATGTTCGGCGACGCCAGCACCCCGGGAATGCCCGACAGTTTCTTGCGAAGGCGCGCCTGGACAACTTCGGCGGCGTCGCGCTCGTTACGCGGTTTCATCGGCGCGAAGATGCGCCCGGCGCCACCACCGACGCCGGTAAACGAGTTGACCAGCTTGATCGCGGGGTCGGCGAGGATGATCTTCGCGATCGCGTCCTGTTTGACCTGCAGCGTCGAGTACGACGCATCGGGTGCGACTTCGACCCCGACGAACATATTGCCGGTATCCTCCGTCGGAAAAAAGCCCTTGGGAATCGCGCCGAAGCCCCAGATCGCGA
>JANYFA010000051.1 GCA_025362895.1 Sphingomonadaceae bacterium | reverse complement strand
GACCGGGGCATTGACGTGCGGCGTCAGATGCAGCCGCGCATTTCCGACCCAGCTGCCCTTCACGGTGATGTTCTCGAGGTTGTACGCGACGAGCTGGCAGATCTTGGGGCTGCCATCGACGTCGGGGATGATCTTCAGGTTACACGACGTTTTGGCCATTGCCGTGGCCTGCGCCGCGCAGCCGCCGGGGCTCTCCCGCCATTTATACGTCATCGTTCCTACCGCGACGACTTCACCGGCATAATGGAGCGTGCCGGTGAGCGTGTCGGAATTGACGACCAGCTTGGGCAGCGCATATTTCTTGGGAAAGCCCCAGATTTCGCGCCCGGCACTGATCGGCGGCTCGTCGTCGAGATACATTTGCGCGGTGTAGTTGACTGGTTCGCCGTCGAATGTGCACGGAATGACGATGCCGCTTTCAGTGTAGTCGCCGAACCCCGAACTGTCGGGCATCCGGATCCATTCGTACATGACGAGGTTGTCGGCGTTCGGCACGAGCGGCTCGGGGACGGCGGCGCGCAACGCGACCGGATCGGTCTCGTAGGTGACGACCATGAATTCGCGGTTGATGAACCGGTACGGCCCTAGCGGATAGCTCGGCGCGGCCGCCGGCATCGACGGTAGTTTAAGGATTTCTTCAGGCGTCATTAGTTTGCCAAGCCCCTGATGCGAGCGGCACGCCCCAACTTTGCAGTGGTCGCTGTGCCTACCGCACGGTAGACGGAACGACAAGGGCGATTCGCCACAGGCACCCCGGCGCCGAGGCGGTCGTTTGGCAATGTTTAATGAGGAATTACACATGCTTACGGGACTCAGCGCGATCGTTACGGGTTCGACCAGCGGTATCGGGCTGGGCATTGCTCACGTCCTTGCGTCGAAGGGAGCGAACCTCGTCATCAACGGCTTCGGCGACGCCGCCGCGATCGAAACCGAACGCGCCAACCTCGAAGCGACGCACGGCATAAAGGCCGTCTATAGCGCCGCCGACATTTCCAAGCCCGACGACGTCAAGGCGATGATCGACCTGTGCGCGACGACCTATGGCGCGGTCGACATTCTCGTTAACAACGCCGGTATCCAGTACACCGCTGCTGTCGAGGACTTCCCCGCCGAAAAATGGAACGCGATCCTCGCGATCAACCTGTCGGGCATTTTCTGGGGCATCCACTACGCCATACCCTACATGAAAAAGAAGGGGTTCGGGCGGATCATCAACATCGGCTCGGTCCACGGCCTTGTCGGCAGCACCCACAAGGCGGCCTATGTCGCCGCCAAACACGGTGTCGTCGGCATGAGCAAGGTCGTCGCGCTCGAAAACGCCGGCACTGGGATCACTTGCAACACGATCTGTCCCGGCTGGGTCCACACCCCGCTCGTTCAAAAGCAGATCGAGGACAACGCCGCGCGCGACAATATCAGCATCGAGCAGGCGACGACCAACCTGCTCACGGAGAAACAGCCGTCGAAGCAGTTCGTCACGCCGGACCAGATCGGCGAACTCGCCGCCTTCCTCGCGAGTGAGGCCGCGGCGCAGATGACCGGCATCGCCATCCCGATCGACGGCGGTTGGACGGCGCAATAGTCGCCCGTCCCCGTTACCAGACCCCGTTCCTTGCGCCGACGCGTGCAAGCAACGGAGCGGGGTCGCGCGGGTACCAGTGGGGGCCGTCGGTGCGCTTGGCGGACGTGTTACCGCCATGGACCCGCGCGACGAACCAGCCGTCGTCACCCTGGGGTAGGATGCGCGCGCCGGTGACGCCTTGCACGAACAGATTGTCGTAGCCGACCGGGACGTCGGCGAAGCGGTGGCGGTCCCACAGGTCGCGGCGATAGGCAAAGGTCGCGCCGAACACCCACGGCGAGGTGGCCTCCCAGCGATAATCCCACGCCGCCGACCCTTCGTCGCTCAGGAACGGGATGACCGCCAGCCCGCAAATATCGGCGTTGGCGCGGGCGAGGGCGGCGCGCTGCGTCGCGACACGTGTCGGCGCGTGCCAGTCGTCGTCATCCCAATGGACGATGACCGGCGCCGAACTCAGCTCGCAGCACCGATTCTGCGCCGCTCCCAAGGTTCGCGCGGGTTCGTGGCGATAGACGATGCGCGGATGCTGCGGGACAAGGTCGGCAACCGGAATGAAGCCTTGATCGAGAATGACGAGTTCGCAGTCGGGCTCGCTCTGCGCGAGGAACAGCGCGATCGTCCGCGGGATGAACGCCCGGCGCCCGGCGGTCATCATCGTGCAGCTGACTGTCGGGGTCACCAGCCGCCGCCGTTCGCCGCGATCCGGGCGAGCAGCGGCGCGGGATCGCGCGGAACCCAGTGTGCGCCGCCGGTATTCTTGGCGGCGGTGTTGCCGTGGTGGACGCGGGCGATGAACCAATGCGCGTCGGGAAAGGCGAGGACGCGCCCCGGATTGTTGAGCACGAAGTCGGTGTCCTCGCCGATCTGGACATCGGCGAATGGGCAGCGGGCCCAGAAGGCACGGGTATAGGCGAAGCTGCCGCCGTAGACCCACGGTTTGGCTGCCGCCCAGACATAGTCCCACGCGGCGGTACCGTCGTCGCTCAGGAACGGAACCGTCGCCATCCCGCCGATATCGGCGCGGGCGCCCGCCAGCCCTGCCGCCTGGTCGGCCAGTCGCGTCGGGCCGTGCCAGTCGTCGTCGTCCCAGTGGACGATGATCGCGCCCGCCGCACGCGCGCACAGCGTGTTGCGCGCCGCACCGACGGTCGGGGCGCTGCGCGCTACGCCGATTTCCCGCGCGTCGTCGCGCCAGTAGCGGATGCGCGGGTCGGGCGGGATGAGGTCGGCGACCGCGTCGCGCCCGCTGTCGAGGATCAGCAGCTCGCACTCGGCGTGGGTTTGCCGCTGGAACGCGGTGATCGCGCGCCCGGCATAAGCGCGGCGATCGGCGGTCGGCATGATCGCGGTGACGAGCACGCCGTCGCTACCCGGCGCGGAGCACCGACTTCAGATTCATGAACTCGTGCAGCCCCCACGGCCCCAGCTCGCGCCCATGGCCCGATCGCTTGACCCCGCCGAACGGCGCGTCGGGGATCGAGGCGAGGACCTGGTTGATCGCAGTCATCCCGGCGTCGATTCCGGCGATGAAGGCTGCTTGTTCGGCGGCGTCGGTCGTCCATACCGACGAGCCGAGACCGAACGGACTGTCGTTGGCGATGGCGATGGCATGATCGACGTCGGCGGCACGCAGCACCATTGCGACGGGGCCGAAGATTTCCTCGTGCAGGATCGGGCTGCCCGCGGGGATGCCGCTCAGGACCCCCGCCGACATGAACGCCCCCGGTCCGGGCAGCACGACGCCGCCGGTCAGCGTCGCCCCCTGCGCCGTCGCGGCGGCTAGTTGACCGACGACGGTGTCGCGCGCGCCGACGCTCGACAACGGTCCCATTGCCGTGGCGGCGTCTAACGGATCGCCCGTCGTAACCGCCGCCATCGCGCTGGTGAAACGGGCGAGGAAGGCGTCGTGGATGTCGGTATGGACGATCATCCGTTTGCCGCAGATGCACGATTGACCGCTGTTCTGGATGCGCGCGGTGACGGCGGCGGCGACCGCCGCGTCGAGATCGGCCGACGGCATGACGACGAACGGGTCCGACCCGCCGAGCTCGAGGACGACCTTCTTCAGATGGTGGCCCGCGATTTCGGCGACGGCGGCCCCCGCCCCTTCGCTGCCGGTCAGCGTCACGGCGGCAACGCGACGGTCGGCGATCACGGCGGCGACGCCGCGCGACGGGATCGCAAGGTTCTGGAACAGCCCGTCGGGAGCCCCGGCGACCGCCATCATCTCGACCATCAGCCCGGCGACGCCCTGGACGTTGCTCGCGTGCTTGAGCAGCCCGACGTTCCCCGCGAGCAGCGTCGGCGCAAGGAACCGGACGACCTGCCAGTAAGGGAAGTTCCACGGCATCACGGCGAGGACCGGGCCGAGCGGGAGCCAACGGATTTCGGCTGCGCCCGTCGCCACCGCAAGTGTCCGGGGCGCGATCATCGCTGGCCCGTGCGTCGCATAATGGCGGAACCCGGCGACGCATTTCGCCACCTCCGCCCGCGCCGAGGCGACGGTCTTCCCCATCTCGAGCGTCGCCATCTCCGCGAGCCGGTCGGCGTTGGCGGCATAGGCATCCGCGAGGCTGGTCAGCAGAGCGACGCGCTCCTCGACCCGGGTCGTCCGCCACCGGCGATACGCCGCGTCCGCCGCCGCGAGGCGTGCCTCGACGTCGGCGTCGGTCAGTTCGAGGTGCGTCGCGATTTCCGCCCCGGTCGCGGGGTTGATGCTGGTGAACATGATCAGGCCTTTGGTTCGGGGATCATCACCTGACGCACGGCGATTCCGGCGGCGAGGTCGTCGAGCGCGGCGTTGATCTGCGCGAGCGGGCGCGTCGCGGTCAACAACCGCTCGACCGGCAGCCGCCCGGCGCGCCATAGGGCGATATAACGCGGAATGTCCCGGCGCGGGATCGCATGGCCCATATAGCTGCCCATGATCGTCTTGCCGTCGCCGACGAGGCTGATCGCCGGGATCATCAGCATCTCGGCCGGATTAGGCAGGCCGACGGTAACGGTGCGCCCGCCGCGCCGCGTGGCCGCATAGGCATCGGCCAGAACGCTCGCCTTGCCGACGGTTTCGATCGCGACATCGACGCCGCCGGGGGCGACGCGGTCGATCGTCGCTTTCGCGTCGCGGGGGTGGGCCGCGATCGCGCCGAGGTCGCGCGCGAGGTCGACCTTGGCGGCAACGGGGTCGAACGCGACGATCGGCTCGGCCCCGCTCGCGACCGCGCCCAGGAGCGCGGCGAGGCCGACACCGCCAAGGCCGTAGATGGCAACGCTTTCGCCGGGGCGGACCTTGGCTGCATTGACCACCGCGCCGACGCCGGTGAGGACGGCGCACCCGAACAGCGCGGCGATTTCGGGCGGGATGTCGCCGTCGATCCTGACCGCCGACCGCTCGTCGACGACCGCGTGGGTCGCGAAGGCCGAGACGCCGAGGTGATGAAAAACCGGCGTATCGCCTTCGCTCAGCCGGTGCCCGCCGCCCATCATCACCCCTTTGCCGTTCGCGGCCGTGGCGACGGCGCACAGATAGCCTTCGCCCGCGACGCACCGTTCGCACCGCCCGCACGCCGGCAGGAACGACAGGACGACCCGGTCGCCGACCGCGAATTCGCTGTGGGCCGAACCCGTGGCCAGAACCGTCGCCGCCGCCTCATGGCCGAGCGCCATCGGCACCGGGCGCACGCGGTCGCCGTTGACGACCGACAGATCGGAATGACAGACGCCTGCGGCATCGATCCGCAGCAGCAGTTCGCCCGGTCGTGGCGCGGCGAGGTCGAGCGTCGCCAGTCGCAGCGGGCGGGTCGCCGCATAAGGGGCGGCAATGCCGTGGTGATCGAGGACGGCGGCGTCAATCTTCATCGTCTGCCTTGCGTCGTGGCGTCAGTCGAGCCGGGTAACCGACACTGTCATCGCGATCTGGCGCACCGCGCCGCCCGTCGTCAAGAAGGCGATGTCGGCGGCGTCGCGCCCGGTCGCGATACGGATCAGCCCGTCGCCGGGGGCCAGGCGGGTCGGGTCGGCGAGCCACCACTGGCCGCTCAGATATACCTCCATCACCGCATGGAAATCCGCTGGCTCGAGTCGCCACGCATAGGCCCCAACCGCGCGCGCTGGGATATTAGCCGCCCGGCAAAGGGTGATCCCAAGGTGGGTAAAGTCGCGGCAGACTCCGGCGCGGTCGACGAAGGTTCGTTCGGCGGTCGTCTCGGCATCGCTGACGCCGTGGAGATAGTCGACCTCGGCATGGAGCCAATCGAGGATCGCCGCGACCCGCGCCCCGCCGGCTAGCGCCGGATCGAACTGGCGCGCGACGAACCGCCCGAATTTGTCGGATGGGCAATAGCGGCTGGGGAGAAGGTAATCGAGCGTTTCGGGGGGCAATTCGTCCCAGCGATGCTGCCGCGCGTCCAGTGGGATGGTCGTGCGCGGCGTCACGTCGACCGTCGCGGTATAAGCGAGGTCGACCGCCCCCTCCATCTCGCCGCGCAACAGCCGCGTGCCATCGCTCGCGGTGACCGACACCAGCCGCGCACCGGAGCTCAGGGTCAGCGTTTCGCCGACGATGACCTGATCGGGCGCGCCGAGCACCTGCACCTTGGCGATCGCCTCGACGGCCGCATCAAATTCATAGGCAAGGTTACACTGCGCGAAGAGCCGTATCGGGAGCATCACCTCAGGTCGTTGGGGTAGACGGGGGCAGGCGTCGGGTGCCGACGGTTGGCGGCGCGTGATCGGGACAGGGCGGGCTATGCACCGCGCTCTTCCCGCGCGCCACTGCCAATCCGGGTTGCGACGATGACAATTTGGCGAAAGCCTAGGCTCCCGGCACGCCATAGCCGCCGCCGCCGGGCGTGGTGATGCTCAGGACATCGCCCGGCGCGAGATCGACCGAGGCGGTGCTGCTCAGCGCTTCGACGCCCCCGTCCGCACGCTCGACGACGTTGCTGCCGGTCGCTGCGGCGGTGCCGCCCGCGAGGCCGAACGGGGCGACGCGGCGGCGATTGGACAAGATCGACACGCTCGCCGCCGCGCGGAAATACAGGCGGCGGATGACGCCTTCACCGCCGTGCCAGCGCCCCGCGCCGCCCGACCCGGTGCGGATGGTGAAGGCGTCGATCAGGACGGGGAAGCGACTCTCGAATACTTCCGGGTCGGTCATGCGGCTGTTGGTCATGTGGGTCTGGACCGCGCTGGCCCCGGCGAAACCCGGCCCGGCCCCCGCGCCGCCCGCGATGGTTTCGTAATATTGCCAGTCGTCGGTGCCGAAGGTGAGGTTGTTCATCGTCCCCTGCGCTGCAGCCAGGGCGCCCAGCGCCCCGAACAGCGCGTCGGTGACGACCTGGCTGACCTCGACATTGCCCGCGACGACGGCGGCGGGGAAAACTGGATCGAGCATCGAACCGGCGGGGATGACCAGGTTGATCGCGCGCATGCAGCCATCGTTCAACGGCATGTCATCGTCGATTAGGCAGCGGAAGACATACAGCACGGCGGCGCGAACGACGCTGCGCGGAGCATTGAAATTATTGGGTAACTGCGCGCTCGTGCCGGTGAAGTCGACCGTTGCCGACCGCGCGGTCCGATCGATCGTGACCGCTACCCGCACCATCGCGCCGCCGTCGAGTTCATACGCGAAGCTGCCGTCGTGCAAGTCGACGATGGCGCGGCGGACGGCCTCCTCCGCCTTGGCCTGGACATGCGCCATATAGGCGACGACGGTGGTCGCTCCGGTGTCGGCGCACAGCGCGACGAGGTCGCTGGCTCCGCGCGAACACGCGGCCACTTGCGCCTTCAAATCGTTGACGTTGCGGTCCGGATCGCGCGCGGGCCACGGACCGGAGGCGAGCAGGGCGCGGATATCGGCATCGCGGAACTGGCCCTGCGCGACCAGCAGGAAGTCGTCGATCAGGATCCCTTCGTCGGCGATCGTCACGCTGTCAGCCGGCATCGACCCCGGACGAATGCCGCCGATATCGGCGTGGTGCCCCCGCGCGGCGACGAAAAAGGCGCGGACGCCATCGACGAAGACGGGCATGATGACGGTAATATCCGGCAGATGAGTGCCGCCGTTGTAGGGCGCATTGAGCGCGACGACGTCACCGGCCCGCAACGTGTCGCCGCGCGATCGCATGACGGCGGCGACGCTGTCGCCCATCGAGCCGAGGTGGACCGGCATATGCGGCGCGTTCGCCACCAACGCTCCGGCGGCATCAAATAGGGCGCATGAAAAGTCCAGCCTTTCCTTGATGTTTACCGATGATGCCGTCGATTGCAGAGCAACCCCCATCGCTTCCGCAATCCCCATGAAGCGGTGGTTGAACAGCTCGAGGCGAACCGGGTTGACGACCGCGTCGTCCGTCGCCCGGTGATCCGCGCCGCGCGGACCCCCGGCGGTTGTCAGCACCGCATCGCCGCGCGCCGTCACCTCGACCGACCAGCCAGCCTCGACAATCGTCGTCGCGCCCGCGTCGATCAGGATCGCAAGACCGGCCACGACGAAGCCGGCGGGAAGGGTGGCCCGGTCGAACAGCGGTACCGCCGCGCCCGCCATCGTCACCATGACGGGGGATGGCGGCGCGCCGGTCATCGGCAGGGGGTCGGGCAGCACCGCCGAGCGCGCGACCGCCTCGACGCGCACCGCGTCGATAATCAGCGCCGAATCGGCGACGAAGCCGAACCGGGCGCGGTGCTGCTGCGCGAACGCCGCTGCCATGGCGGGCGGCGTTCCGAACGCGACGGCGAGCGGGGTGTCGGTCCCGGCGTATTTGATCAGCGCCGTGACGACGGTCTCTGCCGTCACCACCCCAACCGCTGCGATCGCCGCCGCCGTCAGCCCGGCGATGACGGCGCCGACATCGGCGTCGAGAGCCGCGTCGACCGTCGCCTCCCGCACCGCGCGGACGTCGGCGAGGCCGATGCCGAACGCCGACAACACGCCCGCGAACGGCGATGCGAGGACCCGCGTGATGCCGAGCGCGGCGGCGACACGGCACGCGACCTGGCCCGCTGCTCCGCCCATGGCGACGAGGGTGTAGCCGGTCACGTCGTGGCCGCGTTCGATCGAAACCGCCCGGACCTTGCGCGCCATCGTCGCGACGGCGATGTCGAGGAAGCCTTCGGCGATGACCGCTGGCATCAGCCCGGTTTTGGCGGCGAGCGCGGCGAACTTTGCCGCGACGACGTCCGTGTCGAGAGTCTGGTCGCCGTTCGCGCCGAAGATCGCCGGGAAATGATCGGGCTGGAGGCGGCCGAGGAACACCTGCGCGTCGGTCACCGTCAGCGGCCCGCCGTTCCGATAGGCGGCTGGCCCCGGCATGGCGCCTGCCGATTCCGGGCCGACACGGAGGCGCGTCCCGTCCCATCGGCAGATCGATCCACCGCCCGCCGCGACCGTCTCGATCGCGAGCATCGGCGTCCGCACCCGCACCCCGGCGACGAGCGTCTCGGTGGCGCGCTCGAAGTCGCCCGCCCAGTGCGATACGTCGGTCGACGTGCCGCCCATATCGAAACCGATCAGCCGGTCGAACCCTGCCGCGAGGCCGACCGCGACCATCCCGACGACGCCGCCCGCCGGGCCGGACAGGATCGCGTCCTTGCCGCGAAACCCGGGGGCGGCGACGAGGCCGCCATTCGACTGCATGAACTGGAGCGGAGTGTCTCCCAGCGCGGCGGCGACGCGGTCGACATGGGCGCGCAGCACGGGCGACAGATAGGCGTCGACCACGGTCGTATCGCCGCGTGGAACCAGCTTGATCGTCGGCGACACGTCGTGGCTGACCGAAATCTGGGTGAACCCCACCCGCGCGGCGATCGCGGCGACGCGACGTTCGTGCGCCGGAAAGCGGTACCCGTGCATCAGGACGATGGCGACCGCGCGGAATCCGGCGGCGAAAGCGGCGGCGAGGTCGGCGGCGGCCGCGGCCTCGTCGAGCGGCGTCAGAACCGCGCCCTCCGCCGTTATCCGCTCGTGCACCGCCATCGTCCGGGCGTAGAGCGGCTCGGGCAGGACGATGTGGCGGTCGAACAGCCGGGGCCGCGCCTGATGCCCGATCCGCAGGGCGTCGGTTAAACCGCGCGTGATCGCCAGGAGGACAGGCTCGCCGTCGCGTTCCAGCAGCGCGTTGGTCGCCACCGTCGTCCCCATCCGGACGCGGGCAATGGGCTCGCCGCGCGCGATCCGGGCGATGCCCTCGGCAGCGGCATCCGGGTAGGCCGGGGAAGCCGACAGCAGCTTGGCGGTGACGATCCGCCCGTCGGGCGCGACGGCGACGATGTCGGTAAAGGTCCCGCCGCGATCGACCGCGAAACGCCACGCGGCGGGCACCACCGCCGCGTCCGGATCTAGCTGAACCCCACCATCTTCCACGCGCGCAGGTTTAGCGGCATGAAGCGCCATGTCCATCGACCCGCGGCGTTCCCTCACGGCCACCATCGAACGCTTCCCCGTGCGCGGCGAATTCGTCATCGCGCGCGGGGCGAAGACCCATGTCGACGTCGTCGTCGCAACCGTGACCGGCGGCGACGCGGTCGGGCGGGGGGAGGGGACGGCGATCTATTATCGCGGCGAAACGGCGGCATCGGTGCTCGCGGCGGTCGTGGGCGTCGCCGACGCGGTCGCGGCGGGAGCGACTCGCGCCGACCTCCTCGGGCTGCTGCC
>JANYFA010000005.1 GCA_025362895.1 Sphingomonadaceae bacterium | reverse complement strand
TCGAGCGGTGACTGGGTCCCCGGCGCGGTCCGCCCCACATAGGTGAAATCGCGGTGAATCGCGCGGGTGATGGCTTCGAGCAGGACGGTGGTTTCGATGCGCCCTTCGTCGCCGATGAACGCGCGCGCCCAGCGGTCGACGACGCGGTCGGGGTCGTGATGCTGGCGCTCGATCGACCGGATCAGGTCGGGCATGTCCTCGCTGGAATAGGTAAACGGATAGCGCCGGGCGTAGCTTTCCAGCGCGTAGCCGGCGGCAGCCGACGGGCGGTGGTCGAGCGTCGCATGGGCGGCGACGTAGAGGTGGCTGGCGGTCCCCTCGAACGCTGCGATGGCCACCGCGTTGCCGAAGACGTCGTGAAGCCAGCGGACCTCAGCGGGGGCGGGATCGATGTCGATCCGCGCGTCGAGCAACTGTTGGTCGTAGCTTTCGCGCGGACGCACCATCAGCCGGTGCTCGCCGAGCGACACCGGCTGGCGATAGGCGTAGGTCGTGATATGCGCGATCGACAGGACGGGCATCAGGATTCCGCAAGTGTTCACACCAGACGAACCCCAACCGGCCGCGATCGTCAACCCGAATGGCGTGTCGCCCTTCCTCCTGATCGGCGATCACGGCGGCAACCGGGTCCCGGGCACATTAGCAAAGCTCGGCCTGGCCGACACCGAACTGGCGCGCCACATCGGCTGGGACATTGGTGTAACGGCCATGGGGGAGGCGTTAAGCGCCGCCCTCGACGCGACGTTCATACATCAGATCTATTCGCGGCTGGTGATCGACTGCAACCGCGACCCCGCCGCGCCCGACGCGATGCCGATGATCAGCGACGGGACGGTGGTCCCGGGCAATGCCGCGCTGGAACCGTCCGCGCGGGCGGTTCGAGTCGCTGCGATCCATACGCCTTACCAAGCGGTCATCGGCGATGCGGTTGCGCGGCGGCTGGCGGTGGGGGAGCCAACGGCGCTCGTCGCGCTGCACAGCTTCACGCCGGTGATGAAGGGAATCGCGCGCCCGTGGCACTGCGGCATCCTCCACAACGGCGCGAACGACGCGCTGGCGCGGGCGATGATCGCAGGTCTCCGCGCCGAAGATGATCTCGTCGTCGGCGACAACGAACCCTATGCGATGGATCGGATCGACTACACGATCCCGCGTCACGCCTTCGCCGCCGGTCTGCCATATGTCGAGATCGAGGTGCGGCAGGACCTTCTGGGGGATGCTGCCGAGATCGCGGCGTGGGCGGCGCGGCTGGCGCGGTTGCTTCCGGCGGCGCTTGACTTGGCCGGACGAGCGCCCACATAAGCCGGACCAATTCGCTCCACTTTAGGAACCCGCGTGCTTCGCCTGACCAACCTTGCCGACTATTCGGTGGTCGTGATGACGGCAGCGGCGCGGTGCGTCGAGGGTCCGCTGTCGGCGGGCGTCGTCGCGGCGCGCACCGGCATTCCCGCGCCGACGGTGGCGAAGGTCATGGGGTTGCTGACGCGCGGCGGGCTGCTCGCCAGTTCGCGTGGGGTTGCCGGCGGGTTCCGGCTGGCCCGCGCCGCCCACGCGATCAGCGTCGCCGACATTATCGAGGCGGTCGAGGGCCCAATCGCGCTGACCAATTGCCAGCACGGCGAAGTCAGTGCCTGTGCGCTGGAAGGTAGCTGCGCGGTTCGCCCGCATTGGCGGCCGATCAACGTCGCGGTACGGGCCGCCTTCGCTGCCGTCACGCTGGCGGACCTTTCCGGTCCGGTCGCTCTGCCGCCAGCCGTGAATTCGCTTGAGGTAACCGCGTGACCGATCCACTCGCCGCCGTCATCGATTTGCCGTTTCGTAACGACGAGGCGCACGCCGCCGTCGATGACCTCGCGACATATAAATGGGGCTTCGTCTCCGACATCGAATCAGAAATGGCGCCGAAGGGCCTGACCGAGGACACCGTCCGCTACATCTCGGCGAAGAAGGCCGAGCCGCAATGGCTGCTCGACTGGCGGCTCAAAGCATTCCGGCAGTGGCAGACGATGACACCGCCCGACTGGGCCAAGCTGAATATCGCGCCGATCGATTATCAGGATGCCTATTATTACGCCGCGCCAAAGGCCAAGCCCACCATCGGCAGCCTCGACGAACTCGACCCCGAAATTCGCCGGACGTATGAGAAACTGGGCATTCCGATCGCCGAGCAGGAGATGCTGGCCGGGGTCGAGGGATCGCGCCGCATCGCGGTCGACGCCGTCTTCGACAGCGTCAGCGTCGCCACGACCTTCCGCGCCGAACTCGAGCGGGCCGGGGTCATTTTCCGGTCGATCAGCGAGGCGGTGAAGGAGTTTCCCGATCTCGTCCGCAAGCATTTGGGCAGCGTCGTGCCGATGCGCGACAATTTCTTCGCGACGCTCAACTGCGCGGTCTTTTCCGACGGCACCTTCGTTTACATTCCCGAGGGCGTCCGCTGCCCGATGGAGCTATCGACCTATTTCCGGATCAACGCGGCGAATACCGGTCAGTTCGAGCGCACGCTGATCATCGCCGACAAGGGCAGCCACGTCAGCTATCTCGAAGGCTGCACCGCACCGATGCGCGACGAGAACCAGCTCCATGCCGCCGTCGTCGAACTGGTCGCGATGGACGACGCCGAGATCAAATATTCGACCGTCCAGAACTGGTATCCGGGCGATGCCAACGGCGTCGGCGGCATCTACAACTTCGTCACCAAGCGCGCCTTGTGCAAAGGTGCGCGGTCGAAGGTCAGCTGGACGCAGGTCGAGACGGGCAGCGCGATCACGTGGAAGTATCCATCGTGCGTCTTGAGCGGCGAGGGGTCGGTCGGCGAATTTTACTCGGTCGCGGTAACCAACAACCGCCAGCAGGCCGATACCGGCACCAAGATGATCCACTTGGGTAAGAACACCCGCTCAACGATCGTCAGCAAGGGGATTTCGGCGGGGCGATCGGATAACACGTACCGCGGCCTCGTCCGCGTCGCGGCGTCGGCAGAGAACGTCCGCAATTTTACCCAGTGCGACTCCCTCCTCCTCGGCGATCAGGCCGGCGCGCACACCGTCCCGTATATCGAGGTCCGCAACCCGACCGCGCAGATCGAGCACGAGGCGACGACGTCGAAGATCAGCGACGATCAATTATTCTATGCCATGTCGCGCGGGTTGAACGCCGAGGAGTCGGTCACGCTGATCGTCAACGGCTTTTGCAAGGAAGTGCTGCAACAGCTGCCGATGGAGTTCGCCGTCGAGGCGCAAAAGCTGCTGGGCATTTCGCTCGAGGGGAGTGTCGGGTGATGGCGTCGCTGTTCAATATGCCAGCGCTGCCGGAACGCGGTCCGTTCGCTCTCGATGATATGCTCGACCTGGAATGGTGGGGTGCGCGATGAGATCCGCCGCCGTCCTTCTCGTGCTCACCGCACTCGCAGCGTGCGAATCGCCCCCGCCGCGCGGGCCGGTGGCCGGGGTCGAGGGGCGCAAGCGGGTCGATGCCGCGACCGCCGCATGGGCCGACTGCCTCGATACGACCGCGAAGAAATTGGCGACGCCCGAAGCGCAGGCCGCCGAGGCCGCCGACGGCGCGTTCAAGGCGTGCGCGCCGAAGCGTGCCGCGCTCGTCGACGAGGTCCGCCGGTTCCATCGCCTCGGCGCCCCGAACGAGACGGCGGCGTATAATCTCGCGGTCGGTGAGTCGTCGGTCGCGGGCATCGAACTCGACTTGCGGTCACAGACCGAAATTACCGCCGTGAGCTGGAAGCTCGACCACGACAAGGCCAATTGATGCTCGAAATTACCGACCTTCACGCCACCGTCGACGGCCCAGATGGCGAGCGCCGGGCGATCCTCAACGGGCTGACGTTGTCGGTCGCCGCCGGGCAGGTCCACGCGATCATGGGCCCTAACGGCGCGGGCAAGTCGACGCTGAGCTATGTCCTTGCGGGGCGCGCGGGATACACCGTCACCGGCGGCAACGTCATGCTCGATGGCACCGACCTGCTCGCGCTCGACGCGCACGAGCGCGCGGCGGCGGGGTTGTTTCTCGGGTTGCAATATCCGGTCGAAATTCCCGGTGTGTCGAACCTGACGTTTCTCCGCACCGCGCTCAATGCCCAGCGCCGGGCGCGGGCCGAGGCGGAGGCATCGGGGGCGGAGTTCCTGAAGCTGGTCAAGCGCGAGGCGGAGGGCTTCGGCCTGTCGCTCGATATGCTCAAGCGCGCGGTCAACGTCGGCTTTTCGGGCGGCGAGAAAAAGCGCAACGAGATGGTCCAGATGGCGGTCCTC
>JANYFA010000152.1 GCA_025362895.1 Sphingomonadaceae bacterium | reverse complement strand
GTCGACCTTCAGGCCGCCATCAACCGTTTCCTTGCCGACCACAACGAAAGCCCAAAACCCTTCGTCTGGACCGCTGATCCTGATAAAATCATCGCCGCGGTCAGACGCGGGCACCAAGTGTTAGATTCGATCCACTAGCTGGTAGCAACGCAATTGACCCATTGTTCAAACTGTCGCAGAGTCGGTGTGTAAGAGCGGGCGTGCAGCCGGGAGAATCATTTCCGGATTACGTACCGAACGAGGGGGATACGATGCGCGCAACCTATTTAGTTGGCCTGTCGGTGACAGCGCTGCTGACGGCACAGGCGAGCTGGGCTCAGACCGCTGCGCCACAGGTCGTTGCGTCGACGGTTGACGCCGATACATCGGAAATCATCGTTACCGCGTCGAAGCGCGCGCAAACGCTGCAGGACACACCCATTTCAGTGGCGGTTGCGACGGCGGAATCGATCCAGCGCTCCCAAATTCGTGATCTTCTCGATCTGCAAACGCTGGTTCCATCATTGAAGGTCGGCCAGCTGCAGAGCTCGGCGAACACCAACTTTATCATTCGCGGCTTCGGCAACGGCGCGAACAATGCGGGCATCGAGCCGTCGGTCGGCGTCTTCATCGACGGCGTCTATCGGTCACGATCGGGCGCACAGATCAACGATTTGCCCAACATCGAGCGCGTCGAGGTTCTGCGCGGTCCGCAATCGACGCTGTTCGGCAAGAACGCGTCGGCGGGTATCATCAGCATCATCACCGCCGAACCGAAGTTCAAATTCGGCGCTAATGTCGAGGCATCCTACGGCAACTTTAATGCGATCGTTGTGAAGGGTGCTGTCACCGGGGCCATCACCGAGCAGCTCGCCGTCAGTCTGGCGGCAAATTATAACCGGCGCGACGGTTATGCTCACTACGTCAATCTGAATCAGGAATCGAACAACCGCAATCGCTACGGGGTCCGCGCACAGGCGTTGTTCAAGCCCAGCGCGGACTTCAAGGTCCGTCTCATCGCGGACTATGACAAGATCGACGAAATCTGCTGCACCGTGGCCAATCTGTTCAGTGGTCCGGCAACGGGCGCGATCCGAGCGATTGGTGGTCAGATCAATGCCAACCAGCCGTTCTCGTACGACAGCTACGCCAATCTGCCTTCGACCAACAAGATCGACAGCTATGGTGTTTCGGCTCAGATCGACGCGGAGCTCACCGACACGCTGTCACTAACCAGCATCAGTGCCTATCGCGGCCTGCGTAGCTTCACAAACCAGGACTCGGATTTCACCAGCGCCGATCTGATCGGGGACAACCGCAGTCATACCGCCATCAATACGTATACGCAGGAAGTTCGCATCGCCTCCGATTTCGAGGGGCGGCTGAACTTCCTTGTGGGCGGCTACTATTTCAACGAAGATATTAATAACCAAACACAATTGACCTTTGGGCGTGATTTCGCCGCTTATGCAAATCTACTGAGCGGAGGGGCTTACACGGGCCTCGAACCGACTTTACGTGCGCTCAATCCGGGCCTTCCGGCAGGTGCCTTTGGTTCGCAGGGCCAGGGTCGTTTCGAAAAGTATAAATATAACGACGACGCTTATTCCATCTTCGGCAATGTCGATTTCAAAATTCTCGACGGGCTGACGCTGACTCTCGGCGGCAATTACACAGTCGATCATAAGCGTGTATCGACGGATAACGTCTCGACCGACAATTTTTCTCGGATCGATCTGGTCCAGACGGGTGCCAATGCTGGTATTCCCGGTTCGATACCGCTGCCAAGTGGAACGATATATCCGCGGACGACGGCGTGCCCGACGCCCAACACTCTGCCAGCCGGCTTCTGCAACCCGTTCCTCGGTCTGAAGCCTCTGCAGTTCCTGCCGCAATTCCTAAACTTCCCCAACGCGGTCGAAAGCGGCAAGACCAAGGACAATAATTTTTCCTATACGATCCGCCTCGCCTACAAGCTCAACCGCCATCTTAACGCTTATGCGACGTACGCAACCGGTTTCAAGGCGAGCTCATTCAACCTGTCGACGGATAGCCGTCCGTTCGCGAGCGACTTCATACCGGGTTCGCCGGCACAAGTTCCTCCGCCGGCTCCCTCCGCTATCCGTACTGCTGGACTTGCGCTCAACAACCTGTCGGTGGGAACGCGTTATGCGGGCCCTGAGGATGCACAGGTATATGAAGTCGGCCTGAAGGGCGATTTTGTTGGTTTTGGCTTCAATATCGCGATTTTCAATCAGATCCTGAAGGGGTTCCAGAGCAATATTTTCCAGGGCACTGGCTTCGTGCTTGGCAATGCCGAAAAGCAGTCGACAAAGGGTGCGGAACTCGACTTCAGCGTGACGCCGATGCGTAATCTGAATGTGACCGGCTCGCTCACGTACCTCGACCCGAAGTATGACCTGTTTACGGGCGGCTCGGCCTTTAACGCGGCCACCAACGGCGTCGTTCCGACCAACCTCACCGGCTTGCGGCCAAGCGGCCAGTCCGAATATTCGCTCGCTGTTGGTATGACCTACACGCACCCGATCGTGAACGACGTGAAGGCGATCTTCCACATCGATTATGACTACTCAAGCGCCTACGTCATCGCACAGGGCCTGCGGTTCAAGGCACAGCCTGAAACACTCAATGCGTCAATCGCGGTTGAAATCTACAAGGGCCTGGAAGTGTCGATCTGGGGTCGTAACCTGACCGAACCCAAGTATAATTCGGTTATCTTCCCGGGCGTTGCTCAGTCGGGAACTTTGTCAGCGTATCCGAGTCCGCCGCGTTTCTACGGCGGAAGCGTTCGCTACAAGTTTTAAAGCGGGTTGATATTTTTCGACCTAGATACAGGCGGTCGGCTTCGACCGGCCGGCTGTACTTCGCTCCCCGGATTTGGGGTCAAGATGCGCGGTTGCGGTTCGGATGACCGTATCCCGGTAGCGATATGACAGCCGTTCTTCTCCTATTCGGCGCAACCGGCGATCTCGCCCGGCGAATGCTTTTGCCATCGTTGTTCGGGCTCGACGTTGATGGACTGTTGCCGACCGGCCTGCGGATCGTAGCGACCGCAAGAAGCGGCCTCGACACGGAGGGTTTTGCCGAGATTGCCCGCACAGCCCTTACCGAGCATATCGACGCCGAGCGCCTCGATCCGGACCGTGTCGCAGTGTTCCTGGCGCGGCTGCGCTACGTGTCGCTCGAGGCGACCGATAGCGCGGGCTTTGCCGAGCTAGCCAGCGCGGTCGGCGATCAAGCCGATCTGTCGATTTTTCTGTCGACGGCGCCGTCGCTTTTTGGGCCGACGATCGCCGGGCTGAGGTCAGCGGGGTTGGCGGGCGACGGGGTGCGACTGGCGCTTGAAAAACCTCTCGGGTCGGACCTTGAGTCGAGCCGTGCCATCAACGATCAGGTCGCGGCGGCATTTCCCGAAGCGCGGACGTTCCGCATCGACCATTATCTCGGCAAGGAAACCGTCCAGAACCTCCTCGCGCTTCGCTTCGGCAACGCGCTGTTCGAGCCGCTGTGGCACACCGGCGGGATCGACCACGTCCAGATTACCGTGTCCGAAACCGTCGGACTGGAAGGTCGCGGCGACTATTACGACGGCATGGGTGCGCTGCGCGACATGGTGCAGAACCACAT
Source organism: Sphingomonadaceae bacterium (assembly GCA_025362895.1). Classification (GTDB taxonomy): domain Bacteria; phylum Pseudomonadota; class Alphaproteobacteria; order Sphingomonadales; family Sphingomonadaceae; genus Polymorphobacter_B. The sequence goes on along the minus strand of JANYFA010000152.1, from coordinate 17,354 downwards.
GCTCCAGCTTGTCGCGCTCGTCGCGATGGAACCACCGGCTAAGTTCGACGCCACCAGCGTCCGCGACGAGAAGGTGAAGGTATTGCGCTCGCTCCGCCCGATCGACGCGGGGACCGTGGAGGCATGCTGCGTGATCGGCCAGTATGGCGACGGGGCGAGCGGCGGCCAGCCCGTGCTCGCCTACACGACCGAACTTGCGCGTGTCTCGGCGACCGAGACTTTCGTCGCGCTCAAGCTCCATGTCGACAACTGGCGTTGGCAGGGTGTACCATTCTATCTGCGGACCGGTAAGCGACTGCCAGAGCGCCATTCCGAAATCACGATCCAGTTTAAGGGCGTGCCTCACTCGATCTTCGGCGCAAAGGGTGGCCCGCTGCGGCCGAACCGACTCGTCATCCGGCTTCAGCCGCACGAGAATATCCGGCTGTCGATAATGGCCAAGGAGCCGGGGCTCGACCGCGACGGGTTGCGGCTGCGCGAGGTGCCACTCGACATCGGCCTCGCCAATGCCTTCGCCGATGTCCGGCGGCGGATCGCCTACGAACGTCTTTTGCTCGACCTGATTGGCGGCGACCCGACTTTATTCGTCCGGCGGGACGAGGTCGAGGCGCAGTGGACGTATATCGATGGAATCCGCGCCGGATGGAAGGCGACCGGCATGACGCCGAAGACCTATGGCGCGGGCAGTTGGGGGCCGAGCGCGGCAATTGCGCTGACCGAACGTGACGGCGTCAGCTGGTATGACTAACGCCCGTTGGGCGGATGACGGCGGTGATGCGGCAGTCGTCGCTCGCGTGGCGGCAGCGATCGATCGACGGGGGCCGGTGACGCTCTGCCTGCCCGGAGGAAATACGCCGCGCTCGATCTTCGCCGCACTGGCCGGGTTGCGCCTGCCGTGGGACAAGGTGACGATTATGCCGGGCGACGAGCGTGTCGTTCCGCACGATCACCCAGCAAGCAATGTTGGTGCGCTACGTGCTGCATTTGGCGCGACTGGCGCGACGATCGAACCGCTATCGCTCAGCCCCCCCGTGCCGCGGTTCGGTTTCGTTTGGCTCGGCATCGGCGACGACGGCCACGTCGCGTCGCTATTTCCGAGCGCCAACCCCGATCCCACGGCACCGGTCGGGGTGATCGCGGTTGTCCCTGATCCGTTGCCGCCCGAAGCTCCGTATCCGCGACGGACGCTGACGCTCGCCGCGCTAGCGAATGCTGACGAGGTGATCGTCGTCGCGCGCGGAGCGGCAAAGCGTGCGGTGCTCGATGCGGCGCTGGCCGGGGCCGACCTTCCCGTCGCCCGGCTATTTGGGCTGGCGTCCGTGACATTATATTGGCAGCCATGAACCTCCACCCGATCATCGCCGCCGTCACCGACCGGATCATCGCGCGCAGTCGCGCCGGTCGCACACGCTATCTCGAATTGATCGCCCGCGAGGCTGAGACCGGTCTCAATCGATCGGCCCTAAGCTGCAGCAACCTCGCGCATGGTTTCGCGGCGAGCGAGGGCGACAAGGCAACGATCCGTGGCGCACGCGCGCCGAATCTCGGGATCGTGACGGCGTACAACGACATGCTTTCGGCGCACCAGCCGTACGGGCGTTATCCCGAGCAAATCAAGATTTTCGCGCGTGAGGTAAATGCGACGGCACAGGTCGCTGGCGGCGTGGCGGCGATGTGCGACGGTGTTACCCAGGGGCAGGTGTCGATGGAGCTGTCGCTGTTCAGTCGCGACACGATCGCGCTGTCGACCGTGGTCGCGCTCAGCCACGGCATGTTCGACAGCGCTCTGTTGCTCGGTATCTGCGACAAGATTGTGCCGGGGCTGCTGATCGGCGGTTTGCGTTTCGGCCACCTGCCAATGATCGGTATTCCTGCGGGCCCGATGCCGTCAGGTTTGCCGAACAAGGAAAAGGCTCGCGTCCGCCAGCTCTATGCCGAGGGCAAGGCGACGAAAGCCGAACTGCTCGACGCAGAGGCCGCAAGCTACCATTCGCCGGGCACCTGCACATTCTATGGCACAGCGAATTCGAACCAGATGATGATGGAGGTGATGGGCCTCCACGTTCCGGGGGCTGCGTTCGTCAATCCCGGAACGAAGTTGCGTCAGGAGCTGACCCGCGCGGGTGTCCACCGCCTGGCGGCGATTGGAAACGGTGGCGCGGACTATCGTCCGTTGGGGCGTTGCATCGACGAGCGAGCCATCGTGAACGCCGCCGTCGGTCTGCTCGCCACCGGTGGTTCGACCAACCACGCCATCCATCTGCCGGCAATCGCGCGCGCGGCGGGCATCGTCATCGACTGGGAGGATCTCGACCGGCTATCGAGCATCGTTCCGCTGATCGCGCGCATCTACCCCAGCGGCGACGGCGACGTGAACCGGTTTCACGCCGCTGGCGGAATGGCGTTCACGATTGCCCAGCTTCTCGGCGGCGGGCTGCTGCACAACGATATTTTGACCGTCGCCGGGGATAGCCTCGCCGACTACGCGCGAACGCCGGTACTCGACGATTCGACGTTGGCGTGGGTTGCGCCGCCGGTCGCGCCGGTCGATCCGGGCATACTTCGGACCGTCGCTGAACCTTTTGCCCCCGATGGCGGGATGCGCCTGCTTACGGGTAACCTTGGTCGCTGCATCTTCAAGACGAGTGCCGTCGCGCCCGAGGGATGGACAGTTGAGGCTCCCGCTGCGGTGTTCGAGAGTCAGGACGACGTGTTGGCGGCGTTCAAAGCGGGGAGCCTCGACCGCGACGTTGTCGTTGTCGTCCGCTTTCAAGGGCCGCGCGCCAATGGCATGCCGGAACTACACAAACTAACCCCGGCGCTCGGCGTCCTTCAGGACCGAGGCTATCGCGTCGCGCTGGTCACCGATGGCCGGATGTCGGGTGCTAGCGGCAAGGTTCCAGCGGCGATCCACGTTTCGCCGGAAGCAGCCGTCGGCGGGCCGTTGGCGAGCATTGTCAACGGCGATATCGTTCGTGTCTGTGCGGTGACGGGATCGCTGTCGGTGTTGCGTGTTTTTGATGACGCGGTCGTGCGGCAACCCGCGGATACTTACGGAACCGGCCGAGAGTTATTTGCGATGATGCGGCTTGGAGTCGATGGGCCCGAGCGTGGCGCGTCGGCGATGCTTACTGCGGCGGGACTGTAGTGGAAATCGTCGTTGCCGACATCGGCGGCACCCATGCGCGCTTTGCCCTCGCGTCCGTTAGCGACGGTAAAGTCGTCGAACTGGAGCGCGAAACCGTACTGAAAACGGTAACCTACGGCGGCCTAGAGGGAGCTTGGTGTGCATTTGCGGACATAGTCGGACGACCGCTGCCCCGAGCTGCGGCGATTGCGGTCGCTTGTCCGGTTGGGTCTCCCTGTCCCGATACGCTCAGGTTGACGAATAATCCGTGGACGATCCGTCCGGCTCAGGTTGCCGAACGACTCGGCCTTGAAGATTATCATTTTATCAATGACTTCGTCGCCGTCGCGCACGCTGTCACTCAGGTCGACGAAAGTTTTCTCACGACAATCTGCGGCCCGGACACGCCGATCACGGCAAGCGGCGTCGTCAGTGTTATCGGCCCCGGCACAGGCCTGGGTGTCGCGACACTGATCCGCGATGGCGCCACGATCCGCGTCGTCGCGACCGAGGGTGGGCACACCGATTTCGCCCCCCTCGATACGATTGAAGACCGGCTCCTCGCTCGTTTGCGTGCGCGTCATGGGCGCGTGTCTGTCGAGCGCGTGGTCGCCGGTCCCGCGCTGGCCGATTTCTACGCGACGCTGGCCGAAATCGAGGGCCGCGTCGCCCGCGACCTCGAGGTGCCGGAGTTATGGTCAGCAGCACTGGCCAAAGACGACGATTTGGCGGCGGCGGCGCTTGAACGCTTCTGCCTGTGTCTAGGCGCCGTCGCGGGCGACATCGCACTGACGCAAGGCGGCTTCGGGGGCGTCGTTATCGCCGGTGGGATCGGGCTCCGCCTCGCCACGCATCTGCCAAAATCTGGGTTCGGCCAAAGATTCTTGGCCAAAGGGCGTTTCGAGACTTTGATGGCGACGGTGCCCGTTAAACTTCTGACCCATCCGCAGCCCGGCCTGCTCGGGGCCGCCGCAGCTTTCGCGTGGGAGCACCGATGACCATCGACCAGGTAATGCGGCTGGCGCCGGTTATCCCGGTTATCGTCATCGACGACACCGCCCATGCGGTGCCGCTCGCGGTCCAGCTGGTCGCGGGTGGCATGGTCGCGCTGGAAGTGACGCTGCGGACGCCCGCCGCGCTCGATGCGATTCGCGCGATGGCCGAGGTCGCCGGTGCGGTCGTCGGCGCCGGCACGGTACTGAACGAGACGCAGCTTGATGCAGCGATCGACGCGGGGGCAAAATTCATCGTTTCGCCGGGCCTGACCGACCGCCTTGCCCGCGCCGCGATCGAACGCGGCATTCCGTTTCTGCCGGGCGTCGCGACCGCTGCCGATATCATGCGCGGCCTCGATCTTGGTCTCGACCGGTTCAAGTTCTTTCCTGCCGTCGCCAACGGCGGCATTCCGGCGCTCAAGGCTCTAAGCTCGCCCTTCGCTCAGGTCCGCTTTTGCCCCACGGGCGGGATCACGGCAACAACAGCCGCCGATTGGCTCGCACTGCCCTCAGTCGTGTGTGTCGGTGGATCGTGGATGACGGCCTAGGTCAGTTATTTTAGCGGCATGACCTGGCGGATGATGAACTCCGCTGCCTCAACGGGGGTCATCTCGACCGTATTGACGCGGATTTCCGGCTGCTCCGGTGGCTCGTAAGGGCTGTCGATCCCGGTGAAATTCTTTAACGTTCCGGCGCGCGCTTTTTTGTAAAGGCCCTTCACATCGCGCGCCTCGGCAACCGCGAGCGGAGTGTCGACGAAGATTTCGATAAATTCGCCTTCCGGCATCATCGTGCGAACCATGTCGCGTTCAACGCGGAACGGGGAAATAAACGCGGTCAGCACGATCAGACCGGCGTCAGTCATCAGCTTGGCGACCTCGCCGACGCGGCGAATATTTTCGATCCGATCGGCATCGGTAAAGCCTAGATCCTTGTTCAAACCATGGCGAATATTGTCGCCGTCGAGCAGGAAAGTGTGCCGGTTCATCAGGTTGAGGCGTTTCTCGACCTCGTTGGCGATGGTGCTTTTGCCCGATCCAGACAGACCTGTGAACCAGAGCAGGCGCGGTGTCTGGTTCTTCAGTGCGGCGTGTGTCTCCCGCCCGACGTCGGTTGCCTGACGGTGAACATTGTGACTCCGGCGCAGGGCAAAATGGATCATCCCCGCTGCCATCGTGGCGTTCGTGATCTTGTCGATCAGGATGAAACCACCCAGCGTGCGACTGTCGGCATAAGCTTCGAAGACGATCGGCTTATCTGTCGAGAAATTAGCGACCCCGATCGCGTTTAGCTCAAATGTCTTTGCCGCCAACTGCTCCATGGTGTTGACGTTGGTTTGGTATTTCGGTGGCTGGACCGTCGCGCTGACCAACTGCGTACCCAACTTGAGCCAATATGGCCGGCCGGGCAGCATCGCGTCGTCGGCCAGCCATATGATAGTCGCTTCGAACTGGTCAGCGACCTCTGGCGGATCGTCGGCGGCGACGACGACATCGCCGCGCGAACAGTCAATTTCGTCGGTGAAGGTTAGCGTCACCGATTGGGCCGCAACACCAGTCTCCAGATCGCCCGTCATGGTGACAATGCGTGCAACAGACGTTGCTTTGCCCGATGGCAGCACGCGAACCGCATCACCGGGTTTTACGGTACCGGCGGCGATCAGCCCGGAAAAGCCGCGGAAGTCGAGGTTAGGGCGGTTGACCCACTGGACTGGCATCCGAAAAGGCTTGGACTGCGCGACGGTGGCATCAAAGTCCGCCGTCTCGAGGTGCGCCATAAGTGTGGGCCCCGCGTACCACGGCAGGTTCGGGCTCGGCGTTGTGACGTTATCGCCCTTGAACCCCGAGATCGGTATTGGTGTGAAGGCCGCAATCTTGATCGATGTCGCGAACGCGCGATAATCGGCGACGATCGCATCGTACCGCGCCTGATCATAATCGATCAGGTCCATTTTGTTCACCGCCAGCACCAGATTACGGACGCCGACGAGGTGGGCGATGATGCTGTGCCGCCGCGTCTGGGTGAGGATACCTTTGCGCGCATCGACCAGAATGACCGCAAGGTCCGCTGTCGACGCTCCCGTGATCATGTTCCGCGTGTATTGCTCATGCCCCGGCGTGTCGGCGACGATGAACTTGCGTTTTTCGGTCGCGAAGAAGCGGTAGGCGACGTCGATGGTAATGCCCTGTTCGCGTTCGGCGGCGAGGCCGTCAACGAGTAGCGCGAAATCGATGGCCTGCCCCTGCGTGCCGATACGTGCGCTGTCGGCTTCGAGCGCCGCTAGTTGATCGTCGAAGATCAACTTCGAATCGTAAAGCAGCCGCCCGATCAGTGTCGACTTGCCATCATCGACCGACCCGCAGGTGATGAAGCGCAGCAGCGACTTGTTCTGATTTTGGACAAGATAGGCGTCGATGTCCGATGCGATCAGCGCATCAGTCTGGTAGGCGCTGGAATGCGGAAGGGTTTCGGCCATCAGAAATACCCCTCCCGCTTCTTCTTCTCCATCGAAGCATCGCCATCGCCCCTGTCGATGACCCGGCCTTGCCGTTCCGAGGTAGTGGTCAGCAGCATCTCCTGGATAATCTCGGGGAGGGTTCGCGCCTCGCTCTCGATGGCTCCCGTCAGGGGGAAGCAGCCGAGGGTGCGGAAGCGGATCGAGCGTTCGACGATGTCGGGGCGGTGCCCCAAAACGCGCTGCAGTCGATCGATATCGTCGGCCATAAACAACTGGCCATCCCAATTATAAGTCGGACGTTTCGCTGAGAAATAAAGCGGGGCAATCTCGATATTATGCAAATGGATATATTGCCAGATATCGAGTTCGGTCCAGTTAGAGATCGGGAAGACACGAATACTCTCCCCCTTTGCCTTGCGAGCATTGTAGAGATTCCAGAGCTCGGGTCGCTGGTTTTTCGGGTCCCAGCCGTGGGTAGCGCTCCGGAATGAGAAAATTCGCTCCTTGGCCCGGCTCTTCTCCTCGTCGCGCCGGGCACCGCCGAACGCGACATCAAAGCCGTGCTCGTCGAGCGCCTGCTTCAGTCCTTCGGTCTTCCACATGTCGGTGTGGAGCGACCCGTGGTCGAACGGATTGATCCCACGTTCCAGTGCTGCGGGGTTCTGATGGATCAGTAGGTCCATCCCTGCATCGCGGGCTGCTTTTTCGCGGAGGGCATACATCGCCTGAAACTTCCACGTCGTGTCGACGTGGAGCAACGGAAATGGCGGCAGCGACGGGTAAAAGGCTTTCTTTGCCAGATGCAGCATCACAGCGGAGTCTTTGCCGACGGAATAGAGCATCACCGGGCGGGCAGCCTCGGCGACCACCTCGCGCAGAATGTGGATGCTCTCTGCTTCAAGGCGGTCGAGATGAGTGAGCGTCTGGGGCACAGCGGTTCCGTCTGGTCGGTCGAACGTGCGGGCCATCGTATTCGCAGTGACCCGGCGCGAACTCCAGTCGAAAAATCTAAACCGCGATGCAGGCGCGCTTGTGCAGTCGCTCACTCCGCAACCGACAAGCGCGCGTCGATCTCATTACGCGGCAATGGCCGATGGCGAGCTGGCAGCGTCGGATGTCATCTCGGGCTCCCACCGCAAATTGCCAACGTATCGCCATGCCATCTGTCCGGTCTCGTCGAGCGCGAACAGATGCAACCAGCGGTTGTCAAACAATGCGCGGACGCCGGAATGGCGGGCGAGAACGGCGGTTATCGCCTCCCGCGGGGCCTCGATGCAAACCGTCAGGCGAAGAGGTTCGTGCGCGAGACGGTCGCCGTCGTGAACCGATTGCCACGGCAATCCCGTGCGTAAAGTGCCGCCATTGCCCTCCACGACGCCCATTCCGCCAACGACATTGTGGATCAACTTATTGCCGCCGCCGAACACGGTTGGGGCAACCGTCGACCCGTAATATTGCAGGCTGATCCAGCTCGCGACGACAACGGGAGCCGTGATGATCAGCTCGAGGACGCCGAAATCCGGGTCGCGGTGCCAATTGTAATCGTGGAGGAAAGCCCGCCCGGCGAGGTCGCGATGCGCAGTACGCGCCCGTGGTGCCGCGATAAAGGCCTGGCACCCCGCCAACGCCCACTCCGGGCGGGTTTCGGCCCAATCGCTGCTGCGGCGGGCGAGGCTGGCAGCGCCGTCTGCCCGGGGTAAGCGCAGTGCCCGCTCGCCCCGGGCCATCGCCCCGGCGGCGGCCAACCAGTCCCGAGCTTGCGCGAGATGGGGTGCCCGGTCTTGGACGGGCCTATCGTCGGTATAAAGGGTGACGGCATCGGTCGTTGTGTCATGCAGCGCGGCAACGAACAGCGTGTCATCGGCGACGACAATATTGTGCGTCGGCAACGCTCTGCGGACGGCGCGGTCGTTGAGCAGACTGGCGAGCAGCCGGGCGTTGACCTCCCCCGAATAGCCACCGCACGCCCCGCAATGCAGCGCGCTGGCATGGGGATTGTTGACGACGCTCGCCCCGTGCCCGGCGAGAATCACGAGCGGCGCGGTACCTTCGGTCAGCGCCATCGCCCGCAAAACGGTTGCCGCCATCTGTACCTTTGTCGCGAGGTCGAGCATCGGCTCGACCTGTGGCGCGGGATCGGCATCGGGCACATCATGCTTCCGGCCCAAGGCATCGCGGATCAATTTGACCCCGTATGTCGGCGCAGCCGCCTCGACGAAAGCGAACGACGAGATTGCTGCCAGCTTGAATCGCTCCCACGCGCGGGTGACGCGAACATCCAGCCGCGCCGATGCGTCCGCCCGAGCGTCCGCCGCACCGCCCGCGCGCGTGACGAGGCCGGGATTGAGGAGAACCGGCAGGCGATGCTCGGCGATGTCGGAACCAAGGCGGTAGTGTGACGCGGTCATGCCAAAAAAGCCCGCGAAGCCAAGTGTCTGGATACGCGGGTCGACCCGTTCGAGCGCGCGGCGAATAACCTCCGACCGGACATCGATGCAGAAGGCGACCTGTAGAACCGGCGTCCCGGTTGGCTTTTCAGGCTGATCGAGGGCGAGAGTCGCCGCAAGCCTGCGCTGCGCGGCGCGTTCGGCGGCTTCTTGCATGATGGCATCGACGATGTGTGCTTCGGTCGGCACGACGGGTTCGGCATAGGCGGCGAGTGTCGCTGCCCATTGCTCGCCAATCTGCTCTTCGTAGTGACCGAGCAGGGCGTCTTCCCACAGGAGGCGGATCGTCAGGAAATCGTCGATCGTTCTGTCTTCGCTGCCGGCAAGCTCAGCCTGCCAACGTCGGTGGCGCGCCGCCTGTGCCCAGCCGCCGAGACGGGTGAGCAGCCCGTGGAAATAACTTGCCGCCGCCGCTGCGGGGACGCCGAGCCGCGCGACGGCATGGAGCAGAGCTTCGAATGCGGTTTCGGGGGCTTCGGCAACGCTGGCGGCGAAGCCGCGCAAGCCGATCAGCTCGGCCGTCAAGTCGTGTGTCGCGACGGCGCGCCATGCGGCATAGGACGAGCGACCCTTGGGGGCTGCCCAGAGCGCCTGTCCCTCGTCGAACCAGCCAGCCGCCCAATTGCCGAAGCGGTCGGCGATAATTCCCGGCCAATCGATACCCGACGCGGCGGCGGCAAGGTCAGCGACAGTTGGCAGCGCAGCAGGCGGTGGGGCGAGTTCGCGAGCGGTGGCCAAAAGGGCGGCGACGCTTGCCGGGCGACGGCTGAGGTCAGCCGCCGCGAGAGCCGCTGCCAGATCGGCGTCGCTGATTGCGCCGGCGGCGATCTGCGCTGCGTACCACGCGCGCGGCATCGTCACCGACACTCCGGCCACTCGTGCCAATCGGGCGGCAACGTGCGCCAGATCCTCATCCGACTGGCCGAGGAACGGATTGACGGCGACTGTTGCCGCCAGTGGCCACGCGGGTGGGATGGCGTCGGCGGCCGTTCTGGCAGCGGCGCGCAGATCGGCGGTCACAGGTGCGCGGGTCATGCGGAGAGCCTTTTCGTGATGGAGGTATTTTGCACGCGCCAGCCGCCCAACAGGCGATCGGTCAGCGCATTGACATAAAGCCCGTTGGCGAGATGGACGCGCACGCCCGCCGCCGCCGGATGATAAGCCCACAAGGGGAATAGCGCCTGCGCCACCGCCACGATGCCGAAGGTGACAAGCGCGAGGACGATCAGCACCCACTCCAGTGGGCCGGGGACGCGCGGCAGTGGTACGCTGCCGCCCAGCAGCCAATCAGCCGACAGGTGGAGTGTAAAATAGCCGATGGTCGCGATGGCGGCGATCAGCGCCAGGCGCCGCGTCAATGCGCGCGGCGCGGCATCGGCAAGCCCTTGAGCAAGCAGATAAGCCATGCCGAATATCAGGATAGCTCCCAGAGCCAGTGCTTGTGGTGACTGCCCGAGGAATATCGCTGCGACAGAGCCGATGATCGCATAAATCGCAAGTGCGATGACGAAGGCGCGCCCGACGGCGGCGGGGCTTGGCACGGCAACCGGTCCCGGACGGCGGAAGGCCGCAATCCGCTCGACCGCTCCGCCCGACGACAGGAAGGCATGGGCTTTATACAGCGAGTGAGCGACGATATGGAGAAGTGCCAAGGGGAATAACGCCAGCCCGCACTGCATCGTCATGAAGCCCATTTGCGCGATCGTCGACCACGCAAGCGATGTCTTGACCGCCGATTGGGTCAACATCACAAGACCGCCGAACAACGCGGTGAAGCCGCCGATCATCACCAACGCCGCCAACACGCCCGGGGATTGCACCAGGACGTCAGCGAAACGGATCAGCAGGAAACCGCCGGCATTGATCACCCCGGCGTGGAGGAGCGCGGAGACCGGGGTCGGTGCCTCCATCACTTCGGTCAACCAGCCATGCACCGGAAACTGCGCTGACTTGAGCAACGCGGCGACGGCGAGCAGGGCGGCCGCAGCGCCCATGCCGTCGGCGTTTCCGCGTGCCGCAGCGCCGATTGCGGCAATGTCGCCGGTGCCATAGTGAGTTGCCAGCAATGCCGCCGCGGTGATTAGCGCGCCGTCGCTCAGACGGGCGATCACGAACTTCTTGCGCGCCACCCGTCGTGCTGCGGGTCGATCGGGGTAGAAGATCAACAGGCGCGTCAGGCCAAGGCTGGTGAGGCTCCACGCCGCCACCAGCACGACGAGATTTCCGGAGACGACGAGTGTCAGCACGCTGGCTAACGTGAAGCACAGCCACGCCATGAACCGTCCCTGTCGTGCCTCGCCTTCGAGGTAGGTCAGGGAAAATCGCACGACGATCCAGCCTACGAAGCTGACCAGCACGAGCATCGTGGCGCTGATGACGTCGAGCCGGACTGCGAAGCCAAGACCGTGGGAGCCAATTAACGGGCTTGTTCCCGCTCCGGATGTGCCGAGCAAGGTCCCCGCCGCCACGGCCACAGCGACGGCCATCACCATGAAAAATTCGATAATCCGGGCTGCGCCGCGCGAAAGCCGGCCGCTCGACGCAGCACCGATCGCGGCGGCAACCAGCGCCAGCAGCGGCGCACCGATCGGTACATAATAGATCATCGGCGAGGTCCCCATCCGGTGCGGCGTGTGAGCAGCGACCTAGCGGGCGGATCGAATAATCAAAAATACATTGCGCTTGCGGTTACGTTCGGTTTTATGGAACGATCTATGGCCGAGTTGAACTTCAACCATTTGCGCTACTTCTGGGCAGTGGCGCTCGATGGGAATCTGACGCGCACGGCGGCGCGGCTCAGCATTTCGCAGTCGGCATTGTCGACGCAGATCCGGAAACTCGAACAGCGCCTCGGCGTCGACCTGTTCGAACGCCGCAGCAAAGGTCTTCACCTGACCGAGGCGGGGCGCATTGCGCTCGACCATGCCGACGCAATTTTTGCCGCCGGGCGCGATCTGCTCGGGACGCTCCGGCAAACCGGGTCGGCGCGGCACGCAGTCCGGATCGGCGCGCTGGCTACGTTGTCGCGTAATTTTCAGATCGGCTTCCTCCAGCCTCTGCTGCGTCGTACCGATGTCGAAATCGTCCTGCGGTCAGGAAGCGCCGAGGAACTTTTACGCGGCCTGCAGTCGGTCAATCTCGACGTCGTCCTGACGAATCAGGCACCGGATATCGACGCGCTGACCCCGTTCATCGTCCATAGCCTGTCGTCGCAGCATGTCAGCCTCGTCGGCGCCCCCGCACTTCTTGGCGCAACACGCACCGTTGCCGAATTGCTCGCGATCCACCTGATCATTTTGCCGACACAGGGCGGCAGCGTTCGAACGGGCTTCGACGCGCTCGCCGACCGGCTCGGCCTGCGCCCGCAAATCGCCGCCGAGGTCGACGACATCGCGATGATGCGTCTGCTTGTCCGCGAAGGCGTGGCACTGGCCATCCTGCCGCCGATCGCCGTGCGCGACGAACTTGCGGCGGGCCTCCTGATCGAAGCCGACGAGCTCCCCGGCATTGTCGAGACATTCTATGCGGTCACCATCGACCGCCGCTTTCCCAATCCGATTGTACGGTCGCTGTTGGACAGCGCGCGGGATGATCGCCAATGAGCGCGTCGGCAACGGGCGTGTATCCCTGATCAGGTCCGAAACCAGCCGGTCTTGCGCGCGCCCGATGCGTCGATCATGGCACTGACAGTGTCGGCGGTCAGGCCGCGTGCCTTGAAGCCATCGAGAACGAGCTCGACCACTCGCGCACGGTCAAGCGCGGGGCGAACGGCATCATCATCGAGTTCGAGTCCGTCGTGGAACAGGGCGATTTCGCCACCGCGAACGACGCCCAGAACCTTGGCCGCTGCCGCCTCGGGCGAACTGTCGAGCCAGTCTTCGGCATAAGGTCCCCAAACGACTGTCTGCAGGCCAAGTGACTTGGCGATTATATAGGTTGCAAGGGTCTGAGCCCCGTAAGGTGGACGAAATAGGGTGATTCGCGTGCCCGAGATCGTTTCGATCGCGGCCTTCGCGACGGCGAGCCGCGAGCGGACTTCGCTTGTCGAGAACTGCGTCAGGCGGTCATGACGATCGCCATGCAGCCCGATTTCGTGGCCTTGAGCAACGATGTCGCGGACGATTTGCGGCAACCGCTCGGCATGATCGCTGAGGATAAAAAAGGTGGCGCGCGCACCGGCTTGGCGCAGCAGATCGAGCACTTGCGGTGTCACGGTCGCATCGGGGCCGTCATCGAACGTCAGCGCCACGACCGAGGTCGCCGTCTTCGCTGCCTGAACCGAACCGACTGTGGCAAGGAGCGGATCGACGACCGCCTTCAGCCGGCGACGCGTATCAGCCGGAAGAAAATCCCGTCCCAACTGAGAGATTTTAGCAAGCATGGCGTTTCTCCGCGACGTCGAGCCACCATCAAGGGTTCAGATCGAACGCGGCTCACGGGTGCTTATCGGCGATCGGCGATGCTTCGGCAAATAATACGTCGGCGACCGTTGCTGCCCATGTCGACCAGTTGACCGTATTATGGCTCCACGTCAGCGCGGCTTGCGACATTTCGTCATACCGCGCCGAATCATTCATGAGATCGAAAATAACGTCGGCCCATGCCCGCGGGAACGAACCGGGTTCAAGGAGGATGCCGGTCTCGCCGTCAACGACGTTCGCCGCAACGCCACCAGTCCGGAACGCGATCGTCGGTACACCGAAAGATGCGGCTTCGGCACTCACGATACCAAGTGCCTCGAACTGGGTCGGGAACAGCAACAGGTGCGAATTACTGAACAACTCGACCAGCTTTACCCGCTCCGTCGGATTATTCTTGTTCAGAAAACCGTGGAACGTGACGTTCGGGTCGTCGAAGCGCGGATCGTCGGGCTGGCTGCCAACAACATCGAGGTGGACGCGAACGCCCATCTTGACGAGCAGCCGAACCGCCGCAACGGCGATGTCGCCACCCTTGCCCTCCCAGTTGACGCCAACAAAGAGGAGCCGCCATTCGATCGGCGGGGCCCCGGTTTGGGCGCGTACGCCGTCGGCGATGAGGTTCGCCCCCCAATGAACATAATGGGCCTTGTGAGCATCGGCGTGATGAAATTGCATGGCAGCGTCGCGGGCCCACGACGAGGGATAGAACGCGGCATACGATTGGCTGACCGCATTCGTCTCGACGTCGGTGGCGAGTTGGCGGAACGACGCCGATAGCGCCGTAAACATCGGATTATAGTCGATCAGGCCGGCCACGGTGGCGTCTGAGATCAGAATAGCGCGATTCGTTGCGGTCAGCAGTGAACAGATCGGCGATATGCCGACGCAGAAGACATAGTCGATCTTACTGCCGGCGATCTTTTGGCGCGCTCCGCTGCTCGCGAGTGCTGCCCAGAACGGCGACCAATAGATGTTGATTCGGCCCAAAGTGACTAAGGCAATCACTCGCCGGAACGGTTGGAACCACTTCGACCAGGGACGCGCGACGACGACTTCAAAATCGAAGTAAGCTCGAAGATGGGTCAACATGTGCAGCGGCGTGCCCGACCACGTCCGCGCGTCCTCGGGATCGCCGACGCAAATGAACGCCGCGCGGGGCCGCCCTCGTACCGACGTTGGGGACACAGTCTCCGCAATCGCAAGCGAATTGCTGGCGGGCTGGTCGATCAGCATGGCCGAATCGCTGCTCATACCCCTACCTATGCCGACCCGAAAGGTTTACCAAAGGTTATTTTTCCAATGATACTGTCAGGCACGACCGCTAACTTCGAATCGCGCACCAAACCCTATGCCCCCATAGCCAGTGCACGACGTTGGCAATAGCCTTGCCGCACACTTTTCCGCTAAACGAATATGGCGTGTTGACGAGAATGACAACTTGTCGTTGTGGGCGCAGATACGGTTCTTAGAAGTAATTCAACCAGACGGCTTGGGGCAATGATGGCCGATCAGACTGACGACCGAGCATATGCCCTCGACCAGGATGCCGCCGACTATATATTGGCCAGTGTCGTGGCACCAAAGTCTCGTTGGGCGGGCGAGCACCATCGTCGCGTCGTGTCAATATTGCGCCACATTGGCTGGGCAGCTCTGGCAGGGGCGGGGGCAGCGATCGCGGCGTATATCGCCGTCTCGCCCCTATGGCCCTTTGCCGCGGGCATCGCGGCGGCACTCGTGGTGGCGCGTGTTGTGGCCGAACGGCGGGTCGCGCGCTCGGCCAGATGCCTGCGCAGCCTCGCGACGATCGAGCAGGCGCTCCGTCACTGGCTGACGACGACGCTGGTGTCGCGGCAGAGCCGCATCGATGTCCTCGAATCGTGCGACCTGACCAGCCAGGCCGTACTGCTCCAGGCTGCCGGCCGTTTCGATCGCCGGCTGCCCGCAAGCGCTCGACGGGCATCGGCGTGGGCGCGCGACCCCGTTGTCGGCGACGACTGGCAGCCGCATTTGCCAGCGCGATTGACCCCGCCCGCAGAGGGGGGGTGACCGGCGCTTCACCTCGCGCGTCCGGGCGTATCGCCGCCGACCTAATCGCCGCCGCTATCGAATCATGGTCGCGGGACCGCGCCGCGCCGTTGATCGTCGGCCTGTGTGGCCCGCCCGGAGCGGGAAAATCGACGATCGCCGCCTCCGTTGCCGCTCGCGGGGGGAGGGTCGCGACATTGTCACTCGACGACTTGTACCTTGGAGATTCCTCCCGGCGAAAGCTGGCGGCGTCGGTTCATCCGATGCTGGCAACCCGCGGGCCGCCGGGAACGCACGATGTCGCACTCGGCGTGACCGTGCTCGCAAAACTCATCGGCGGCGATCCGGTTGCCGCGCCGCGCTTCGACAAAATTGCCGACGAGCCCGCTCCGCACAGCGCGTGGCCGGTGATCGAGCGCCCCGATATCGTTCTGTTCGAAGGCTGGTGCGTCGGTGCCTCGGCGCAACCCGGTCCGGCGTTAGCCGACGCGGTGAACCACCTCGAACGCGATCGCGATGTCGGCGGAACGTGGCGCCGCTTCGTCAACGACCAGCTGGCCGGACCATACCGCTCCCTGTTTGCGCCCATCGCTCGCCTCGCCGTCCTGCGCCCGCCCAACTTCGCCACCGTCGTCAAATGGCGGCAGGATGCCGAGCGGCGACGACCGCGGGGTCCCGCGACGATGACCGACGCCGAGGTCGTCAAGTTCCTCGCGCATTACGAGCGCCTCAGCCGCTGGATCGATGTCGAAATGCCGCCGCGCGCCGACCTCGTTGTCCATCTCGCCGATGACAGGTCGGTGGCGGAATAGATTTTCGCGACGGCGACCGCTATACACCGTCTCATGTCCGCCCAATATATGCTCGATACCGCGACCAGCCGCGCGACTCCGACCCCGGCACCGATGAAGCGCCTGACCGTGCCACAGATCGCCGCGCGCA
Source organism: Sphingomonadaceae bacterium (assembly GCA_025362895.1). Lineage (GTDB taxonomy): Bacteria > Pseudomonadota > Alphaproteobacteria > Sphingomonadales > Sphingomonadaceae > Polymorphobacter_B. The sequence goes on along the minus strand of JANYFA010000152.1, from coordinate 939 downwards.
AGGGGGGCGAGCCGATCGTGATGCTTACCGCCTACACCGCGCGAATGGCGCAGCTCCTTGACCCGCACTGTGACCTTCTGCTCGTCGGCGATAGTTTAGGGCAGGTTATCTATGGCCTCGATACGACCGTGCGCGTCACGCTCGACATGATGATCGCTCACGGTGCGGCGGTGGTGCGCGGATCGTACCATAGTGTCGTTATCGTCGATCTGCCGTTCGGCAGCTACGAGGAAAGCCCGGAAGCGGCCTTCCGCTCCGCCGCCCGCGTCATGGCGGAGACCGGCGCGGCGGGCGTGAAGCTCGAGGGCGGGGCGGCCATGGCCCCAACCATCGCGTTCCTGTCGCAACGCGGGGTGCCCGTCATCGGTCACGTTGGTCTGACGCCGCAAGCGGTCAATGTCCTTGGCGGCTATGGTGCGCGCGGTCGCGGTGCAGCGGAATTCGACAAGATCGTCGGCGACGCAAGCGCGATTTGCGCCGCCGGAGCCTTCGCGATCGTCGTCGAGGGCGTCGTCGAACCGCTCGCTCGCGCGGTCACCGCCGCCGTTGCCTGTCCGACGATCGGTATCGGCGCGTCGCCCGCGTGTGACGGCCAGGTTCTGGTGGTCGACGATATGCTCGGCATGTTCGAGCGCGTGCCGCGCTTCGTTCGTCGCTTCGACGACCTTGCGGTTCGCATCGACGCGGCGGCGATCGCCTATGCAGCGGCGGTCCGCGATCGCAGCTTTCCCGGTGATGCCGAGCTGTACCTGGCCATCCCCTGAATAGCGCCGGACGCGGCGCTGTCGCCACGGACGCTTGCGAAAGCCGGGCGCGGGGCTATGGTCCGCCGCGCTTGCGACTGGAGACTGACTTGGCGACACCCGACGCGCGCGACGACGCTTTTATCCGCGAGGTCGACGATGAATACCGTCGCGCCCGGCTTGAAGGCTATTGGCG
>JANYFA010000145.1 GCA_025362895.1 Sphingomonadaceae bacterium | reverse complement strand
TCCTTGGCGCGGTCGATGATGAAGACAAAGCCCTCGTCGTCGACGCGCGCGAGGTCGCCGGTCCGGACCCAGCCGTCGACGAACGTCTCGGCGCTCGGCCCGGGCTTGCGCCAATATTCCTTGACGACGTTCGGGCCGCGTCCCCACAATTCGCCGACAGTGCCCGCAGGCACGATATTACCGTCGGGGTCGGTCACCTTGACGTCGCATACCGGTACCGGCGGGCCGGCGCTATCGGGACGGTTGGCGTAGTCCTCGGCCATGTGGTGGGTGAAGGTCGCGCTGGTTTCGGTCATCCCCCAGCCGTTGCCGGCGGTGGCGCCCCGGAACTGCGTTGTAATCTGGCGGACGAGCTCCGGGGCCGACGGCGCGCCGCCATAAGCGACGCTTTCGAGGCTCGACAGGTCGTAATTGGCCCGATTGGGGTGTTCGAGGATCTGCCACGCAATCGTCGGCACGCCGCCGCAACTCGTCAACCGCTCGCGCTCGATCAGCGCCATCGCCGCCTCGGCGTCCCACTTCCGCATCATCACCAGCTTTGCGCCCGCAAACAGCGACGGCGACAGGACGGCGTGGCACCCGGTCGCGTGGAAGAACGGGACCGACAACAGGGTCCCCTTTTGCGGCGCGGCCGGGTCGGGCGTCGGCGGCGTCTCGCCCCGGCGGAGAAAACTTCGCGCGCCCGAACACGCGCTCGCCATGATGTTCGACACGATGTTGCGATGGGTGCCGAGCGCGCCCTTGGGCTTGCCGGTGGTGCCGCTGGTGTAGAAGATCGTCGCGTCGTCCTCGGGCTCGAGCACAACATCGGGCAACGGCGTGTCGGGCAGCATCGCCCATGTTTCCGGCGTGCCGATCACGTCTTCCAACCGGCAGACGAGCGGGCCGAGCGGCTCTTCGGTGCTCCGCGTGACGTAGATGCGTGTCAGGTCGGGACAGTTGGGCAGATGTTCGGTCAGCCGGGCGAGGCGTTCGGCGTCGATCAGGAGCAGCTTGGTTCCCGAATCGCTCAGGCCATATTCAAGCTCGCTGCCGGTCCACCAGGCATTCAGCGGCGTAACGACCGCCCCGCACAGCTGCGCGGCGAAAAACGCGACCGGCCATTCGGGGACGTTCCGCATGACGACGGCGACGCGGTCGCCCTTGCCGATGCCGTCGGCGGCGAGCTGTGCCGCGAGCTTCGCAGTGGCGCGGGCAAAGGCTTCGAAGGTGACGCGCTCGTCGTCGTGGACGAGAAAGACCTTGTCACCGTGGAGCCGCCCGGCGTTGAACACGTCGCGCAGTGTCGGCGGCGCGTTCTTCCATACCCGCGTCGCGATCCCGCGAATGTCGCGCGTCTCCATTTCGAGCATCTGCCCCGGGGCGGTCAGCATCGCGTGCGCGGCTGCGATCGACATGGCTGGCCAGTTGGTGTCGGTCATCGTGATCCCCAGGAAACGGCTTTGTTTTATGCCCTACGCTACGCGAAGCAGACGCCGCTGATCCAGCGCTAATCGTCGCTCCCGCCACGCAGGTTCCGCCGCAGGACCGGGTGCGATAGGGCATAGCCAAGCAGCGCGAGCTGAACCGCCGCGCCGAGGAGGTAAGGATAGCTCCCGCCCAGCTCGTACAGACCGATGCCGATCGTTGGCGCGATGATGAAGCAGCTGCCGTTGACCGACGTGACCGCCCCCGCAACGGCACCCTGCTCGGCCTCGCCGACCATCAGCGACGCGGCGGCGACAAAGCCGGGCCGGGCGAAGCCATAGCCGACGCTGGTCACCGCGAAAGCCGCGAGGATGCCGAAATAATCGGGTGCGACGGCGATGCCGACCAGCCCCGCCGCCGCCAGCGCCGCGCCCCAGCGCATCAGCGCCGATGCCGACAGGTTGAACATGCGGATCAATCCCCATTGGGCGAACAGCGTCGCTCCCGCCCCGACCATCAGCGCGATGCCGACCGACTTGGCGGCTGCGGTGGGCGATCCGCCGACATGGTCGATGATGAGAAAGCCGAGCGCTTGGCCCGTCGCCGCCTGGACGCTGCCGCTGGCAAAGCCATAGACCATGAACGGCCATACGCGCGGGTCACGGAACTTCAGGCGCGGGCGGCGACCGACATCGGCGGCGCGCGCGCTGCCGCCGGTCGGACCGCCAAGGACGCTCGGCATCGTCGCCGGGGCACCGTGGTGGAGGTGGTCGGCGGCTTGCGGTTCGTGCGCCGGATTGTCGTCGGGTAGCAGGAGCCACAGGCCGATGCCGACCGCGACCGCGATGGCGGCAAAGGCGAACATCGGCGCCGACAGGCCGAGGGCGGGGATCTCGAAAAACGGCGCGACGCCAGGGCCGAGGATCGTGCCGAGGCCGAACGCGCTGGTCAGCGTCGCGAGCGCCGCCGTCCGCTCGCGGGCCGACGTGCGCGCCGCGACATAGGCCTGCGCCGCCGGGTTGGCGGCGGAGCCGAAAATGCCGAACAGGCTGCGGAGGAGGGCGAAGGCGACGAAGACCGACCCCGCCGCCAGCATCCCGCGCAGGCCCAGCAGGATCGCGCCGGCACAGCCGACCATCGACACCGCGAATCCGGCAAGGCCGACGAGCATCAGCCGCTTGCGTCCGCGCGTGTCGGACTGGCGGGCCCAGAACGGTGCCGAAATCGTCCATAGCAGCGCGGAGAGCGAAAAGATGACGCCGACCAGCTTGGCATCGATGTGGATTTCGCGGGCAATCGACGGCAGGACCGACTGCAACGCGGTATTGCCGGCGGCGACAACGAGCAACACCGCGAATAGCACGGCGAAGTCGCGGCGGGGGAGGCGGGCGAGGGTCATCGTTGTCCGTCGCTTGGCGCAGCAGCGGGCCTTTGCCAACCCCGCACGGCGCGCTATGGCGCAATTACTGCGGGAGAATGGCGATGAAGCTGCACGATTCGATTGGACCCAACCCCCATGTCGTGCGGATGTTCGCCGCCGAGAAGGGGCTCGATCTCGCGCGCGAACCCGTCGATCTTCGTGGCGGTGAGAATCGCCAGGCCGCCTATGTCGCGAAGAATGCGGCGGGGACGACGCCGTGCCTCGAACTCGCCGACGGACGCTTCCTGAGCGAGATCACCGTCATCGCCGAATATCTGGAGGAGCTTCACCCGGCCCCGCCGCTGATCGGCACCACCCCCGACGAGCGCGCCGAGACGCGGATGTGGGTCCGCCGGATCGACCTGGGGATCGTCGAGCCGATGACCAACGGCTTTCGCGCGGCCGAGGGCCGCCCGTTGTTCGCGCCACGGATGCGGCTGGTCGGGCCCGATGGAGCAAGCGAGTTGAAGGCGATCGCCCGCGACCGCCTGCTGTGGCTCGACGGGCAGATGACAGGTCGAACCTGGGTCTGCGGTGACCGCTTCACGCTCGCCGACATCCTGTTGTTCGCCTTCGTCGCTTTTGGCGCGACGGTCGGTCAGCCGTTGCCGACCGACGCGCCGTGGCTCGCCGCGTGGTTCGACCGCGTCAAGGCCCGCCCGAGCGCCGCCGCCTGACCAGCAGTGTGACCCGCGGCCAGAGCGGACCCGATTGCAACGCGCCCCTTGCGCGCCACCCGCGCCTGGGCTGCATTCGCGTGACAGCATTGGGCCGGGGGGTTCGCGCGTGATCCAGGTGTCGGTGATGCGCGTCGACCTCGGCGGGCGCGGGTTCGCCCTTCTCGAACACCTGAGCTGAGCGGCGGTCAGGCGCGGCGGTCGATCCGGCGGAAGACACAGTCGAATTCGAGCGCCGAGACGGGATCGCCGCGTTTCGGGTTGGTCGGCCGAACTTGGGCGAGGGCAAAGCCGCGCGCGGTCATGAAAGCCACCGCCTCGGGCAAGTCCCAGACGCCCTCGTACAAGTGATCGACGGCGAGTTCGAGCTGAACACCGACTGCGCGCGCGAGTGTGCCGACGCGTCGAGCAGCACCTCCTGCTCGAACCCCTGAGTGTCGATCTTGACGAAGACGGTGCGGCCGACGATCTGGTCGAGCGGGTCAAGCGGGACGACAGGCACCTTCTCGGTCCGGACCGTGACCGCGCGGTGATCGAACTGTTCGGCGAGGGCGGTCGTCGCCTTGATCGAGCTGAACACGGAATTGTCGGCGACATGAATGTCCGCCTCGCCAACCGCTCGCCCCGAGCGCGGTCCGCACGGCGGTGAACTTCATGTCGCGGGCGAAGCGCGCCGCCAGCCGGGTGAAGGTCGCGCCGACCGTCTCGACCGCGACGATGTCGCCGGCATAGCCCCAGCGGCGCAGGCTTCGCGAATACTGCCCCTCGTTCGCGCCGACGTCGATGACGAGGTCGACCTTGCGGTCGGCGAGAAACTGGTGAAGCGTCGCTCCCTTGATTTGCTGGAAGCCGCGCCGCTCGACGAACGCGCGAACTGCCCACTTGGCGACGAGAAAACGATCGAAACGGTCCTGCATCAAAACCCTCCCGCAACACGGATCGTTCCACGCCATTAATTGTTAAGCGCACCGTAACGTACATTCGCGGCGCGTGAAACTGCCAAAGGAACGGGGCCGGACGAAATGCGGCGCGGCGGACCTAGATTTCGATCAGGCGGTCGGGCAGTTCGTCGGGGTTGTCACCCTCGGCGGGGAAGTGTTCGGCGAGGACCGCCCCGGCGAGTTCGATCGCGCGGACAAATCCTGCCCCCGGCGTTCCCGCCTTGATCCCGTCGGTCAGCGCGTTGACGGTCGTCGCCCAATGGTCGGGTGACACCCGCGCGAAGATCGCGGTGTCGGCGACGACTTCGGCGATGCGGTCGGGGAGCGAGACGAAGATCATCACCCCGGTATGGCCGCGTGTCGTGCCGATGCCGCCCGCCTTGAACTGCGTCGTCGCGGCGGCGTGGACGTGTTCGCGGCGAATCGCGCGCGGGACGAGCAGGCTGCCGGCGCGCGTGCGGACGAACAGTGCGGCGGCGAGGACGAACACGACGATCTGAACAGCGGCATAGGCTTCGACGGCGCGGCGCAAGTCTTCGCCCGCGTCGCCGCTCGACCAGTCGCCAAGCGCGCGGATCTGATCGGGGCCATAGCCGATCAGCGTCGCCGCGAGCGGCAGCGCAAAGGCGAGCAGCGCGGCGTAGGTCAGCCCGGTCGCGGCATAGCGGTCGCGGTGGTCGCTGACGACGCAGACGATTTCGCCGGTGGTTTTCGCCTCAGCTGTGCTGATCGCGGCGGCGATGGCGGTGCGGTCGATGTCGGTGAACATCTACCAGCTCCCCGACGATCCGCCGCCACCGAACGAGCCGCCGCCGCCGCCACCGAAGCCACCGCCGCTGTCGCCACCACCGCCGAAGCCGCCGCTATCGGAGCCACCGCCCCAGCTTCCGCCGCCGCGGTTCATCATGCTCGCCGCGACGCCCCACAGGATCGCTGAGCCGACGCCGGATGAACGTCCGCCGCCGCCGCCGCCGCCGCGCCGCATGGCCGAGAAAATCACCCAGACGACAACGATGGCCAGCCAGACGAGTGCCCCCGGCCCGGCCGACGCTCGGTGGTGCGTAGTCGTGCGCTCCACGGTCGCCTGGCTTGCTGCCGCCGCCGCGACACCGGGGTCGGCCTGGAGCTGGGCGAGGATCGCGTCGACTCCCGCCGACACGCCCGTGCCGATGTCGCCCTTGCGGAATTCGGGGACGATTTTTTCATTGATGATGACGTTGGTCAGCGCATCGGTCAGGATAGGCTCAAGGCCGTAGCCGACCTCGATCCGCACCTTCCGGTCGGTTGGCGCGACAATCAGGATCGCGCCGGTGTTCTTGCCTTTTTGCCCGACGCCCCACGCGCGGCCCAACTGATAGCCGTAATCCTCGATCGGCACGTCGCCGAGCGATGGGACGGTTGCGACGATCAGCTGACCGCCGGTAGCCTTTTGATATGCCGCCAGCTTGTCGGTCAGCGCGGCGACCGTCGTCGGCGGCAGGATGTGCGCGGCGTCGACGACATAGCCGGTGAACGCAGGGAATGCCGGAGCCGCCGCCCGCGCCACGCTGCTCCACGCCGCCAGCAGTGCCAGCAGCAGGAGGAACGGCAGGGTGCGGGCGGGGCGAAGGGTCAGAACTTCACCGTCGGCGCGACCTGCGCGTTGGCCGTCGTCGCCTTGAACGGCACGAGCGGCTTCGCGCCATAAATGACCTTCGCACCGATCATCGCCGGGAAGGTGCGGATCGTCGTGTTATAGTCCTGGACGCTCGTATTATAGTCCTGCCGGGCGATTGTGATCCGGTTCTCGGTTCCCTCGAGCTGCGACTGGAGTGCCATGAAATTGGCGTTCGACTTGAGGTCGGGATACGCCTCCTGCAACGGGCGCAGCGCGGTCAACGATGCCGAAACATGGTTCTGCGCCTCCTCATAGGCCGCAACCTTGGCCGGGTCCTTGAGATCGTCGGTCGACAGGTGGATCGCGTTGGCCGAAGCGCGCGCCTGGGTGACGCCGACGAGCACGTCCTTCTCCTGCTTCGCATATCCCTGGACAGTCGACACGAGGTTGGGGATCAGGTCGGCGCGGCGCTGATACTGGTTTTCCACCTGCGCCCACGCGGCCTTGGCGGCTTCCTCCTTGGTCGGGATAGTGTTGACCCCGCACGCACCGAGCGCGAGCGTCATGGTGATCGGAACGAGCAGGCGGAGCAGGCGCGACATCGAAGTCTCCCGGAAAAGCATTGAGCCGCCAGTATCCAAAAGTGTGGCCGACGGCTATAGCTAAGGTGTGTTGTTGCGACACAACAGGGGGGTCGATCATGTTTGCTGAATTTCGTGCCTTTATCGCTCGGGGCAATGTTCTCGACCTCGCCGTCGCCGTCGTCATCGGCGCGGCGTTCGCCAAGATCGTCGCGTCGCTGACCGAGGATCTGCTGATGCCACTGATCGGCTTCGCCACCGGCGGGGCGGACTTTGCCAGCCACTTCATCATGCTCGGGCCGGTGCCGACGGGTTATACCGGCTCGCTGACCGATTATGCGGCGCTGAAGAAGGCAGGTGTCGCCCTATTCGGTTACGGCCAGTTCCTGACGACCATCCTCAACTTCGTTATCGTCGCTTTCGCGATCTTTCTCATCGTCCGCGCGGCGAACAAATATCTGGCGAAGTCGATGGCGGCGATGGCAGCAGCGGTCGCGGTCCCGCCCGACGTCGCCGTGATGAACGAGATTCTGGCGGAACTGAAGAAGCGGGGGGTCTGATCGACCCGATCGGGATGGCGGTAAGCTGCCCGGGCTAGGCTGCTTCCCGCCGCTCGACCATGTCCGCTAGCGTCGTCCCGTCGAGGATCGCTGCCGTGCCGTCGCGAACGGTCAGCATAACCTTGCGGATGACGCACGTCGCCTCGTCGAAGCAATCGGCGCAGCGGTGGTATTTCGTCACGCTGACGCACGGGACGAGCGCGAGCGGCCCCTCGATCGTGCGGATGATCTCGCCGAAGCTGATCGTCCCCGGTGCCCGCGCGAGGCGATAGCCGCCCATCTTGCCGCGATAGCTGGCAACCAGCCCGGCGTTCTTGAGATCGAGCAGGATGATCTCGAGAAACTTGCGCGGCAGTTGCTGATCGGCGGCGATGACGCTGATCGGCACTGGCGCGACACTGCCGGTGCGGGCGAGGAAGATCAGGGCGCGCAGCGCGTAACGGGATCGTTGGGTGAGCATGTGTTACGATGCGTAGTGCACCCGCGCGCCCAACCGGGCAAGGTGTCACGCGCCCAATACGTCGTCCATCGTGTAGCGCCCCGGAGTCCGCCCTGCGAGCCACGCTGCCGCGCGGACTGCTCCGGCGGCGAACAGGTCGCGGCCCTCGGCCTTATGGTGGAGCTCGATCCGCTCGCCGTCGCCCGCGAGCAGCACCATGTGGTCGCCCGCCGCCGATCCGCCGCGCAGCGCGGCAAAGCCGATCCCGCCAGGCGCGACCGTGCGGGGCCGATCGCGGACGGCGGCAAGCGTCGTCCCGCGTGCGCGCGCTGCGACCGCGCCGAGCATCAGTGCGGTTCCCGACGGCGCGTCGCGCTTGGCGCGGTGGTGAAGGTCAAGGATGTCGATATCCCAATCGAGGGCAGCGGCGGCGGTGGCCACCAGCCGGGCAAGGACGGCGACCCCGACGCTCGTGTTGGCGGTTTGCAGAACGGCGATATCGCGCGCCGCGCGGTCGATCGCGGCGTCGTCCTCCGGCCTCAGCCCCGTCGTGCCGATGACGATCGCGGCGTGACCTGCGCGCGCCGCAGCAAGGTTGGCGGCGAGCGCAGCCGGGACGGTAAAGTCGATCAGCACGTCGCTAATCCCCGCCAGCGCCGCCACATCGACGCCGATTGTCGTATCCCCGATAGCCACGCCGATTGCCGGATGCCCGACCGTTTCGACGGCCCCCGCCAGTATCAGCGCCGCATCCGCCAGCACCGCCGCTGCCACCGCCGCGCCCATCCGCCCGCCCGCGCCCAGCACGCCAATTCGCGACATCGTGACACTCCTGCGGACATTTCGTTAAGCTAAATCTGTCATGGTCGGGCTGTATGAAAAGGTCTAGACCACCGTCATGAGTGGGGCTGTGACGGACACGGGGACGGCGGAGGCACCGGGGGGTATCGGCGATGAAGCCGACCGCCTGTCTGCTCTCGAGCGCTACGACATCCCCGATTCCCCTGCTGAAATTGCCTTTGACCGGATTACGGCGCTCGTACGAACGGTGTTCAACGTGCCGATGGCGGCGGTATCGCTGATCGATCGCGATCGCCAGTGGTTCAAGTCGCACCCCGGCCTCACGGTCGCCGAAACGCCGCGTGCAATCGCCTTTTGCCATCACACGATTGCGGCGGGGGTGCCGATGATTATTCCCGACGCGCACGCCGATGAACGCTTCTGCGACAACCCCCTCGTCACCGGCGAACCCTTCATCTCCAGCTACGCCGGGGTACCGTTGACCAGCCGCGACGGGTTTCACGTCGGTACCTTGTGCGCGATCGATTCGAGCCCGCGTGAATTCACGGCGACCGAAATCGAGATCCTGGCGTCGTTCGCCGAAATCGTCGTCGACGACCTCGAGCTTCGTCAGATCGCGCGCTACGACCATCTCACTGGAGCCTTGTGCCGTCGGTCGTTCGTCGCCGAGGCGGCGCGCGCGATCGCTCGGCGCGACCGCTATGGGCGGCTGTGCACGCTCGTCCTGTTCGACCTCGATCATTTCAAGGCGATCAACGAACGGCTGGGCCACGCCGGGGGCGATGCCGTCCTGCGCGCCGTCGCGGCGACGTGCAGCAAGATCCTGCGCGCCAACGATCTGCTTGGGCGGGTTGGC
>JANYFA010000138.1 GCA_025362895.1 Sphingomonadaceae bacterium | reverse complement strand
CGAAGGCCGCTACGTCGCCGCCGCGCAGGTCGCGCAGACCGGTTTCGCCCGCGTCAGGCAGCTCCTCGACCTCAAAGCCGCGAGCCAGGAAGAATTCGATAACGCCCAGGCGACGTTGCGCCAGGCGCAGGCGCAGGTCGGTTCGGCGAAGGCAAACACCAAGGCGAAGGCGCTCGATGTCGAATTTACCCGCGTCGTCGCCCCGGCGTCGGGCCGCGCGTCCGACCGCAAGGTCAGCACCGGCAATTATGTCACCAGCGGGCAAACGGTGCTGACGACGATTGTCTCGCTCAACCCGATCCATTTCGTCTTTACGGGGTCAGAGGCGGTCTATCTGAAATACCAGCGGGCCAATCGCGCCGGCACGCGCCCATCGTCGCGCGTCGCGGCCAACCCGGTCGATATCCGCCTGGCGGACGAGACCGCGTATCGCTGGCACGGGCGGATGGATTTCGTCGACAACACGATCGATCGCGGGTCGGGGACGATCCGCGGGCGCGCGATGGTTCGCAACCCCGACGGCCTGCTGACGCCGGGGATGTTCGGGCATATGCGCCTGCTCGGGTCGGGCGCGTATCAGGGGCTGCTCGTGCCCGAGGATGCGGTCGTCACCGACCAGACGCGCAAGACGGTCCTCGTCGTCGGCGCGGACGGCAAGGTCGCGCAGCGCGTTCTCGAACTCGGGCCGATCGTCGACGGCCTGCGCGTCGTAAAATCGGGGCTGGCGGCGACCGACAACGTCATCATCGCCGGGGTCCAGCGCGCCCATGCCGGTGCCCCGGTCAAGATCGTTCAGGGCCGCATCGTGCCGCCGGACCCCGGCTCGGCCCCGGCGATGCCGAGCTTCACCGAGCCGCCGGCGACGTCGGCGACGTCGGCCGCCGCCGTCCGCTAGGCCATGCGCTTCTCGCACTTCTTCATCGACCGTCCGATCTTTGCCGGGGTCATTTCAATCCTGATCGTCCTGATCGGGGTGTTCGCTTATCCATCACTGCCGGTCGCGCAATATCCCGAGATCGCCCCGCCGACAATCGCGATCACCGCGTCCTACCCCGGCGCGTCGGCGGAGGTGCTCGGCGATACCGTCGCCGCCCCGCTCGAGCAGGAAATCAACGGCGTCGAGAATATGCTGTACATCACGTCGTCGTCGACCGGCGACGGGCGGGTGACGGTCAACGTCGTCTTCAAGCTCGGCACCAATCTCGATACCGCGCAGGTCCTCGTCCAGAACCGCGTCCAGTCGGCGCTGCCCCGTCTGCCGCAGCAGGTGCAAGTGCTCGGCGTCCAGACACGCAAGAACACGCCCGACCTGCTGATGGCGGTGTTCCTGCTGTCGCCCGACAAGAGCCACGACGTCCAGTACCTGTCGAATTATGCGACGCTGCACGTTCGCGACAAACTGCTGCGGTTGCAGGGGATCGGCGGGATCAACGTCTTCGGCGTCCGCGATTATGCGATGCGGATCTGGATCGATCCCGAGAAAGCGGCGGCGCGCGACCTCAACGCGAGCGAGATCGTCGCCGCGCTGCGGTCGCAGAATGTCCAGGTCGCGGCGGGCAGCGTCGGGGCGCCGCCATTCGCGAAGGGCGGATCGGGGTTCGAACTCAGCGTCCAGACGCAGGGGCGGCTGACGACGCCGCAGCAGTTCGGCGACATCGTCATCAAGGCCGCGGCCGACGGCGCGGTGACCCGCGTCAGCGACGTCGCGCGGATCGAGGTCGGCGCCCAGGATTATACGACGAGCGCCTTTGTCAACGGCGATCAGGGGATTGGCCTGGGCATCACCCAGCTGCCGGGATCGAACGCGCTGGCGACGGCGAAGGCGATCGTCGTGACGATGGAGGATGCGAAAAAAGACTTTCCGCCGGGGGTGGCCTATACCATCCCGTACAACCCGACGACCTACGTCCAGCAGTCGATCGACAGCGTCCAGCAAACGCTCATCGAGGCGGTTGCCCTCGTCGTCCTCGTCGTGCTGGTTTTCCTGCAAAGCTGGCGCGCGGCGATCATCCCGGTGCTCGCGATTCCCGTGTCGCTGATTGGCACCTTCGCGGTGATGGCCGCGTTTGGCTATTCGTTGAACAACCTGTCGCTGTTCGGGCTGGTGCTCGCCATCGGTATCGTCGTCGACGATGCGATCGTCGTCGTCGAAAACGTCGAGCGCGAACTGAAAAACGGCCTCAGCCCGCACGACGCGGCGTTCGCGACAATGGACGAGGTCGGCGGCGCGCTGATCGCGATCGCGCTGACATTGTGCGCGGTGTTCATCCCGACCGCGTTCATCAGTGGCATTTCCGGGCAGTTCTACAAGCAGTTCGCGCTGACCATCTCGTCGGCGACGATCCTGTCGATGATCGTCTCGCTGACCCTGTCGCCGGCGCTCGCGGCGATGCTGCTCAAGCCGTATCACAAGGATCACGACCGGCCCCGGGGTGTGCTTGCGCCGCTCCAGCGCGCGGCGAATGGCTTCAACCGCGGCTTTGACTGGCTGTCCGAGCGCTATGGCCGGCTGACGTCGCGCACGGTGCGGCTGATCGGCGTGATCCTGGTGGCCTATGTTGTCCTGCTCGGGCTGGCCGCGTGGCGCTTCACCGCGACGCCGAGCGGCTTCATCCCGGCGCAGGATCAGGGCTATCTGATTGGCGTCGTCCAGATGCCGCCGGGATCGACCCTCGAACGGACGACGGCGGTTCTCCAGTCGACCGTGGCGAAGGCGCTCAAGGTTCCCGGCGTCAACCATATCGTCGACATCGCCGGGTTAGACGGCGCGAGCTTTTCGAACGCGCCGAATGCCGGGACGATGTTTCTTGCCCTCGACGATTTCACCGTTCGCCGCGATCACCACCAGACCGGCGCGTCGATCCTCGCCGACCTTCGTAAGACGCTGGGCGCGATCGACGCGGCGAACGTCCTCGTCATCGCGCCACCGCCAGTGCGCGGCATCGGCACCGGCGGCGGCTACAAGATGATGGTTCAGGACCGCAACAATGCCGGCCCCGCCGCGCTCGAAAAGGCGACCTTCGGGATGATGATGGCGGCGAACGGCACGCCGGGGCTGACGAGCGTCTTTACCCTGTTCAACACCGGCACGCCGCGCCTGTTCGCCGACATCGACCGTGAAAAGGCGCAGCAGCTGGGCGTGGCGCCGTCGGCGATCTTCGACACGCTGAATACCTATCTCGGATCGAGTTACATCAACGACTTCAACCTGTTCGGGCGGACATACCGGGTCACCGCACAGGCCGACGCGCCGTTCCGTCACCAGCCATCGGACATCGTCAACCTGAAGACACGGTCGGCGAGCGGGACGATGGTGCCGATCGGCTCCGTGGCGACGCTCCGCAACGAAAGCGGGCCGTACCGGGTCGTCCGGCACAATCTGTATCCGGCGGCCGAGCTACAGGGTGACACCAAGCCGGGCTTCTCGTCAGGACAGGCGTTGAAGGCGATGGAGGATCTTGCCGCGAAGACGCTGCCGACCGGCTTCGGCTTCGAATGGACCGAACTCGCCTTTCAGCAAAAGACGCAGGGCAATACCGCGACGATCGTCTTCGCGCTCGCCGTCGTCTTTGTCTTCCTGTTGCTCGCGGCGCAGTACGAATCGCTGGTGTTGCCGTTCGCGGTGATTCTGATTGTGCCGATGTGCCTGCTGGCGGCGATCATCGGCGTCAACATCCGGGGGTTCGACAATAATATCCTGACGCAGATCGGGCTGGTCGTCCTCGTCGGCCTTGCCGCCAAGAATGCGATTCTGATCGTCGAGTTCGCCAAGCAGGCGGAGGAACGCGGCGAAGACCGCTGGCACGCCGCCGAAAGCGCGGCGCGCACCCGGTTGCGCCCAATTCTGATGACGTCGTTCGCCTTCATCCTCGGCGTGCTGCCACTCGTTTTCGCCAGCGGACCGGGGCAGGAGATGCGCCAGGCGCTGGGTACCGCGGTGTTCTTCGGCATGATCGGCGTGACGGTGTTCGGCCTGTTGTTCACGCCGGTGTTCTACGTCATCGCGAGTTGGGTGACGTCGAAGCTGCCGACCGTTCATGTCGGGACGCGAAAGGACGGCGAGCCGCAGGCGCTCGCGAACCCTGAGGGGGCCGAATGATCCATCGCGCCGTTCCAATCTTCGCGGCGTTGGCACCGGCCGCGTGCGCCGTCGGCCCCAACTATCACCCGGCGCCGACCCCGCCCGTCGCGGCCGGGCGCTTCGCCGCGAGCGACACGATCGCCGTGTCGGCGACCGCACTGCCCGATAAATGGTGGCAGCTGTACGACGACCCGGCGCTCGACGTGCTCGTCACCGAGGCGTTGACGGCGAACACCGATCTGCGCGTCGCCACCGCCAACCTTCGCCGCGCGCGCGCGATACTCGGCGAAACACGCGTCCAGCGGCTGCCGTCGACGGCGATCAGCGCGTCGGCAAATTATCTGAAGAGCAACGGGTCGAGTGGTACCACGGGCGGCGGTATCACGGGCGGCGGCAGTTCGGGCGGGGGCATCTCCGGCGGCGGAAGCACCGGCACCACTGGCGGCGGGTATCAGGGCGAATATTATTCGGCCGGGCTCGATGTCAGCTACGAACTCGATCTGTATGGCCGCGTCCGCCGCGACATCGCCGCATCGCGCGCCGACGTGGCCGCACAGGAAGCGCAGCGCGACACGGTGCGGACGAGCGTCGCCGCCGAAACCGCGCGGGCCTATGCCGATGCCTGTTCGGCGGCGCTGCAGGCCGATGTCGCGCGGCGATCGTTGGCGCTTCAGTTGCAGACGGTCGAGCTGACCGAAAACCTCGCGCTCGCGGGGCGTGGAACCCCGCTCGATACGTCGCGGGCGCGGGCGCAGTACGAACAGATTCGCGCGACACTGCCACCGTTTGTCGCCGCGCGCCGCGATGCACTGTTCCGGCTCAGCGTTCTGACCGGGCACGCGCCCGAGGAGATTGCGCCCGCCGCCGCCGCGTGCACGGCGCCGCCGCAACTGAAGGAACCGATCCCGGTCGGCGACGGCACCGCCCTGCTCAAGCGCCGCCCCGATATTCGCCAGGCCGACCGCTCGCTGGCGGCGGCGACCGCGCGGATCGGCGTCGCCACCGCCGCGCTCTACCCAAAGGTCACGCTCGGCGGGTCGATCGGGACGTCGGGGATCAACCTCGGCCAGCTGGGCAGCGACGGCAGCTTCCGCTTCAGCCTTGGACCGCTGCTCAGCTGGACCTTTCCCAATATTATCGTCGCTCGTGCCCGCATCCGCCAGGCACAGGCATCGAACGAGGCGGCTTTGGCGACGTTCGACGGCACCGTCCTGACGGCGCTGCGCGAAACCGAGACGGCGCTGTCCGACCTCGCCGCCGCGCTCGACCGTCAGACGGCGCTCGCCGCGACGCGCGATTATAGCGCGGAGGCGGCGCGAATCGTCGATTTACGCTATCGCGCCGGGGCGGAGAACTTCCTCGCAGTGCTCGACGCGCAACGAACGCTGGCGACCGCGGCGGCGGCGCTGGCGCAGTCGCGCGCGACGCTCGTTAGCGATGAGGTCGCGGTCTTCAAGGCGCTCGGCGGCGGCTGGGAGAATACCCCTGCGCGCGCCGACGTGAGCAGCGGGCGACAATAAACATCCCGACCGCAGGACCCGGATTGATCACCCGGACCGCGGGAGAACCACGGGAGGCATCGCGGGGACCGGCAGCAGAGATTAACCAAATACGTTCCTATAGTGGTCACGGAGTTGGGCCTTCTGCACCTTGCCCATCGCATTGCGCGGCAGGTCGTCGACGACGAAGACCCGCTTGGGGCGCTTGAAGGCGGCGAGTTCGATCGCCAGCGCCGCCATGATCGCCGCCGGTTCAACGGCGCTGCCCGGGGCTTGGGCGACGACGGCAACGACGCCTTCGCCGAAATCGGGGTGGGCGACGCCGATCACCGCGCTCTCGGCGACGCCGTCGATCGCGTCGATGGCGAGTTCGATTTCCTTCGGATAAATGTTGTAGCCACCTGAAATAATGAGATCTTTGGCGCGTCCGACGATGCGGACGACGCCGTCGTCGTCGATCGTCGCCAGGTCGCCGCTGATGAACCAGCCGTCGGCGGTGTGGTCTTCCGCCGTTTTGTCGGGGTTGCGCCAATAGCCGCTGAATAGGTTCGGCCCCTTGATCTCGAGCACGCCCGCGCGGACGCGAACGGCGATTCCCGGCAGCGCCGTTCCCACCGTTCCGGCGATCCGCGGCCCACCATATGGGTTCGACGTCACCATCAACGCCTCGGTCATCCCGTACCGCTCTAAAATCAAATGCCCCGTCCTCCCCACAAACGCTGCAAACGTCGCGTCGAGCAGGGGGGCGGAGCCGCTGATGAAGACGCGGATCGTGCGGCAGGTTTCGGCGCCGAACGCCGGTTCTGCGAGAAGGCGGGTGTAGAATGTCGGGACGCCCATGAATACCGTCGCGGTTGGCAGGTCGCGCAGCACCGCCGCCGCGTCGAAGCGGGCGTGGAACACGATCGGCGATGCATGAAGCATCGCGCAGTGGAGTGCGACGAACAGGCCGTGGACGTGGAAAAACGGCAGTGCATGCAACAACACGTCGTCGTCGCGCCAGTGCCACGCGCGGCCGAGCACGGTGACGTTAGACGCCAGATTGCCGTGCGTCAGGATCGCGCCCTTCGACCGCCCCGTCGTTCCCGAGGTGTACAGAATGGCGGCGGGGTCGTCGCGATTGGCAGTGGCCGCAGCGATGTGGGCGTCGGTCACGGCGGATGGCGCGGCCCATGGCGCAGCGGCGAGATCGTCCGGCAGCGATACCCGCGCGCCGTCGAAGGCGACCGCCTCCCCCGCCAGTCCGGGGCTCGTCACGAACAATGCGGGTTCGCAATCGGCGAGAAAATAGGCGAGTTCGGCGGCTTGATAGGCGGTGTTTAGCGGGACGAAGACGCCGCCGGCGCGCAGGCAGGCGAGGTATAAGATTACGGCGGCGGGCGACTTGTCGACCTGCACAAGCACCCGGGCGCCCTGACTAATGCCGATCGAGCGTAGCCACGCCCCCGCGCGCGCTGTTGCCACCAGCATCGCGCCATAGGTTAGCAGGGGCTCCCGGTCGACAATGAGGAACGCGCGGTCAGGGTTCGCCGTCGCCGCCGCGGCGAACAAGGCGAAGACGTTGTCGTTGGCGATGGGCGGGTTCACGTTTGTCATTCCTCACGCCCGTCCAAGTGGTGCGCGACGCAGTCCGCAGCGAACGCGTCTCGCGCTGATTTTCGCTGTTATCTGGGAAGTTACGGGGAAAATCATCATTTTTCGGCTATTGCAGCTGCAAAATGCCCAAGATTAATTTCTTTTACTGTGACTTAGCCGTCATTTTCCCTATGCCTCGGAACAGCGAACTAATTGCGGAAAACAGGTAAGTAATTGGATGATATCAGGGATCAAATCGTGTCGATCAGAGGTGGACACGAACACGCCACCGTGGTGCAGTGCGTAGCGGTCGGTCGCCGACGCGCCGTCGCCGTACGGGCACCAGAACTTCGCGCCGGTGATCTCCGCCATTTCGATGTTGTAAGACTGGAACCTCGGGCTGACGGTGGCGACGACGTTCATGTGCGCGACGTCGATGGCCGGCAGCGGTTCGGCGTGGGCGGCAACCGCCAGAGCGCTGAACGCGGCTATGAGTAACAACATTCGTCGGCTCCGCTGCAGGGTGCTGGTCAAGCGATGACGAACGGGGAGCTCGGCGACAAGACGATGCGCTGCGGCATGATGCCGGGCCCGGTCAGCGTCACCGCCCCCCTCCCGCCGGCGATGCGGACGCCGGTGACTCGGCCCCCGGTAAGCGTTGCCGACACATCCGCGCCGCCGCGCGCGCGCAGCCGCTCGAAGCGCGCCGACGCCCCGGGCAGCACGGCCGGGAACAGCCGGATGCTGTCGTCGGTGCTCTGCAGCAGCGTCTCCTGCACCGCCGCAAGCGCCGCGCTGCCGCCGTCGAGCGTGTAAAGCCGCCCCGGAAAGGCGGTGATCCCCCGCCCCGACCGGTCGCCGTTGATATGGAAGCCGTTGCGGCCAGAGAAGCCCTCTTCGAACGTCGAGAGTGCCTTGGCCGCGTCCGGGCCGCGTCCGGGCCGCGCCCGGCTATCGCGTAAAGCGAAGCCAGCCACGCGAAGCTGTAGCCCATCCACAGCTTCGTTCCGTGCCGTTCGAGCCGCGCTAGCGACGCGTCGAGCGCCCGCCGCGCGGTGGGGTCGGTCGCCGGATCGAGCAGGCCGAGCGGGTAGAAAGCGAGCATGTGCGAGAAATGGCGGTGGCTCGCCGCGTACGGAACGCCGGGAGCAAAGGCGAAGCCGCCCTCGTCGTCCCGCGCGAAGTCGGGCAGGCGCGCGAGCGTCCCTCTCAGCCGGATGGCGTCGCCACCGAGCCCGAGCGCGTCCGCCATCCGCGCGCTGGCGGTGTAGGCGTAGCGGACCAGCGCGAGATCGAAGTTGGTCCATTCGCCGAACCACGACTCGAGCTTGTTGTCGTTGACTTCCGGGGAAATGTTCGCCGGCAGGAACAGGCCCGTGCGCCCCGGACGCTCGGCGAGGACCGCGTCGAGGAAGCGCGTGATTCCCGCCGCATAGGGCCACGCCCGCTCGCGCAGGAACGCCGGATCACCGAAGTAGCGCCAGTGCAACTCGAAGTGATGGAGCAGCCACGCGCCGGTGGTGTGGAAGAAGCTGTACGCCGCCCATCCCCCGAGCGGCCGGTTGCGGATGTCGGCGGTCCCCGGCAGGACGAGTCCGGGCGCGCCGAAGAAGCTGCGGGCGAACGCCTCGCACTCGGGCTTTGTCGCCCACAGCCAGTCGATAAGATTGCGCGACACCTCGGGCCGGTTGCCGGCATAGACCGGCCAGTAGGTCATCTGCGTGTTGAGGTCGTGGTGATAGTCGCCCTTCCACGCCGGCAACCGCCCGTTGTCCCACGTCCAAGGCGATTGCAGCGGCACCGGCGGCCCGCCAGCGCGCGCCGCCGCGCCGAGGTGGTAGGTCGACAGCTGCCAGCGCCGCTCCTGCCCGGGCTCCCCCGTCGCGACGTGGGTTGCATGCCAGAAGTCGCGCCACCACCGCGCGTGGGCCACCTCGGCCTCCGCCAGCGACGCGACCGTTTGCTCGCCGACCGCTCGTTCCGCCGCGCGCGCGGCTCCGGCCGGCGTCGATGCGGACGTCACCGTCCACGCGACCGTCGCGTCGCGGGGCGTCGTCACGACCGTTCGGCACGCGACCGCGAACGCAGTTCCCGTCGTGCCGCTAGCGTAGCCCGGGCCCGACACGTCAAGCGGCGCGCCGTAGCCAAGTGCCTGCGCGCCGCCGTAGTCGAGCGGCGACGGGCTTTTGACCGGCGTCGCCGGGCCGCCGAATGCCGGGGCCTCGACGCGGATGGCGGCCGCGATCGTCGCCGCCGACGCGCCGCTGATCCTCACCACTCCAAGCGGCCGGTCAGCCGCGATCCATACAACGATCGTGGTCCCATCCCGCAGGATGACTTCCGCCCGCCCGCGCCCAAGGTGGAGGCGGGTGCCGCTAACGTCGGCCGGCGCGACGCCGAACTGCAGCCGCCCGATCGGCAGCTTCCCCGCGCCAGCGGTGTGGAACGGTGTCTCGAACAGGCGGGCGATCTCGGCCGTGTCGCGCGCGAGGCGGAGCCGCATCAGGTTGGCGTAGGTGAACCCGCGCTCCTCGAACTCGGGAATCGGACGGAGATCCCAGACGTCGCCTCGATCGAGCGACACGACGACGGCACCGCCACGGGACCAGACCATCGCGCCGAGCGTGCCGTTCGCCACCGGCAGGCCGTCGGTCCAGTCGTTGCCGATCTCCGGCCACGTGAGCGTCGGCACGGCGTCGTCGACAATGAGCCCCGCCGCTTCGACACGCGCGGGGGCGAGTTGCCCCAGCCCGAGCCCCGCTGCGCCGGCCATGACTTCACGCCGGTTCATAGGGTAATCCTTCCAGCCGGGACACGGCAGCAATGGGGTGGGAAGCGGTCCGTCCGCTATGACTATTGCCGATGGCCTCGCGGCACAGGATGGTCGAGCATCCGCCGTCAGGACCCGAGTAGGTTGAGGACGCCGCCAAGAGAAAACAACAGTGCAGCGACGCCTGCGGCAAAACCCAACATGACGCTCGCAATCAGACTTCGCCTTTGGTTCCTCGCAACAAATATCCCCAGAACGATGGCTCCGGCGACGCCGCCGATCAAAGGCAGAGAAGTCGCTATTCTCGGATGTGTGAGGTGGTCCCGGAAAACTGGACAGGGTATTAAGCTACTCCCGACGTGAAGGACGGACGGGAATGAAGACGACGAGAAAGCGGTATTCGGCTGATTTCAAGGCCAAGGTTGCTCTTGAGGCGATCCGTGGGGATTTGACG